>NZ_JACHGO010000005.1:0-300000 GCF_014202345.1 Desulfovibrio intestinalis
CAGGCCAACTGCTGCTGGTCAGTGGACTTCATGCATGACTCGCTCTCCAGCGGACAGCGGTTCCGTACGTTCAACGTGGTGGATGATTACAGCCGAGAATGCCTCGCCATTGAGTTAGACACCAGCCTCCCCGCAGCCCGGATATTACGGGTTCTGGACAGGGTGGCGGCATGGCGAGGGTATCCGGAAAAGCTGAGAATGGACAACGGGCCGGAACTGATCTCGATCCAGATGGCTGAGTGGGCTGAGGCGCATGGAGTGGAGCTGGAGTTCATCCAACCGGGCAAGCCTACTCAAAACTCGTATGTGGAACGATTTAACAGGACGTATCGGACGGAGGTTCTTGACTTCTACCTGTTCAGCAGCCTCGCGGAAGTTAAGGAAATCACAGCGAACTGGCTGAAGCAGTACAACGAAGAACGGCCCCATGAGTCCTTGGGCAACATTCCTCCGGCTGAGTATTTGGAAATCAATTCACCCCAGAAAGTCTCTACCTTCGGGTGGCACTAACTTGGGGAGGTTTACAAAAAGATGAGGGCAATGACGCGTATATGAAAACCTACATACTTAATCTTTGCCTGAGCCATGTCATGAAGCTTGCTCTCTCATAGGCAACTTTCTTTCCAATCCTTACCCGGACTGATGGCCCTATCCCCATGGCATCGGCATTGGACATACTTTTGGGGGACAGAAGTCCCCCCATACATCTGGAAGCAACATCTCGCGTGAACACAGGTGGGAGTTCTTTTTCCAGGGCGTCGAAAAAACGATCTGTGCCATAGAGATTGGTAATGGGAGTACGATATGGCCGCATGTGGCTACCTCATCGGGCTAAATTGTGTGGTGTTGGGCATACTATATAGAGGAGGGCAGTAGGAATTTAATTTTCCTACTGCCCTCGGTATTTGAATTTCCGCACACTCGCACAGCTCGCACACTACGCACACGGCATTTTTTCAATTTTAAAAATCATTATCGTCAACGGTCTGATACACAATTGAAAGCTTTTCCCCTAAAGGCAAAGGACTTTCAATAATACCATGCGCAGATTCGCCATACAAGTTATCCCTAATAATGGCGAAACCTCTGGGCCGATTATCGTTACAACCTTGCCAGAACTGCTCTCGCACTTCACCGTCCTTGGTCAGAATCAACAGCCCTTTCTCTTTCAGATTAGTGACAAGAGATTTATACTGAAAATCCTTGCAGATTTCGGCTACTGCATAGGTACGTGGGATAAAAAAGCAGTCTTTGTTATCTGCAGCAAGCCTCTTGATTGGGTAGGTATCGCCAACTTTCCCGTAGAACTCAGCACGGGACAGAGACAGAAGCTTCTCTGTTGCTTTTTCAATCTCAAAGTCTACCGCACCATTTCTGTCCCGGAGCCACCAGTCAAAGCAATGCTGCATAGCGGCCATTGCTTCTCCAGCCGACCAGGGCAGTATGTTGAGACGTATGGCGATTTCACCCACACCCGCCAGGAAGGCAAAATGATTGGCAACCCGTTTTGCTTGGGCAGACATGGACGTGCTCGCACGCCCGACAAGGAACTGGGCCATGTATCCATTAACCGCCTCACAAATCCCAGCATAGTCGTCTTTGATGTGCTGGATCATAGCCCGTAATGGGGCACCCCGGTATTCTTTACTGCTTTGTACCAATTTGTCGGAAAATTCTCCAGCGGGCATGCCGTCAGGTATAATCGTGAATATGCCGTGGTCAGTACCACCGTCTGCAAGGATACTGATAACGCGCACCTCATGCCCGGCCATGGCTTTATTCCTATAACCTTGGTCAGCACGGTCAGATATGGACACTTCACCTGAAGACAGAAATGTCAAATTCCACGTCGGTACACGACGGCTGACACCGGTCTTTGAAGAACGTGATTTGCCCTGGCCATTGGCAAGCATATAGGCTGCCTGGGCCACCACATCAGGGTCACACTGATTTATTTCATCAAGCAAAAGGCAGTTGTCGTTATGTTGTTCCGCTACGCCTTCAAGGCCATTGTCCGTTGTTCGCCACGACTTAAGCTCACCGCCAGTGACAGAACCCGCAACATGAAGGCTCGTCGTCTTGCCGCTGGAAGAATTACCGTAGAGGTGAATGCCAAAACCAGAATGCCTCATGAGCGTCAACAAGGGGCCGGACAGGGCCGCAATAATCGTCACCTGCAAAAGAGGGTTGCTCTCGCAATACCTCCCCACATGCTCTCTCCATTCTTCGAGTGTTCCCTTTGACTCAAACAGCTTGGACGCCACAGGGAAGCGGGAGCACAGATACTCGCACTGGCCGTGCTGACTTCCCAGATCAAAAGGTACAAATTTGTTGGCCTTTTCAACCCAACCATTTTTTTCAACAATCAAAGCCCGCTGCTTTGGGGTTGCTTTGCTAAGGTATTGTATAAGCCGCTGGCGGGGCAGTCTGCCTGGCTCCAGCAGCAAACCAGCTTCCGACAGGAGCGCAAGCGCCTCTTCACCTGAGCCGTTTAAGGATGTGAAAGGCACTAGACACTGATGGAGAATGCCATCAGGATCACGTATTTCAATAATCTTTGACCAGCCGCAGCTTTCAGCGTCACGAGCAGAAGCCTTTACTTCAAGTGAGGAAGAGATTTTTTCATAAGTGGTTTTGTCGCTGGCATCTGGATAAAATACAAGCTCTTCGTCCAGTACGGCAAAGGCATCGACTTCGAGAGTCGCAGCGAGCTTTCGCCGATAAAGATCCATAGGGCATTTTACTCGGCAGCCGCCTGAACAAGGGAATACTTTCTGGACTTCCTTACAGGTGATGGGAGAATAACTGTAGGCATTATGCAGCTTCTTTTGGGCCTCTTCTTCATTATAGCGGCGAGGATCAAGCTGACTATACATGTGGAATAATATCCGTCCCAATGGCCCACAGTGGGAAAAAATTCTGGCAAGCGCAAACCATTGGGGCTCTGAGAGTTCACCCGCATGCTGGCTGCAGAAAGTCACAAATTTACATTCTGTTTCCAGGCTTGCAACCTGGCTATCGGCGTTACGCCTGTCAGCAGTAAGACAAACAACCCTTTTGGCTTGCAAATAGGCTTCTTCCAGCATGGGAGCGCAGGTGATACCATTTCGGCTTCCTTCCTCCTCAATATGCCGGTCTTTTTTGACGAGTTCCTCAAAAAAAGAAGCTCCATTGTACATGATCTCGTCATATGTCACCGGCACCTTGTAATTGCCGTCAGCCCGCTGGATATGGGGCAGTCGGATGAGTTGGCCTTTGCCGCCCTTGAACCCGTTTGGATCAATGCACAGGTCTTCAGGGGTAAGTTTGCGGCTATCCTTAAGCGCACCAAGGACTGTACCGTCCCAAAGTTCCTTATGGGCAGCAATATTCAGAATGGAATCAAGGGTACGCCTGTAAATGGCAGGCAACTCAATGTCACCAGCTTCTGAACCTATAAGCTCTCGTGGGATAATCACATGGAAGCCCTTGCCGCCACTGGCGTAATAATGCAAATGGTTGGGGTTCACGTCATATTTTTGGGTAAGCAGCCTGCTGAAAATGCGAACAGCTTCAAGCGCTTTAGCAATATCGCCCACCTTGCCCAACGGATTGCCATCGTTATCAAACAACTCTTTTTTGGCATCGAAGTCCAGCACCAGGTCGCCATAGCGCATGGGCTGAGGTTTACCCTTTTCCACAGGGCCACTGAATTCGAAAATAGAAATGGCGGTATATCCGTCACCTACGGCTTCTTTGATGCCATCTGTGGAGGCAGGGTACTCTCTCCATTGCCGAGGCATTTCCGCAAAATCTGCGTGTTCCTGATCGGCATGGCCCGCGTAGACTATCCGCTTTTCCTTCTGCTCTGTCGGCGTAGAGGAACCATCCAGGATTTTCATGACAACTCCTGATAAGTATGCGTGCGATAGTCGTTCAGGGCCGAAATGGTCTGCATCGGGCTATTACACATATACTAATCAGCAGAAATGTATTTTTTAATTTTGTTTTTGAGGAAACGTGTTTTTGCGCTGTGCGAGGTGTGCGAGGTGTGCGAAAGCCAAAACACCTGAGAAGGCGAGGGGACAAAAATTTTGCACAGCGGTATCTGTGCGGCGATATAACCTGCAACAGACTTTGATTTTTTGCTTTGGCCTTGTTTTAGATTCTTTCTTGTGTTTATTTTTCTTCGCCTTGATCAATAGGTTGGCAAACATATGCACTATCTATCCATCTGATGCACATCCCCCCTAAGGGGGGATGTGCATCAGATGGATAGATCAGCAGAATCTGCCAACATGATAATTCAAAAAGAAAAAAGGATGGTTCTCCCCAAGGAGAACCTATAAATAGCCGCAGGAGCCGTTCAGCAGATTTCATCATCCGACTGCTTGGTAATGTCGGCTTCCTCGGGAGCAGTAAGCTTGCCTTCTTCCCTGAGCGCTTTGTAATGGCTGTGAGCGGCTGCCCTCTTACATATACCCATATCCACAATAGCATCGCATACTTCACCTTGTGCCTGATCCGAGTGCTCTTTGACATAATTGAGGATGGCCTGATCAATATCCGGCTTATCGGGGGTGGATGCTCTCTTATTCGAATTTTTTATGTCTTCGTCTTCACCAGCCGGAAGGGCTGTGGTAGGCGATACTATTGCAACTTGACCGATAGGCTGAAAGGTCATGCCGTCGGATTCGTTTTTAATACTGTATTTGATCCAGGGCTTATCAGTAAATTCAAAATTACGATTTTTTGTTGCTGTGGCCTCAATTGCGTGTGTACTATTTTTCAGTTGCAATGCTGCATCCACACTGATGTCTTTCCCCATAGAACCAAAAGAGGCATGTCCACTTTTCCCTTGGTGGTCAACTACGATGCCAGTTTTACCGTGTCGCCTGCACCAGCTATAAAAATTATTTAATTCCTTGATAGCTGTATATTCCGAGCTCATAGCTGTTGGGATAACTTTAAACAGGCTGTCCACTATAATGATGTCAGCTTGTTCAAGGTCGGGCAGCAGGTCTAGCCACCCCTCTTCAGTGTCCAACACTAAATTCTTTTTTTCTGCCACCGAGGAGCGGACTATAAGATTATTTGCGGCATCCTCAGGCAATCCAAGCCCTTTGGCAATTGAACGAGCACGTTCTTTCAGCTTGCCTGGGGGCATTTCGCCGTCAATCAGCAGCACACGGTATTTACGTGAAGGATATACACGTCCGTTCAACGCCTTATGCCCATTTGCGAAGCACAGAGCCAATAGAAGCGAAAACAGACTCTTCCCTACGCCGCGCCACGCAAATATGGTCATCTGGTCATCCAAAGAAAGCAACCCTTCCAGAAGTGGCTCTGGCTCGCTTTCCCCACCTGGCAACTCCAACAAAGGTTGCCCTTGGGGTAAAATACCCTGAGGGGGCTCCACGCCAAATTCACGGCGACAGTGCTGTGCGAATGTAGAAAGATCGCATTCACCGCTTGGAAATGCTATCGGATAAATGTCTTGGGCAAGCTTAATAATATTTTGAACCTGGTTTGTTGCTTTTTTTTCTTGCCGTTTCAAAAAAATGGGAAACAACCCCTGCGCCTGTAACACCAAGAATAGCTTATAAGCCTCATAGCACCCATCAACAGTATCGTCTGGGAAAATAATGGGCGTCATTGACCCCAGGGATGCCCAATCGCTCATTTCAACCGAACTGTATGTTGTCACAGGAAACGTTTTTGGTATCCATGTGTGATCCTGTTTGATAGTTTCGCATGTCCACTCATTTGCACATATAAGGGCATATTTAGATCTACCGCGCCACCGTGACAGTGCATGTAGGTCATACAAAGGACAATTATGATGAGGATGGAGCAGATCAAAAACAACATTACCAGTAGAGTTACCAACACGCTGCCAGGCTGATATGGGAAGCTTGGCAACCATTCCTGAATCATCAAATAAATACATAATACCAAAGACTGTACTTCCATTCTCTGTGGAGTACCAATACACTCTAAATTTTTTGAATCCAAAATCTATCGGAACAGAGCGTTCAATGGCTTGCATTGCGTTAGCCTTGTCTCTGTCCGTCATCAACACGTTGTTGTGACAAGCCTTTCGATTAAACAGATAACGATCCTCTTGAGTAAGGCTCACCCTCAAACGTTGGAGGATGTTGGAGTAGACGTTTTGTGGGAGCCATCCGCATTTTTGCTGAAAAAGCGGACCAAGGTAATACCCACATGAGGCGGGGTGCTGTTCGGCATCTAAGATGGACTGCTTGTCTTCACTATTCCCTTGTAGCAGATTAACACGGCCAGGCCTTTCAGTAGTATACGCACCGCAGCTTTCAGGATGCAAAGAAATAGCAGTATTATCAGATAGAAAAATATTTTTGTTTTCTTGCGTTGCATTATGATCAAGGATAGTTGCTAATCTTGCCACAAGAGCGGGGTCTGTCTGAACTTTACGCCAAAATAAGTCTTGCAGAAGTGCATCATTTACAAAGCCATACAGGCTCCAGGCTGGATGGCCGAATGCCTTTGGGTAACGCGGGGTATATTGGTACATAAATCCTCCAAGTGAGGCAGGACCACACCTGTTTCACTTGCCAATTTAACGGCGAATTTCAGTTGCTGTTTAAAAAGTATCAACAGATACTGCTATATAAACCAGCATTGTCAATGGATGCAAGGAATGAAGCGTAGGCCGCAGGCAAGGATGTGTAACAATGCTTGTCTGGGGTATGTCTGGCATGATTCATAAATGGGGTTCGGCAGACGTGAGGCGTATGCCCCTTGCTGATGGGGGCGAGATGGGCTAAAAAAGGGTATATGGTACAGCGTGTGAGTGTGCCACTCACTGGGTCACCAATCCAAGAAATCTTATCAAGTCAGCCACAAAAAGAAAAAGGAATTGGGCTTGTTAGCTCAATTCCTAAATTCGTGGTGCCGAGGGCGGGACTCGGCAGTGGTGAGAAAAGGACTCGAACCAACTGGCTGTATTGCTTGATAAGTTAAAAGAGCAGGGTAGTTATGGTGACCCAGTGAGTGGCACACTCACACGCTGTGCCAGATGTCTTTTTTAGCTCATCTCACCCTCATCAGCAAGGGGCACACGTCTCACCTCTGCCGCACCCCATTTATAAACCATGCCGGACATAACCCTGCCTATCTCATTTTCCTTGTCTGTGTCTGGTTGAGTAGATATCACACCTGTCCGATTTTTGGGAGGCACTTCTGACCATCAGGCCACAGGAAAGAACTTCATGGCTATGTTTCGCCACATTGATAGCTACCAAAATCAATTCATTTTTGTCATGTTGACCAAGGTCATCGTAGCATTCTCCTTTTGGGTATAGGGATATCGTTAAGAATACTGATGACGACGGTGACCTGCTACTTAATATTCCGGTGGTACTACGGTCCGGAATCCAGCGATAAGGCCCTGGATGCTTGGGCTTTTGAGCACGGTGTGCAAATAGAGTTTACTCGTTCGGGGAAGCCCACGGATAATGGACACATTGACAACTTTAACGAAAAATTTCGGGATGAGTGTTTAAAACAGAACGCATTTCTGTCCCTGCCTGATGCCCGAAGAACCGTTGAAGCGAAGAACCGTTGAAGCATCGCGCCAGGATCACAACCAGCCGTGCCCGCATAGTGCATTGGGCTGCTGACACCGGAAGAATTCCGTGAAAAGAATATAACCTGCAACCCATTGGGAGCCACTAACTTTCAGTGGTATACGTAGTGGGGTACGGTCAAACTGCCCTGATAACTGTTATTTATGTAGAATGGAGCGCATCATGTCCAATTATGATAATGCTAAAGTGGCATTCTGGGGCAAATCATTCGACAAGTTTTACGTAAACGTAGATAAGGAAATTAATGAAATCAACAATAAAAGTTTATATAAACGACTTAAAGATGATAACTATGCTGATTTTTACAAATGCTTAGTTGTTCATGAATTTTACTCTAAAGATAAAATGTATCAGAAATATATCCTTAGTATTTTTGGAGTTGATGAATTAAAGAGAAAATCTTTAGTTGAACATCCTCAACCTGAAAAACTTTTACCTACTATTGTAATGGCATTGGGCTATCCTACTATTATTGCAGCAATTCTTTTGGGAAAATCTTTGAGAATAGAGCCTAGGCACTGTTTTTCTATGCCTTCACGATCTACCCTTCGTGCCAATACCTCCATTGTCAGTCCTGTGGAATGATTATATAATTCTTCCACGGTGTTAATTTGCTCTCTTTATTTATAAAACTGAATACAAAAACTGCTAATTTTTTAAGCGACTTGCACAATGCAGCACCATTTAAGCCGCCAACAGCTGGAAGCCCTCACTCTTCGGTGGGAGCAATGGGAATCTGAAGCTACGACCAAGGTGCAAAAAATTGCGCGGGCGAGGCTGCATCTGCTGTTTTTGCTGTTTCGTTACGGTGGATTGCGCCTCAGTGAGGCCATGGCGCTCAACCCGCGCCAAGCTATAGACACTATCACGGGGATGATGCGCGTGCCTGGCCCCAATGCCCGTGAATTGTTATTGCCTCTGAGCGTTATGCGGCACGTCCGGCGCATACTCAGTCTTCCTGAAGCTTCTGATATCGATTTTCTGCGCTTTGATCAGGGTTTTGTGCGCAAGAAGCTTTATGCGGTGGGTGGAACTATGGGGCTGCCCTCCGCCGTGGTGGGACCGCGGGCCATCCGCTATTCGCGGGGGCTTGAGCTGCTGGGTCTGCATGTGCCCATGCCTCTGGTGCAAAAATTTCTAGGGCAGCAAGAATCTGCACAACTGGCGGCCTTCTTGAACTTTTCAAATGGTGAGGCGCGCCGTATTTTGGTCAGCCAGGCATACGGCCGGGAAAGAGCCCAGTGCTCCCAGTCTGGCGGAGATAATGACGACACCAATCTTTTTCTTGGTATTGTCAGTGCAGTGGTTGTGGGCATGCGAAAAATTCAGGTGGAAGTGACCACCTTTTCTGATCTGCGGCTGACTGCCTTTTGTGATCCCGAGCAGGTTGGTCTTCTGGAGATTCATGAGAATCAGGTAGTGAGCGTTAGGATTGATCCAGAAGGCATTGTGCTGTGCTCTGAAAAAACAACAACAAGCCTGACGAACTGCGTATGCGGCATTGTGGAAAGCCTGCATGCCGATATGGTAGAAACTTTTGTTTGTCTGAGGCTGTCCGATGGCACTACCATACGGGCTACGCTTGAAACCCTGGCCGTGGGCAAACTGCATCTGACTGAAGGCAAAAAGATTTTTGCCGTTTTTCCCGCAACCGCCGTGTATTTGCTGGCGGATTAAAATCGACGTCACAATTCCCCACCGATATAGCTGAACCTTGGCCTGTTATTTTCTGCTGTGACCATGAGGCGCGAGCATTTGCTGCCATGGTCATGTCTTTTATGTCACGCTTTTTAATGATATCGTGATAATCGCATTGACAGCAGGACGCATCGGCTCGATCGGGCGAGTATTTTAACGTTAAAATACTCTGAAGGCGATGGCGTGAGCCGCCGCCCGCCGCGCAGGCGTAAGTCAGCTTCACCGTTGCCCATTAGGGCCTGCGGATGCTTTCTGCGCTGCAACGACTGCCGCGAAGGCAGTGCTGCTATTTGTTTGCGCTGGCAAATGCCGAAGCAAGCGTCTTCAAATTTTGAGAATGTACATTCTCAAAATTAATTTGCCATGATGAATTTTAAAAGGAGTATAACATGTTCCGTTTCTTTTTGTCTGTCTGCGTCTTGGGCTCTCTGGCTCTGACCCCTTTTGCGCGGGCCGCTGACACTCTCATGATGGCCACTACCACCAGCACTCAGGACTCGGGTCTGTTGGAGTACCTTGAACCTGTTTTCAAAAAAGAAACGGGCATAGAGCTTAAATGGGTGGCCGTGGGTACAGGCAAGGCGCTTGAAATCGCCAAAAACTGCGATGCCGATGTATTGCTGGTACATGCCCCGTCAGCGGAAATGGAGTTTGTCAAGGCCGGACATGGCACGGACCGCCGTCAGGTCATGTACAACGATTTTATCATTGTGGGGCCTGCATCTGATCCGGCTGGCATCAAGGGCAAAAGCACGGCAGAAGCTCTTGGCGGCATCTTTGAGGCCAAGGCCGGTTTCGTGAGCAGGGGCGACCAATCCGGCACACACAAGGCCGAGCAGAAGCTCTGGAAGCAGGCTGACATCACGCCTGACAAAGATCCCAAATATTTTTCCGCCGGGCAGGGTATGATAGCCACGCTGAACATGGCCGCAGAAAAACAGGCCTATTCACTGACAGACCGTGGAACGTGGATTACCTTCGCTGACAAGATGGGCGACAAGAATCCTCTGGTCATCGTGGTGGAAGGAGACAAGGCCCTGTTCAATCAGTACAGCGTCATTACGGTCAATGCCGCGCAGTGCCCCAAGGTCAAAAAGGATCTGGCGCAAAAATTCGAAGACTGGTGGGTGGCCCCGTCCACACAGCAGAAAATTGCGGATTACAAGCTGAAGGGTAAACAGCTTTTCTTCCCCAACGCTGAATCCGGCGCAGGAAAGTAACTGCACAAGTGACAATCGCCGGGGGGGCAGATCTGTTTGTGATGATTTGTCTCCCCGGCATGCCTTAAAGTTTTTTTGTTTTTTTACTCTTCTGCGAGCGCCCGTATGGAATATCTTATCAACGGCCTTTCTGGCGCGTTTTCTCTTCTAATCCATATGGATGCGGCTACACTGTCCGCCATATACGCCACTTTGCTCTCCACCTGTTACGCCATGACGGTGGCACTGCTGCTCGGGCTGCCGCTGGGCTTCGTCCTTGGTTACTGCACCTTCCCCGGTAAAAGAGCATTACGCCTCATTTCTGATACACTTCTGGCTTTTCCCACAGTGCTCATCGGGCTGTTGGTCTATGCCTTTATAACGGCCCGCGGACCCTTGGGCCAGTACGGGCTGCTTTTTACGCTGCCGGGCATGGCTATTGGGCAGGCCGTATTGGCTCTGCCCATCGTAACTTCATGGACGGCGCAGGCAGTGGAGAGCCTGGATCCGCGCTGTCGGGAAACGCTGCTCACTCTCGGGGCCAACGGCAGGCAGGTCGCCGCTCTCGCACTGTGGGAATGCCGCTACTCCATTGGCATGGTTTCCATCACGGCCTTCGGGCGTGTCATCACTGAAGTGGGCGTGGCCATGATGCTGGGGGGGAATATCCGTTACGCCACCCGCACAATGACAACGGCCATCGCGCTTGAAACCAGCAAGGGCGATTTTGCTCAGGGCATTGCCCTGGGGCTCATACTTTTGCTCATGGCTTTTATCATCAATTTGATGCTGGCCTTTTTTCGCCACAGGGGCCGGGTATGACAGAGAAGAAGGATTTGTTGTACCAGGGGCGCGATCTTGTGCAAGTATACGGCGATCGTATTGTACTGAATGTGCCTCACATTGAAATCGTACGGGGTGAGGCGCTTGCCCTGACGGGCCCCAACGGCTGCGGAAAGTCAACGTTGTTACGCATCCTGGCCTTTCTGGAGCGTCCTGCCTCGGGGGCGTTACAGTACGCCGGAGGAGGTAACGGAAGAAAGCAGGCCACACTGCTGCTGCAGGATCCCTACCTGTTGCGTATGAGTGTTTTCAGCAATGTTGTAATGGGGCTTCGCCTGCGTAATGATACCGCTTCGGCCGACATGGTTTTCGAGCAAAGTATGCGGGCTGTAGGTTTTGACAGGCCGTGGGATTTTGCCCGGCGCGGCCCAGGCGAGCTCTCCGGCGGAGAGCGCCAACGCATAGCGCTGGCTTCAAGGCTTGCCTTGCGCCCCATGGTGCTTTTACTGGACGAGCCCACGGCCAATGTGGATGCCGCCAGTGCGCGGGATATGGTACAAGCAGTGAGTGTCTGCCGGCGTGAAGGGGCGACAGTGGTTTGTTCAACGCATGATCCGGCGCTGATCCATACTCTTGGCGCGCGCGAGGTTCAGCTTGGCAGACGCTGGGATGAAACTTTCTGACATTGTAGCTGGGCCCTGTTTTAGCAGCCGCGCTGCGCCAGGGGCTGTTGAGTCATTCTTTAATCCTGCTTGAGCTTTTGTTGTCAGATTGACCAGTAGCCGTGTGCGCCACGTGCTGGCTGCGTCCTCTCCACGCATATCGTCATCGTTTTATACCAGTATGGGCACGCTGAGGGGAAAAGCGTGTCATTTTTTTTATATGCTTGCCTGTGTAATTGCCTGGGGTACAGTACCTCTCAAACACATACAGGCGCGGTAGCGCTTTTCAAGGAGGCCCCATGTTTCGTTTCTTGCGCGTCAATATGGCGACAAAAACCTGTGTTCTTGAAGAGATCCCCCAGGAGTATGCGGGCCTTGGCGGTCGCGCGCTGACCTCGACCATTGTGGCACGGGAAGTGCCACCAACGTGTACGCCCATCGGCCCGCACAACAAACTTGTTTTTGCCCCGGGGCTGCTTGGTGCGACCAACAGCCCCAACGCGAATCGTCTTTCCGTGGGTTGTAAAAGTCCCCTTACGGAAGGCATCAAGGAATCCAACGCAGGCGGCCAACCTGGCGGTCATTTGGCCCGTCTGGGTATTCTGGCAGTCATTATTGAAAATATGGCCGAAGAAGGTCAGTGGTGGCAACTCGAAGTAAGCAAGGATCACGCTAGGCTTGTGCCTTCGGACGTGGCTGGGCTGAACAATTTTGACGCCGTGGCCAACCTTGTGGAAAAATACGGCAAGGATTGCAGCTACATCACCATCGGCAGGGCCGGTGAATTCAAGCTTACTGCGGCTTCCATCGCCTGTACTGACCGCGAGCTGCGTCCCATGCGCCATGCCGGGCGAGGAGGCGTGGGCGCTGTCATGGGTTCCAAAGGGCTCAAGGCCATTATCGTCAATCCCGAAGGCGGTAAAAACCAGCCTCTCAATGACGAAAAAGCCTTTCGTGAGGCCTCCAAGCGCTTTGCCAAGGCTCTGGCCGAGCATCCCATCACCAGCAAGGGACTTGCGGATTACGGCACGGCCGTGCTCATCAATATTTTGCACGAAGCTGGCGGTTTGCCCACAGCCAACTTTACTGTTGGCCAGTTCGACCAGCACGAGAGCGTTTCGGGCGAACTTTTGAACCAGATCACCAAAGAGCGCGGCGGCACAGTGGCGCACGGCTGCATGAGCGGCTGCATGATCCGTTGCAGCGGCATCCTGCCGGACAAGAAAGGAAAATTCCAGAGCAAATGGCCGGAATATGAAACCCTGTGGGCTTTCGGTCCCCATTCCGGCATCGGCGATCTGGATGCCATTTCGCAGTACGACTACCTGTGTGACGATATTGGTGTGGATACCATTGACGTGGGTGTGGCCATGGGGGTGGCTATGGCCGGAGGGGGCATACCCTACGGCGATGCCAAGGCTGTGCTGGACGCCATGCATGGCATCAGTGAAGGCACGCCCTTGGGGCGCATTATCGGGTGCGGCACTGCCACCACGGGCCGGGTCTTCGGTGTGCGGCGCGTACCTGCCGTCAAGGGGCAGAGTCTGCCTGCCTATGATCCCCGTGCTGTCAAGGGCCAGGGCGTCACTTACGCCACTTCGCCTATGGGAGCGGACCACACTGCAGGCTATGCCGTCACCGCCAATATCCTCAGCAGCGGCGGCACGGTTGACCCTCTGAAAAAGGAAGGGCAGATTGAGCTTTCGCGTAACCTCCAGGTGGCTACAGCCTCTGTGGATTCCGTAGGCTTGTGCCTGTTTACGGCCTTTGCCATTCTTGACGTGCCGGATGCGTTGCCCGCCGTTGTGGACATGCTCAATGCCAAGTTCGGCTGGCAGCTCACCGGCGACGATGTGGTGACTCTGGGCCAGCGCATTCTATCTACTGAAATAGATTTCAACCGTCGTGCGGGCATCACCCTGGCTGCGGACGTGTTGCCCGACTTCTTCACGGATGAAAAACTTCCTCCCCATAACACCACGTTCGACATCACGCATGACGAACTTAAAACCGTGTTTAACTGGGTTGAAGAAAAGAATTAGACCTGATCTTGAAAAGCCGCCGCTCCGGCAGAAGGCGGAACGGCGGCTTTGAAATTTTGTTTTGCTGTCGAAAAAGGGCGCCCGGCTGGCGCGGGATAAGCCTTGGCGCTCCAGATGGATGCTGGATGCTTGACCGCAGTTTCAGGGCATGTGCATATAGAGTCTGACCGCGCAGGTTTGACTGGCATGCGGACGAGGAGTTTATCATGCACCTGACCGTAAAACTGAGTACTACACTACGTGATCATGTACCCGGCTATATCCCGGAAAAGGGCTTGCAGGTGACCATACCTGAAGGCTGTACCGTGGGAGGGCTGGCCCGGCATCTGAACCTGCCGCAGCAAGACATCAAGATTGTTATGGTCAACGGACGCCAGCACAAGGCGGACGATCTCCTGCGCGACGGCGATCGCATAGCCTTCTTCCCGGCTGTCGGTGGAGGCTAGGCGTCCGTTGGCCATGACTACACCCCAGTTATACGCTTTTTTCAAGCCCCATCTGTGCGCTGTATATCCGGCGCATCCGGCCTCAGCCGATTCCGGCAGGCACTGTGACGGTGCGGAAATACTGTTCGTAAGGCTTGCGGGCATTCGCACCTGGGCAGATACGCAAGGGATGACCTTGCGCGAGGCCATGATTTGCCTTTTGGGGCACCATATCTGGCCTGAGCGCTTTCGCCGCAATTACGGATTGTTTTCATCGGGCGACATGGCCTGCCTGTTGCAAAGCAGGGTACTTGTGCTGGGCTGCGGCGGTTTGGGTGGATATGTGGCGGAACTGCTGGCCCGGTCGGGTGTGGGCTCTATCCGGCTTGTGGATAACGATGTGTTTGATGAAAGCAACCTCAACCGTCAGTGTTTCAGTTCAGAACGCGCTCTGGGGCTGCCGAAGGCGCGGGTCGTGTGCAATGCTCTTGAAGATATTGCTTCGCATGTGGCAGCAGAAGCTCTGGAAGTTGAGGCTGGCGAGCACAACCTTCCTGAGCTTGTGACAGGTATGGATATTGCGCTGGACTGTCTGGACAGTATCCCTTTGAAGACCGCTCTGGAGCGGGCCGCCTTGGCAAGGAACGTACCTTTCATTCATGGGGCCGTTCTTCGGGAAGAGGGCTTCAGCTATGCCAACTCCGGCCCAAGGCCCCGGCTGGAGGAACTGTACCCTCAGGGGCAAAGCTCTCAGGAGCTTGCGCAGGCGAGACGTGAAGCCATTGGCGCTCTGGCCCCGGCTTCGGTGGCCTGCCTGATGGTCAAACTGACCCTTCGCGCTCTACTGACACAAAGCAAGGACTCGTCCTTGCTGCATCTTGATTTATCCGTACCGGAGCTGGAAGACTTTTCCTGGACTGGCCTGGAGTAAAAACTTCCACTACCTTCCCGCGTATTCCCAGATAATCTGACCTGTCTTTTCCGTGCCATAGCCTCCCATACTTTCAACCGTCTTGCGGAAGGATTCACTGCGTATGACATCCAGCAGGGCCTGCATGGCTTCCATTGCTAAAAAACGTCGTGGAATGACCAGATCGTATTCCTCCATGCCAACAGGAACAAAGGGGAGCCCCAGAGCATTGGCGGCGGCCCTGACAGCGAGGCCGGCGTCTGCCCGGCCGGAAAGCACGGCAGCGGCCACGTTCATATGGGTATATTCCTCGTCACGATATCCCTTGATGCCAGTGGAGGAAATTCCCAGGCTGGCCAGACGGTAGTCAAGCAGCACGCGGGTGCCGCTGCCGCGCTGGCGATTGATAAATCGCACATCCTGCCGGGCCAAATCTTCTATGCCGTTGATGTACAGAGGGTTGCCGGGCGCTGTCAAAATGCCTTGCTCCCTGTCCACAAGGCGTAGAAGTACTGTGGGTTCTTCAAGATTTTCTTCAATGGCCTTGCGATTATACACGCCGTCTTCCGCGTCGAGCAAGTGACTGCCCGCCAGATGGCACTGCCCACGCCGCAACGCCATCAGGCCGCCCAATGATCCCACATGGGCAGAAGTCAGGCGGAATCCGGGGTAGGTCTTGCGCAACAGGCTGTCGAGCATATCCAGGGTATTGTCATGACTGCCTATGGCGAGCAGCGCCCCTGCAAGAGCCGTCTCCGGGCGCAGCAACTCAACGGTTACCGGCTCTCCGGCATCACAGCCTTCGCTGTCTCGCGGAATGCAGATAATGCCGTCTGCGCGGCTCAGGCTTGTAATGGTTCCTGCGCCGCGTGGCAGGGGCACAGCCACTATGGAGCCACCAACAAGGCCGAGTTTGACTCTCAGTCGCTCTTCCATTCCGGGGCGCGAAGGCAGCGGATTGTAGGGAACAGCAAGAACTTTCCGGCGTTCGCTGACAGAGCGTTTCTGCCACAAGGCAAGCAAATGTAAGACAAATTCTTCCATGGCGATGCCAGCCGAAACCGGATAGCCCGGTACGCCGATAACGGGCCTGCCTCGCACTACGGCCAGTACCGTGGGTTTGCCGGGCATAACCGAAATGCCGTGCACCAGTACTTCCCCCAGTGATTCCAGCACATGGGCGGTGTAGTCGTGGCTGCCTGCCGAGGAACCGGCATTGAGGATGATCATGTCTGCCCCGGCATCAAGGGCGTTTGTGATGGCGGCGGCAATGGCAGTCGGTTCATCTGGAACTACGGGCAAAACCGTTGCATCGCCTCCGGCTTCGGTAATCATGGCTGAGAAAATCAGGGAGTTGAACTCGGGCAGCACCCGGCCAGCGCGCAGGTCTTCTTCTCGCGCTTCAGACAGGGGCACTATTTCCGAACCACTGGGCACGATGGAAACGCGGGGCCGGACGAATACAGGCACTTCAAGTACGCCACCCGCCGCCAATGCGCCCAGGTCGTATGGTCCTATACAGGTTCCAGGCGGCAGGATTATTTCTGTGGCCACCATATCTTCGCCAAGCTTTCGCACATGCTGCCAGGGGAAAGTGGCTTTTTCAATGATGGCCCACTGTGTTTCCCCGACGGTTTCCGTGTTGAGATTTTCCATCATGATGACGGCATTTAAGCCCTGAGGCAGGGGATGGCCGGTATTTATCCAGTGAGCCTTTTTACCCAGTTCAAGGCGCAAAGGGTTGCGGGCCGAAGCGGAAAACGTATCTTCGGCACTGACCGCAATACCGTCCATGGCTGCGCCGTGAAAGGCCGGAGAGGACCGTTGTGCCTCAACAGCCCGGCTGAGTACACGGTGCAGCGCATCAGGCAGAGCTACATTTTCTTCCGCCAGAGTATGGGAGTGGGCGTGTAGACGCTCAAACCAGAGAATTCTAGCTTCATCGGGCGTGAGCAGGGTCAGATAGGTATTGCGTTTCAAGGTTTGCCTCCACGAAAATTGGGCTCAGGTGCCGGACATTCTACTGAAAAAGCTCTATCATGACTATGTCTCCCGCATCAAAGCCTTCGCGGTTTTCAGCGCAAATCAGAAGGCCATCCGCAGCGGTCATGCCTGTTATGAGGCCGGAGACACCCATGATTGGTTCCGCCTCATACAACGCTGAAACTTCCTTGTCGGTATGGGAATTGGTCTGCGGGAGCATGTTCAGGCGAACTCGCAGATAATCGCGGCGTCCCTGGGCTGAAGCGACGGATCGCGCCAACCTGGCTGGAATACAAGGGGAAATTGCTGTTGAAATTTGCCCCTGAAGGTGATGCAATAAAGGGGTGAGAAAAACACGCGCGCAAACAAGGGCGCTGGCGACGTGCCCTGGAAGGCCCATGAGGCAGACTGTGCGTCCGTCCATGACAGCACGGGCCAGAATAAAGGGCTTGCCAGGGCTGATGGCCACCCCGTGGGTCAAAATTTCGCCCCCAGGCAGAGCGGCAAAGGCTTCAACCGTATGGTCACGCATACCGGCTGATGATCCGCCTGAAACCACAATGACATCATACTGGACGGCAAGCTTGGCAAGGGTCGCCCTGAGGTCGTCCGCATCGTCACGCACAAGTCCGGTTCGTTGGGCCTGGCCGCCTGCTTCGCGGCACAGGGCGGTGAGGCTGTACGCATTGACATCACGGATTTTACCCGGCGGTGGCGTTTCAGTTGCGGGAACAATCTCATCACCGGTGGAAAGCACGGCTACACGTGGGCTGCATCTCACGCCGATTGTGTTGACGCCGAATGCCGCCAGAAGCCCCACATCCTGAGGCCGCAGGCGATGCCCGGCGGGCAGTAGAGGTGCGCCGGCCGTAGCGTCATCATCACGCAGAATCACATTGTCGCCTGGGGCCTGGCTGCGGGTGAGCTCAATCAACTTGCCTCCGGCAGGGCGGGAATACTCCACCATGGCTACACAGTCCGCACCCTGTGGCAACATGCCGCCTGTGAGAATGCGCGCGGCTTGCCCTTCCTGAATGACGATTTCTGGGGCTGCGCCCATGGGGCAGTCGCCCACGCACTCCACCAGAGCCGGGCTGCCTTCTTGAGCGCCGAACAGATCCCGCGCACGCACGGCGTAGCCGTCTACAGTGGAACGGTCAAAGCCGGGCAAATCGGCGGGGGCGGTAAATGCGCAGGTCAGATGGCGATTTAGTGCATTATCAAGAAGAACCTGTTCCTCCCCCAGGACTGGAAAAGTACGGATATGCTTAATGACCGTTTCCACAGATTGTAAGGTCAGAAAAGGTTTCACGCGGGCCTCCGGATGGCAGTCTTCGGGGTGGATAACCCTTTAAATTTAACTGCAAATATTGCCAAAGAGCAATACATAAAGGCAAAAAAAATAGCCACGGCTTTGATCGCCTAACAAAGCAGTTCAATTGCGGTTTGGCCGTAGATCGCCCTTAAGTATAACAATGGATAAACTTGATAAATACATGACAACAAAGCATTCTAAAGTACTATCTGTACGCCTTGATATTCAGAATGAACAAGGAAGCAATGATACGCTCAGTTACAAGGAGCTGACCAGAGTCATTGAACATGACAACCGCTAGATAGATTCATGCTTTAAAAATGGGAAAAATGATCCAGATATGCACTATGTCTGGTCATCAGAGAAAAAGAGCCCAAAAGACAAACCACATTACCATCTCAACATCTTTGTAAATGGCAACGCCATACAAAATGGTTATTCCATCAAAGAAACCTTTACGAAGGCTGTGCAGCGTAGACTAAACACAGATAACGAAGGTTTGGTCAATTTTTTTTGCCAGTAATGGGGCCAAGGGTAAACTCATAGAACGCAATTCCACCGACGTTGAAGAGCAGATGGGTGACGTGGTGTATACCGCCAGCTATCTGGCCAAGACCCGGTCAAAGGAATTCAACTCCAAGGGGTCTCATGTATCTTCGCGCACACGCATACGTGAAAAACAGGTATCCTAGCCGAAAAAATCGGCCATCGTCCACTCCCGGTCTTGATATCACGGGCAAGGGCCAAGAGGCATCAGTAGACGTTACTACGGTAGAAATGCGCCCAGCACACGTGATGAGTTCTGCATGGCTCTGGGGATTACAAAATAGCGGTGACTGGTGGGGGCTGCCTGCATGACAGCCCCTATCTTTTGTCATTGTAAGCAATAGTATGTATTCCCACACATGCCCTCATCCACCCAACTCACCAGCAGGAGGCCACATGCAACACAGAAATTGGCATCACGACTTTGAATATAGCGACAGGCTGATAAATACCGGCATCGGTACAGAGGAATTCTTCAAAGCAATCGAGGTGGCCTTACCCCCGGTGGTTTCCAGAGCAGAGCTGGCACGAATTACCGGCGGCCTCATTTCTGCAAAGACGCTTAGCAATGAAGATGCGCTGCAAAAAGGTCCAAGGGAGCGCGTCAGAGCCGGGGCCAAGGTCGGCTATACTAAGGCGTCCGCCATCGCTTACTTACGCAAAAAGATTAAGTATTTGCAGCAACACAAATGTTAACTATTTAAACTGCACAGCGTATTCTTTGGTCGTGGGGTCTTTTTGTTTGTCCCCTGCCTGATTGCTTATCTATGATATATCGGATGGTTGAACAGCATGTATGATCTACTGTCCAATGCGAAAAATTCTGCGACCTTTGTAGTCATGAGTGTCATGGGCAGTAAATTCAAAGAGAATCAAGTGAGCAAAATAGAATGCGGTCCGATAACGCTTTTGCGCACCCCGGTATCCTGTTCATTGATCTCCGTCGCACCTCACTGCAGCCGGAAATCAAAGGGCAGCAAGACTACCGTATTAGCCACAATCCCTTTAATTTTTCCCGGTTTGAAACGTAATCGTTGGGCAGCCTCTAGTGACGCCTCTTCAAAGTAACCTTCAGGTTTTGCGGAAACTACCGTGCACTGTTGCGGTAAACCTGAGGTATCCACAATTATTTTTACAACTACAGACCCCTGAATGCGCTTGTGTTTGGCGCTGGAAGGATACTGTGGCGCAACGCGCTTGGTGATGGCCGGGGGACTGTCCACCGTTCCGGCCTGATATGCTGTATATTCTCCCGCAGATATGGCCTGCGGGCCGGAAGTTTGCCTTGCAGTGACATCTTGAGCAGGTAACCCAGCTGAAGCTGTGCCGGTAGTTTCAGTAGCGCGCTCTGTATCATCGGCAGAAAAGGACGGTGATTTTCTGGCCTCATTGTTGGGATGTCCCGTTATATGTTCAGATGGCGCCGAGTCTTTTTTTCGTTTTTTTGCACTAATGGGTATGGATTTTTCTTCTGTTGAAGCCCGCGCAGGTTTAGACGCGATAGGAAGGGCTTTGTCGTTCGCTTTAGGTTCATGCCTCACCTTAGCCACGGGCTCCACCGCTGAATCCGCTTTAACTGTAGGAATTGTTTTCTGAACTGCTGTCCCTTGTGCATAAAACGCATCCACAAGGGTAACATGGTGTGCATCCATTTGCAGGTGTTCTGCTTCATAAAAAAAGGCCAAGCCCGTTCCTACCAGCGCAGTGTGCAGGCACAAGGAACAGAGTACGCTGCCCAAACCGCGCGTTTTGGCGGACTTCTCTTCAAACACCTGTTCTGGCAATGTTAACAATTCTGCCATATGGGGTACCACGTAGGTTCATATGCTAAGATATGTCAGTGTAAAGCGGGTTCCTGTCTATTAAGTGATCTGACGGCATCAGGAGCTTCGTGGCACCTCAGTGAATTTACCATTGGAGCTTTGCTCCTGTGCAAAGGTACCAACCAGTGTAAAGTTGCTTTAATGAGACGGATGGACACCTTGTTTTTTTGGCGAAAGCCACATGGCAATGACGAGTATGCTGGCAGAAAGCAGCACGATCGCCGCCCCTGGCGGCACTGCCCAATAAAAGGACAGCCCAAGCCCGAGCGTAGATGCAATGGCGCCAAACAAAGCAGAAAGCCAGAACATGTAGCTAAGGCTGTACGTCAGCTGCAGGGCTGTAGCCGCTGGCGTGACAATAAGCGCATAAATCAACAGTCCACCGATGGCCTTGAGGGCAAAGGCCACGCCTAGCCCCAGCAGAATAAGGCAGGCGTAGTAGATTTTACGCACCGGAATGCCTGCGGCTGCAGCAGCATGCCTCTGTCCCATAATGGCCTCAATTTCTTTGAAAAAAAGAAAAATAAATAGAAATATCAGCAAGCCTGCTCCAGCCATAAGCTGTAAGTCAAAAATAGTGACGGAAAGCAAGCTTCCCCAGATGAGGCTGAGCCCTTCGGTCTTGGCCCCCGGCATAAGCCCCAGCGCCAGCATGGCCAGACTCATAACCACGGCAAAAACAACCCCCATTGCAGTGTCCAGACTGAATCCTGGCCTTTCAGCCAGTGGACCGACTGCCGAAGCCGCTCCCAAACTGGCCACAAGGGCGCCTGCTAGTGGGGGTAGCCCCAACCACAGCCCCAAAAGCGCCCCGGCAAATGAGGCATGTGAAACGCACATGCCTACAAGACTCATCCGCCAAAGCACTACAAAAACGCCCATAGCGCCACAGACGGCCCCTCCGATGAGGGCCATGAGGAGCGCCCTTTGCAAAAAGGCATAGTAAAAAAACTCTTCCATTGGATTACCTTGCACAGATAGTTTCAAGCACCATGCTTCAAAATAGGGCGGCTTTTCTTCCGTCACAGTCCGCAATCTGAATGGGTACATCATAAAGAGTACTTAAAAGTTTCGGTTCCATCGCATCTTGCACCTCCCCCTGCCAGAGAAGGCGGCCTTCCCGAAGCATGGCCACCTTTTGCGCCAAACTGAAGACGGCATTGAGGTCGTGGGTGACCATCACTACGGTGAGGGAGAATTCCTGGCGTAGTGCAGCCACAGTCGTGCAAATATCCCTCTGGGCTCGCCAGTCGAGTGCGGCTGTGGGTTCATCCAGCAACAGCATTTCCGGTTCTTGGGCCAGAGCGCGGGCCAGGGCCACACGCTGCCGTTCACCGCCCGAAAGCTGGCCTATGGGACGCGAAGCCAGATTCGCCAATCCCACAACGTCCAGCGCTCGCATGGCAAGTTTTTTTTCTTTTTGTCCAGCGCGCCGGAAAAGCCCCAAGCGTCCATAAGTTCCGCTCAACACGGAGGCAAAAACTGAAAGTGGCATTTTGGGATCAAGGTCTGTGGCCTGAAAGACATGAGCTATTTTCAGTCGTGCTTCCCGGGCGTTTTGTGGGGTGACGGCTTTACCAGCGTAGGTAACCGCGCCTGAGTCATACTGCGTCAAACCGTTAAACAGACCGATCAAAGTAGATTTTCCCGCGCCATTGGGACCGATTACCGTCCAAAATTCACCTGCGGACACGTTCAAGCAGATGTCGTGTAATACGGCGCGGCATCCATAGCTAACGTGCACGTTGTGTAAGACGGCAAGACTTTTCGACACGGTTTCTCCTTATAGCTTGGACAGTTGGGCCACGTTGGCCTGTAACAAGCTGAAGTAGTCTGGCACGTCGTCAGCAGAGCCGGGGAAATTGGAAAGTACCACATGCGGGACGCCAAGTTCGAGCGCCAGTGGCAGTCCGGCGTCCATTCCACTTTGATAATTGTCTATGACGCCGCAAACTTTTTTTCCTTTTGTATCCGTCATAATAGAGGCTAACTCTCGGGCATTGATTTCTTCAATGCGTCCGAAGGAACGCAGCACGCTAAAGCCCGCCCATTGCACAAATTCTGACTGCATGGCGGCAACAATAACGGGTTTTCCTGCGACAGCCCTGAGGTGTTCCCGGCATTCACGATCAGCCTGGGTAACTTTTTCAATGCGCTGTCGCGTTCTTTGCTGAATGGTCTCTGCCTTCTGCGGAGCAACGGCACACAAGGCTTCGGCTATCTCCAGCACCGCTTGTTTTTGTATTTCCGGAATGAGCCAACTTCCCTTCGGGCTTATGGCAACAAGCTTCAGCGAGGCATTGCCCACTGCATCCAGCATGGTGGTCACTTGCAGCATGTGGCGCTGAAAGGGATGTATCAGCACAAGGTCAGCTTTGGCGGCAAATACAAAATCCTGGGTTTTGGCATTCTCGTGGCCCGGGCAACTGGAGCCCTGAATGATGGTGATCACCTCGCTGTCGCCAGCGGTGAGATCATTGACAATATCAGTTATCAACGACGTGCCTGCGACGACCCTCAGCGGTTCAGCGGCAAAGGCCGCAGTGAAGGTAAAAAGACTTAATAAAAGGATGCTGGGCAGGGCAAAAATTAAACGGCGCATGCAACCTCCTATTTTATGGCAAAGAAGTAATAATGGTTGGCAGTTTCATCGGCATTGGTATGTGCGAAGCCAGCCTCAAGAAAAAGAAGTCGCATACCCGTTGGGCAGGGTAAGTGGTCACCCTCTACTGCATGGTGCTTGTCGTGCAATGCATTGAGTTTTTCTCTGCCGTCAATGTGCAGGACATAGGCCCTTCCACCGTTTTTCAGCACGCGATAAAATTCTTTGACTGCCGCAGGTTTGTCGCTGAAATGGGGAAAGGCAGAAAAGCAGACCAGAACGTCAATGCTTGCATCTGGCAGAGGCATTGATTCGGCTTTGGCATGAAATGTCTGAACATCGGGGAAACGAGTAGAGACGCTTTGAAGCATGATCTTGGAAGCGTCCAGAGCAAAAAGCTGCGCGTCTTTGCCCGCGTGCTTGCGTAAAAATGGTTGTAGTACCCCCTCACCACAGCCAACATCCAAAATGTTCATGCCGTTACTGAGAGCCAATCCGGCAACCATGTGATCCACTTGCACGAGTTTTTCAGGTGTATAATTTCGTTCTTCCCACTGGCAGGCATGTGCATCAAAGAAACGTGTTCGCTGTGTATTGCGCTCAGAACTATCTGCCATACAACCCTCCAAAGAAAACGTGCAACCGATGCCTAAAGGCATCGGTTGCACGTGCTTGCGTTAAAATTTGAGCTCAAACCCCACCATAACTGTGGTTCCCGGCATGTAATACAGTTGCCTGTCCTTGCCGTCACTTGTTTTTTCCATAGCGTAAGCATAGGGCGTATTAAAGATGTTGTTCACAGCCACGTAAACTTTGCCTTCTTCCAGGTGCAGGTCGTCATAGCTGAACATGTAGTCCAGCCGCAGATTGACCACATTGATTTCAGGTAGTTTGTCAATTTCCTTGAGCTTCGTGAAATTGCTAGCCGGATTGGCCGTTGCCGATGTGCGTGCCAGTGTGCCCGCATAAACATCCTGCAAATGCTGATAGTCGCCGCTTAAGCGAAAATGCTCCAGAAAATCCCATTTGAAGCCAGCCTGCAAGGCAAAGCTGGGGGTATAGGGCAATTCATTTGTAGTTTCGCCATTGTCACCTTTGGCCCAGGCTTTAATCCACGTTCCTGCCGCAAAGATTTCAACCCCGTCTATGGGGGTTACAGAACCGGCCAATTCAAAACCGTCAGTTTTGTATTCTGCGGTAGAAGAATTGAAAAATGATGCAGTGGGAGATGGGCCAAACATATAGGCGCGCAGCCTGTCTCTGCCGTCATCATGAAAATAGGTGGCACTGGCACTGAACACACCGGGCATGGTGTGCTTTAACGCCACTTCGTAATGATCTATGACTTCCGGTTTGATATCCTTGGTGTCGAAGCTGCCGGGCAGGGACTTATTGGCCAGAAAATTTTGCAGTACTACCGGACTGGGATAATTGACCCCACGCGAATAGTTGAAGCTCAGGTCTGTATTGGCATATCCGAGCACCAGGCCAGCCTGGGGCGCTGCATGGTCTTCAAAGAGGTTGCTGCTATATATGCGTATTCCAGCTGATGGCGTTACGTGGAACCCATCTATGCTGCCAAAAAGCTGGCTGGCGGCAAAATAAGGTGAAAACAGCGTCTGATCGGGAAAATCCCAACTTGTTGAAGTGCGTGTTTTGTACTGTTCCTGATAGTTCTGGAGGCGAGACATATCCAGGTCAAATCCTGCGACAAATTCACTTCCTTCCCACACAGAGAACGTTTCGCGCCCGCGGATGCCATACAGATCGTTGGTCTGACGAGACATGGCTGTACCGCTGTTTTCGCCCCTTATGTGAAACAACGTATTGTTATAATACCCCTTAAGATAGCCTGAGGCATTGTTGTAGTTATTGTTCAAAGAAAGTGTGGCAAGACTGGTTTCCGTGTCATATCGGTCAGTGGTGCGCGTGTCGGTTATGGGGTTATTGGGAACCTGGGTTTTGGCATCCACGCGGTTAGCCATAAGCCGCATGCCCCAGTTGTCGCCAAAGGCAATGCCCAAATTGCCGTAATAACTGGCCTGATGTCCGGCACTATGATCCACGTGCCCCAATGTGCTGATCCAGCTCTGTGCTGCATAGATGTCGACATTGCCTTTTTTAGCCCCCATGCCCACATTTTCCGCAACGGTTCCATAGCTGCCTGCTTCTGAACCTACACGCAGTTCATACCCTTCTTCCGTCATGTACTTGGGAATAAAATTAATCATTCCATACCCGCTGCCGAAACGTGAAGGCTGCGGTGCTTTGTATATCTCCATACCACCCAGGGCATACACAGGAATACCGTCAGCCAACGCCTGGCCGTAGAGCACCCCACTGCGCGGCACGTCGTCAAAGAAAATATTAAGGTCAGGACTGGGGTGGCTTGCCCCGCGCCCACGGATATAAAGGCTGTGCGACGTCTGTCCACCGATAATATTTTTCTTTTGGTACATAACGCCCGGCACATTGCGAAGAGCATCATAAAAATCCAGAGAATTTTGCCTCTTAATTTGTTCTTCCGTCACAACGTTGTACTGGGTTCCAAAACGGGTCTGAACAGGAACCGAAGGAGGTTGATCTGCCACACCGTACGCGGTTATCGCTGGTAATGTGAAAGCGGTCAGACTTCCCTGCGTAAGGCCTGTTTTTCGTTCTGGAACATCCTGCTGTGATGGATTCTGACTATCTTGCGGGCCTTCTGCCCGTGCAAGGGAACACCACATGCAAGTACAAACGAACAGCATGCCCACTATGGATAGCACCTTCCTCATCCGAAACCTCCCTCTCGTGTGAATGACCGGCTTATCCAGTTCATTGTTAGATTTTTTGAAATATGGGTTCCCCACAACCCTTACGCAGTAACACATTTTTTAAAAAGGTAGCACCATATGGGCGTGCAAATTCACCCCTGTTGCCGAAGCCGACAAGGTGAATTCAATAAAAATATTTAACACCCAAATGTTATTAAAGAATTTATTTCGATTGAATTAACAGTACATTAATTCGTGTTATTTTATATAAAAAGGTAACACACGCTATAAAGAACCTGGGCGCACGTCAAGCCATTAGTAAAAACTGACAACGAAAAAAAGAAGATAAATGGGCGCTCCGCTAGCAGCCAAAATATTTGGCTTCCGGGATGATTTTGTGAGGCAGCTTGGTGATGTTTAGTAGCAAGTAAGATTAAAAGCGGCCCTCAAAAGAATCTGAGGGCCACTCGCAGTAACATTCATTATTTCATGGCACGTATGGCAAACATAGGCACAGGGTTGTAGGTTGCATCCTGTTCTGTATAGATGCGTGAGCTTAGCTTCATGTCACATTGGCATTGGGAAAAGCCAATATCGCGCAAAACACGCATGTCCCAATCCGGGCGTGATTCGCGACTAAGGGGCAGTTCACGGCGAATGCATTCGCATTCTTCCATCATACCGTCGTCCATGCCAACATGCGCGTGTGTTCCTGGGTGGCGGACAACGTCCATAAAGGATACGGAGCCATAGTTTGCGTCGAAGTTCAGTAAGATTCCGCCAGAGCGTAACACGCGGTACCATTCTTTGTATGCCTCGGCAGCGTCTTGTAGGGTCCACGTCAGGTTACGGGAAATAACTACATCCATGCTCTCGCCTTCAAAGTTCAGGCAGCTCGCATCCATTTTTTGAAAGTCGACAGCGCAGCCATGTTGTTTGGCTATGAGGCGGCCCTCTTCAAGCATGGCTTCGCTCATATCAATTCCGCAGGCTGTATGGCCTTGCTGTGCCAGAAGAATTGCAAAAAAACCTGTGCCAGTACCTATATCAAGAACGCGTAAGGGCTGTTTGCCTTGCAGATGTGGTAAAATTTCGGCTAGCCATTGGTTTTTTTTGTCACTGCTCAATTCCACTCTGCGTGTGGTTCCATAGCTGCCTGCCCTGCGGGACCAGTAGCGTTCAATGCGGCTACTCAACGCACTGTCATTATGGGATATAGGTTCGCTGCTTGCAGAAGAGGGGGCTGTATAGTTCATGAAGATTCCTTATTTGTAATGAATACAATGGTGAGAAGGATCGGTTCTATTTGCCCGTCCAGCGGGATTGAAAGAGGATTGCTGAACCAATAAGCCTTTTGGCGTAATCACTCGATACATGGGCAAGAGCAGTGCTGGAGCACTGCTCAACAACGCTGCCCTTCTGTAAAAAATAAATATCATCACAGAGGTATGTGACGGCCTGCAGGTCATGCGCTATGAAAAAATAGGTCATATCCCCCTTCAGTTCACGCAGCAGCTCAAGTATTTTTGCCTGCACCGAAACATCAAGAGAGCTTATGGCTTCGTCAAAAAGAACGAAGGTTGGGTTTGTTGCAATGGCGCGAGCGATGCAAGCTCGTTGCAACTGCCCGCCGCTTACCTCGTGAGGAAGATGATTTGTCAGCTTGGGTGAAAGACTTACTCGATCCATAAGCTCGGCAATGGTGGCATCTGTTCCTTTGCTTTTACCACAGGCAACCAGCGGTTCTCGAATGATGTCTGCAATGGTGTAGGCCGGGTTTACTGATGTGGTATAGTCCTGAAAAACGACGCTCATTCCGCCAGCATGTTTTTTTCGCCATTGCCTTACGGGTTGCCCCTGCATAAGAATGCGACCGCTGTCTGCCGGTTCAAGGCCAAGAATCAAACGCCCCAGCGTGCTTTTTCCGCTGCCACTTTCACCCACAAGACCAACTGACGCTCCGGCAGGTACGGAAATGTTTATTCCGTGCAGCACCGGCTGCTTTTCAGTCCGCCAAAAACCACCTTTGCCGTAGCTTTTACAAACGTTAGCCACTTCAAGCATGGCATTTCTCCAGGATGGACTTGAAGTTTTTTGTCAAAGCCATGCGCGTTCTGATCAGGTATTGGGTATACGGGTGTTGCGGGGCGTTAAAAATATCCTCGGCACGCCCTGATTCAACGCATTCACCGTCTTTCATGACCAGCAATTCGTCCGCAAGGCGCTGCACAATGCCCAAGTCGTGAGAAACAAAAATCATGGCTGTGTTGTGGGTTTTTCGCAATTCAAAAAACTGCTGTACAACTTCATACTGTGTTTCCGCGTCCAGTGCCGTGGTTGGTTCGTCTGCAATGATACTTGCTGGTTTCATTATCAGGGCCAAAGCTATCATGCAGCGTTGCAGCATGCCCCCTGACAGCTGGTGCGGGTAGCTGTTCAGTACCGTTTCGGGATTGGCAATACACACGCGTTCAAGCATATCCATAGCCAAGTGTTTTGCTTGTGCCATGCCACATATGCCGTGTGCTGACATGGTTTCCAGAAACTGTTTATCGAGCGTGTAGAGTGGGTCAAAGGCCGTCATAGGTTGCTGCATGACCATAGCTATTTTACTTCCACGCAGGCTTCTCATGGTTTCTTGTGGGGCATGCAAAAGATCCATTCCCTCAAATATGACCGTACCATCTGCTTGCAGCGTGGGAGGCAATAGTCCCATAAGGCTCCGGCAAACAAGCGTTTTACCACTGCCGCTTTCACCTACGATGCCAAGGCAGGTTCCTGCATCAAGCGTGAAATTCAAATCATGAACCAGTTGCAGCATTTTTCCGGGATGCGTGATATGCAAATTGCGCACTTCAAACACGGGATTATTGCAATTTGTCATATACGCACACCTTCTGCCGTGGTGTGGGCGGGATCCAGTGCGTCCCGCAGGCTGTCGCCCAGAAAATTGAAAGCCGCCACAACTAACAGTATGAGCAGGCCGGGGGGGAGCATCTGCTGTGGATACATGCTCATGATGTCCTTGGCATCGCTGAGCATGGCCCCCCATTCCGGTGTGGGAGGCTGCACGCCAAGTCCCAGGAAGGACAGGGCGGATACGGCCAAAATGACTGCTCCTGTATCCAGCGTAGCCAGTACAATTATTTCTCCGGCAGCGGCTGGCAGAAGATGTTTGCGAAAAATGTGCAGGGTGCTGCACCCGGCTACACGCGAAAACCGCACGTAGTTCATGTCTGAATACTGCATGACTGTTGAGCGGATCATGCGTGTATACCAGGGCCACTTGGCTATAATACTGGCAATGACAATGTTGCCGAGCCCTGGCCCGAGCATGCCCACAATGGCAAGAATCATGACTTCACTGGGAAAAGACATCATTGCATCGCAAAAGCGCATGATGGTTTCATCCACCTTGCCGCGAAAAAAACCAGCCACAAGCCCCAGAAATGTCCCCACAAAAACGGTGAGCAGCATGGCCAGAAGTGAGAACCCCAAGGTTGCCCGGCCACCCCACATGAGCCGCGAAAGTACGTCGCGCCCTAGCTGGTCAGTCCCTAATGGATGCGAAAAGCTTAAGCCAGCAAACTTGTCCTTAACATTTATGGCGGTGGGGTCGTAAGGAGCCAGCCAGGGAGCAAAAAGAGCCGCAATAGCCACCATACCCAGAAAGGCCATACACCACATGGCCATGCGGTCTTGGCGTAATGCTTTCCACATCATTGCTGGCTCCCGTTGCGCATGCGAGGGTCGATGGCAGCGCAAAGAATGTCCATGAGCAGGTTAAAACCCACGAACAGCACGGCCATGAGCAGCACATAGGCCTGAATAACAGGGAAATCTCTGTTGAAAATTGAGGTCACGCACAGCCAACCCAGGCCCGGCCATGCGAAAATGGTTTCCACCACAAAAGTTCCGGCCATTAGCTTTGGAAGCGACATGCCAAGCCCTGTGAGCGTGGATTGCAGCGAATTGCGAAAGATATGCCGCCAGATTGTCCCAGGGTAAAGGCCGCGTGCCCGTGCGAATAACACGTAGTTGCTCTGCTTGTTGCGCACCATGCTGTTACGAAGCAGGCGCGCATAGGTGGCAGTGTATGTCAGGGAGAGCGTTATGGCTGGAAGGATAACGGAATATGCGCTGTTCATGCCGCTGGTGGGCAGCCAGTCCAGCTTTACGGCGAAAAGCCACATAAGGAGTAACCCTGCCCAGAATCCAGGCACGGCCGTTCCCAGAAATATCAGTCCACGTAGCAGATAGTCCACAGGTCTGCTTTCATAGCGGGCGCATATAAATGCCATGCCGATGCTGCAGACAGCCGTGATAATGGTGGCAACGGCAGCCAACCAAAGAGTAGGGGGCAAGGCTTTGGCCAATTCCTGTGCCACTGGTTTGTCGTCAACGTAACGTCTGCCCAGGTCGCCTTGTACGGCAGAACTTATCCAGTCTACATAACGAGTCAGAAAAGGCTTGTTTAATCCCAGCTTTTCTCGGGTAAGCTCAAGTACTTCTTCTGTGGGCACAATCTCATTAACGCGTACGGCTACTTCAGCCGGGTCACTGGGGCTCAGCTGAATAACCATAAATGCCAGAAAAGAAATGACTAGCAGTAGTGGAATAGTACCCAGAAGGCGATGCAATATGTATGTTTTCATACAGAAAGATTCATGCGCACCACCTGTACAGGGGTGCGCATGCTTATGATTGGTTACAGCTTAACGGGTAGAGTTCTGGAAATACATGGTCTCAAAGGGTATTTCATACTGGGAGGCTCCGAAGCCGACCCCTTGCAAGGCTTTGCTGTGCACGGCTTTGGTGCGGGAATACGTAAGGGGAATATATACCCCTTCATCATGAATGTAAGTCAGGATATCCCGGTACATCTTTTTTCTGGCGTCTTCAGTAGGTTCTATCATGAGTTCGGTGATAGCTTTGTCCAGCCATTCCTTGCGCTCAAGTCCAACCTGTGCCTGATAATCGCCGTGAGCGGGAATCCGCCAGGATGAAAGATAGGATTGGGGATCGTAAGGCGTACCCCAGGAGAGCGAGTATTGCAGTTCAAAATCGCCGGTCTTCTGGCGGTCAAGAAATGCCTGCTTTTCCTCGCCGATAATCTTCATCTCAATGCCGATTTTTTTCAGGTCGCTCTGCATATATTCGCCAATGGTGCGTTCCTGTGCATTTTGCGAGTTGTAATACAGGCGAACAACCGCTTTTTTGCCATCTTTGTAACGCCAGCCGTCTTCACCTGTTTTCCAGCCAGCCGCATCAAGCAGTTCAGCAGCTTTGGCCGGATCATAGTGACGGGCTGGCAAGCCAAGATCGCAGTAATGAACTGTGGGCGAAATAAGCGTGTCGGCCACGCTTTCAGTGCCGTTGAGCACGCCTTCCGCAATGGCTTGCTTGTTAACGGCATACTGCAGGGCTTCACGTACGGCTTTTTCTTCTGTGACGGGCTGATGAGCGTTGAGTAAAATGGCGCGTGAGGCCACAGGTGCGCTGATGGCAGTGACGTACTTTCCTTCCTTTTGCAAGGCATTGAAGGCATCAAGGTTCAGCATGTCTCCGTCCGACCCGAACAGCAAATCAATTTCACCTTTCTGCAGGGCCAGCATGATGGTCTGATGGTCCGGCATGACCCGCCAGCGCACCGTATCCAGTTTTGGCATTGTTCCCCAATAGTTTTTATTGGTTGTAAACAATGCGTATTGTTTGTCTTTATGCTCAGTTAGCACCCACGGGCCAGTGCCTGCATAGCCAGAGACTCCGTCTTTGGTTTGCCCGTTCACAAAGCAATTGGGGGAAATGAAACGGAAGGGGCGCACCAGGCCAAGCTCCACCAGAGTGGGGTAGTACGGGTGCTTCATCACCAGTTTGAAGGTGTGTTCGTCTATGACTTCATTTCGGTCGATGAGGTTAACCATATCAAGCCATGCATGACGTGGCTTGTTAGCTACAATGGCGTCCATATTGAGCTTAACGGCTTCAGCGTTAAAAGGTGCTCCATCTGTGAAGTGAACCCCTTTGCGCAGATGGAAGGTGTACTCCTTGCCGTCGGGAGAAATTTCCCAGCTTTCCGCCAGCCAGGGTTTAACGCCCTCTGTCGTGTTTATGACCAAGGGTTCAAAAACCATGTTCTGCGCGGCCATCTCCCCGGAGTACAAGTGCGGATTGATATTACGGATGTCCTTGGTGCTGGCGTATGACATCTCCGTGCGCGCTGCCTGTGGCTGATCTTTTTTTTTCGCTGCTTTCACAAGCCGCAATAGAAAGGCAGCACAAAAGGGCCGCCAGCAAAAAGACTAATTTTCGCATGATGGTGCTCCATATTCGCGAAAAACATACTTTCTTGTTGACTTTAGTAGCATGTTTTTTCAAAAGGTATTACCCAAAGTGTGGCGTATTGGTAACACGATTATAATAATCGTGTCTAGGTGGGGTTTAAAGAATAATCGCGATGTTGGGGATGATTATGTTGAAAAAAATCAGCACCCTGTTTATTGCTGCGGCCATTCTTCTGGGGGCGGGCACTGCCAGCCATGCCGTTGAATTCAAAGCCAAGGGCGTCTGGAATATGAACTTTGAATATGGCAGCGGAGGCAATTTTACTGAACGGGGGCGTTCAGAAAATGGCAACAAGGCTGCAGGGGTAACGGGCTGGGGCCGCTACGGTGAAGATCAATTCGAGGCCAAGTCACGAGTGCGCCTGCAACTGGACGCCGTGGCATCCGAAGCCTTGTCAGGTACCGTTTATTTTGAAATTGGCGGCGTCACCTGGGGTAGAGCCAGCAAGGGGGGGGCACTTGGCGCGGACGGCAACAATGTGGTCAAGATCAAGCACAGCTATCTTGACTGGGCAGTGCCGCAAACCAGTGTAAAGGTGCGTATGGGCATACAGCGCGTGTTCTTGCCCGACTTTACAACAGAAGCTTCTCAGGCGTTTGACGCCGACGTGGCTGGCGTGGTGCTTTCCACACCAATCACTGACAACCTTTCCTTGTCAGGTTTTTGGGTGCGGCCTTACAACGACAATTGGGCTGGCGACTCGCAGTCACCGCAAAATTACCTGGATAATTTTGATATTTTTGGTTTGACCGCTCCAGTGCGCCTTAATGGTGTAAATGTTACGCCCTGGGCCATGTTGGGTATGTTTGGCAGCAATTCTTTTCGGTCCGGCACTGATTTTTATGGCAAAAATTCAACTGGTGCTGGCGCTCTGGGCCTCTCCCCCGCAGTCTACGCGCTTAAGGATTCCAAGGTAGGCCGTCAGATAGCCGATGCCTATTCAACAGTACTTTGGGCCGGTATTACTGGCGAGATGGTTGCGTTTGATCCTTTCCGCATTGCAGCCAGCTTTAACTACGGCTCAGTGGACACAGGTGCAGAAGCTCTTAACCGTAAAGGCTGGTATAGCGCCCTGCTGGCTGAATATAAACTTGATTGGGGAACTCCCGGTGTCTACGGCTGGTACTCAAGTGGTGATGACGACAATATCAAAAACGGTTCAGAGCGTATGCCCAACGTTGAGGCCAACAACGAAAGCACAAACGCCATGTCGAGCTTTGGTACATTGGGTACATGGACTCTAGGCCGCGACACCCTCATTGGTTCCACTTTCGCAGGCACCTGGGGCGTTGGAGCGCGAATCAAGGATGTAAGCTTTTTTGATAAGCTGAAACAGACATTTCATGTGAACGTTCTGGGTGGCACCAACAGCCCCGCTATGGCCAAGTATATCAAGGGCGCAAAGGGTGTTGACGGCTATACCAGTTATACGCCCGACACGGGTGATGGGTTTGCAGACTTTAACTCAGCCAACTATTACGGCCTTTACTTGACCTCGCAGGATTACGCAGCTGAATTTGGCATCACGACTACATACCAGATTTACGACAATTTACGCCTCCTCGTGGAAACCAACTACATAGCCTTATGGCTGGATCAGTCGCGAGGGGTATGGGGTGGATATACATCTGCCACTGGCAACAACATGGGTGCCAATAGCACGACAGACGCTTGGAATGTTAACGTAAGCTTCATTTACAAGTTTTAGTCTCGTGCTTTGGAGTTGAGTCAAGAATATATGTGCGCAGAGTCAAATGCCATTGGACTTTGCGCACACTTCAGATGTGCAATCTCTATTGTCAGCAATTATAAATTGTTAAGGGATTGTTTTATTTTTTTGGAACAAGGGGCATCATGAATATCGTATTACGTAATTGACAAAGGTAACACTGGATGCTACTTGCTAGGCAGCTAATGAAATATTGCCATGCCCAATTGATCGTGAGATCTGATGGCGCGATAACATCCTGCCTAGATGGTAGGTTTTTTTACGGACTTAGGTGTTACGTTTTTTAAAAAGGTAGCACTTTGAAATGCTGACCAATGTTTTTAGCTACGCACAATCGTCTTGGGGGGAGTTTCAATGGGTACCGCCGCTGATTCAAAAGCAGTCTGGCTTGATGACGCCAAAATCAGAAATACGCTCGAATCATGTAGCCGCGAGGACGTAGCGAGAATCCGTGACGTCCTCGAAAAGGCCAGAGAACTGAAGGGACTTTCTCCGGCGGATGTAGCCGTGCTTATGGGAATTTCATCGCCGGAGCTTCTTTCGGATCTTTATCTGACTGCCAAGGCGGCTAAAGAAGAAATATACGGCAATCGTATCGTGCTTTTTGCTCCGCTTTATATTTCCAACCTCTGCTCCAACGAATGTCTTTATTGCGCTTTTCGCAAATCAAACAAGGCAGTAGTGCGACGGGCTCTGAACAAGGAAGAAATCACCGAAGAGACCAAGGCCATACTTCGGCAGGGGCACAAACGTGTTCTTATGGTAGCAGGCGAGGCGTATCCTGGTAGTGGCATAAGTTATGTGCTCGACGCCATTGACGCTATCTATGACGCCAGAGAAGACGGCAGCAGCATCAGGCGCGTCAATGTTAACCTAGCCCCTTTGTCCGTAGAAGATTTCAGGCAACTCAAAAACCGCAATATAGGTACATTTCAACTTTTTCAGGAAACTTACCACCGCGAAACATACAAGCAGGTGCATCTTTCCGGCCCGAAGAGCGATCTTGACTGGCGGGCATCTTCCTTTGACCGGGCCATGCTGGCTGGCATTGATGACGTGGGTATGGGGCTGCTTTATGGGCTTTATGACTGGCGTTATGAAACGCTGGCGCTCATGCAGCACATTGCCCACCTTGAAGACAGATTTGGTGTCGGTTGCCACACAATCAGCGTTCCGCGCATAGAGCCTGCCGTTGGTTCAGATATGGCCTCACATCCGCCACATGCCATAAGTGACAAGGATTTTCTTAAGCTCGTAGCCATTCTCAGACTGGCTGTGCCCTATACTGGCATCATCATGTCTACTCGCGAGAATGCAAACATACGCAGTCTCACGCTGGAACTCGGAGTTTCTCAAATTTCCGCAGGCAGTCGCACGAATCCTGGCGGATACAAAGAAAGCAGCCAGTTCGAGGCAGCCCAGTTCCAGCTTGGCGATCACAGAACCTTGGCAGAAGTAGTGAAGGATCTGGGAGATCACGGATTCATTCCATCGTTCTGCACCGGGTGCTACAGGCTTGGCCGTACTGGCAAGGATTTTATGGATCTGGCCAAACCTGGCCTTATTAAGGCCAAATGCGCACCAAACGCGCTTTCCACCTTTGAAGAATATCTGCTTGATTATGCAACGGACGAAGCCCGCTTGGCCGGGCAGGGAGCCATTGCCTCCACGCTGAATGGCATGGAAGACCGCACGCGTCGCGTTTCGGAAAACTTGCTGGCCAAGGTACGTTCTGGGCAGCGCGACGTGTATTGTTAGGCAGTTTTTGCAGGGGTAGTCATGCGCCGATCGGAAATATCTACTCTGCTGTTTGAGACGCCCTGGCCCGAACTACGCCACTACGCGGCCAGGGTTCTCGAACGTGAAAAGGGCTCACACGTTTTCGTGCGCGGCCTTGTAGAGTTTTCCAATCTTTGTCGGCGAAATTGTCGCTATTGCGGTTTGAGGGGCGGGAATTCTTCCCTTGTTCGGTATGCGCTTTCTCAGGCTCAGGTTCTTAAAGCCGCTTCAGTGGCGGTGGATACTGGCGTCGATACCATTGTATTACAGTCAGGCGAATATGCCATTGATCCACTATGGCTCGCCCAGATAATCGACGCCATACGAAGTACGCATCGGGTGCCTGTGACGTTAAGCGTGGGCGAACAGCCCGATGCTGCTTATGCACTATGGAAAGAGGCGGGGGCCGTACGTTTTCTGCTCAAGCACGAAACATCAGACCGAAGGCTCTACGCCGCACTACACCCAGGTCACAATCTGCAAGAACGGATTGATTGTCTGAAAAGATTGGCAAAACTGAAATATGAGTGCGGCTCAGGTTTTATGATTGGCTTGCCAGGACAGCACCCTGAAAGTCTCGTTGACGATATCCTGCTTGCACGTCGCCTGCGTGTAGGCATGTGCGGCGCAGGCCCGTTTATTCCGCAGGAAAATACGCCACTTGGGCGGTCTGAAAGCGGAAGTGTAGCTATGACTTTGCGCGTGTTGGCTGTGCTGCGCATCGCCTTGCCCTGGGCAAATATCCCGGCGACAACGGCTCTGGCCACGCTAGACGCTGCAAGCGGACAGCGCGAAGGCTTGCTGGCAGGAGCAAATGTTCTCATGCCCGGTTTTACGCCTGCGGGGTTTCGTGAACATTACCGCATTTATGACAATAAAAACCGTGTTGATCTGGCCGGGGTTCAGGCGGCCATTGAAGCAGCCGGGCGCACCCATTCACTCAAGCCTATGGGTAATACGCAGTGCGTGCTGGCGGAAGCATTGGCATCAGCCTAGAACAAGCTGTTTTTCGCCAGCACAACGCACAATGGGCTTCAGGCTCGGACGCTGAGCAGCGTTGGTATAAATGTGTACTTCATCTGTTACTATCGGGAGGTTGAGATGCCGCGCATTGTCATGGAACATATCCAGTATGAACCGCATGTGCCGCCAAAAGGTGCAGATGGCGACAAGATGCTTTTTGTGCAGATTGACGACAAAAAATGCATCGGCTGCGACCTCTGCCAGGAATATTGCCCCACCGGAGCCGTGTACGGCGAAACAGGGCTGGCGCATAAAGTTGCGAATCCTGAGCCCTGTATCAACTGCGGGCAGTGCCTCACCCACTGCCCTGAAATGGCTATTTACGAAACCCAGACCTGGGTGCCAGAACTTCAGGAGAAGCTGAAGGATAAAAACCTCAAGTGCATTGCCATGCCTGCGCCAGCGGTTCGTTACGCCCTTGGCGAAGCTTTTGGCCTTGAACCGGGAAGCGTGACCACTGGTAAAATGCTTGCCGCTCTCAAAGCCTTGGGCTTCACCCATTGCTGGGATACCGAATTTGCCGCTGACGTTACCATTTGGGAAGAAGCTTCGGAATTTGTGCAGCGTCTGGGTGAAAACAAGAGTCTTCCGCAGTTCACGTCTTGCTGTCCTGGCTGGCAAAAATACGCTGAGACCTTTTATCCAGACCTGCTGCCACATTTTTCATCCTGCAAGTCGCCCATCGGTATGAACGGCCGCCTTTCCAAGACTTATGGGGCCGAGAAAAAAGGCTATGATCCCGAGCAGGTATACACCGTTTCCATCATGCCCTGCATAGCCAAAAAATATGAAGGGCTGCGTTCTGAGTTGGCTGCCAATGGCATCCGCGACATTGACGCTACCCTTACTACCCGCGAACTGGCCTACATGATACGTCAGGCGGGGATAGATTTTGCGAAACTGCCCGAAGGCGAACGAGACAGCCTTATGGGTGAGTCTACTGGTGGAGCGACCATCTTTGGCGTGTCTGGCGGCGTTATGGAAGCTGCCCTGCGCTATGCCTATCAGGCTGTTACCGGTCAGCGCCCGGATTCGTGGGACTTCAAGGAAGTTCGCGGCTTGAAGGGCGTGAAGGAATATGCCGTTACCATCAACGGCACAGAACTGCGCCTGGCCGTGGTACACGGGGGGAAACATTTTGCCGCTGTGTGTGATCAGGTGCGGGCAGGAAAATCACCCTACCATTTTATCGAATTTATGGCGTGCCCCGGTGGCTGTGTCTGTGGCGGCGGGCAGCCCATCATGCCTAATCTGCTGGAATACGCAGAGCGCAAGGCCACCAGCTTGTTCGCAGGTCTTAAAAAGCGTCTCGCTGACGCTTCAACAAACGCATAGGGGGGCGGCTATGTCCATCATTGGCATCACAAGACGCGGTTTCTTGAAGGGCGCATGTATCGTTTCTGGCGGTCTTTTGCTCAGCGTGCGCCTGGTTAACAAGGCGCATGCGGCAGTCAAGGATATCAAGGACTACATGGTAGACCGCACAAAGGGGGTGTACGGCGCGGACGCGGCGTTTCCCAAAAGAGCCTCGCAGGACAATACGCAGGTCAAAGCCCTGTATGATAACTGGCTCGGCAAGCCTTTGAGCCACAAATCCGAAGAGCTGCTTCACACCCAATGGTTTGATAAATCGAAAAATCTTCAGGCCCTTGTTGACGCCGGGGTATATCCCCATCATCGATACAAGGAATTTGCTGAAACTCCATATCCCTACGAATAGACAATCGTTTCAAAATTGAGCGCTGTGCCCACAGCTCTCATCGGGAACCTCACCCGGTTCCCGCTCAGACCCCGGCCGACACGGTAATGCCCCACCGTGTCGGCCTAGCTTGCATGGCAGGTTGCTCAGGGGCTCAGTCATAAACCGACGTCCCCCCGCATAAGGAATCTTTACAATGAATGATGCCCCCAAGGGACTTCGTTTGCATATTGCTATTTTCGGTCGCCGTAATGTTGGCAAATCTTCGTTGCTCAATGCACTTACCGGGCAGTCCGTGGCCATAGTCTCCGACATGCCGGGCACGACTACTGACCCCGTTGAAAAAACTTTGGAGATGTTGCCTGTTGGCCCCGTAGTTTTTCTGGATACCGCAGGGCTTGATGATGTAGGAGAACTGGGAAAACTCCGTACCGAGCGGAGTCTTCAGGTTATGCGCCGTACCGATGTGGCTTTGCTTGTTACCGTGGCAGACGAGTGGGGTGCCGATGAGTCCGGTTTGGCAGCAAGACTTGTGGAATTGAAAATTCCCTTTGTGGTTGTGCAGAACAAGGCAGACGCAGCGCCTGAAGTAGAGGCGGGCTTTGCGCGCCCACACGATCTTTCTGCGGATATTCCTGTCATACGAGCTTCTGCCCATAGCGGGTCTGGACTCAATGAGATTCGTGAAGCCATAGCTCGCATTGCCCCGGAAGATGCCATGCACCAGCCAGCCCTGGTGAGTGATCTGCTGCCCGAAAAGGGCGTTCTTGTGCTTGTGGTGCCCATTGATACGGGAGCCCCAAAAGGGCGACTGATTTTGCCGCAGGTTCAGGCAATCCGTGACAGCCTTGATGGCCGTAAAATATGCATGGTTGTTACGGAAGAAGAGCTTCCCGCTGCTATTGGCTGTCTGAAAAATCCACCGGATCTGGTCGTTTGTGATTCACAGGTGGTGCATCTTGTGAACCGGGATACGCCAGCGCATATTCCCATGACGACATTTTCCATTCTTATGGCGCGATTCAAAGGAGATCTGAGCCAGATGGCCCGTGGGGCTGCCGCCCTGCAAAGACTCAAGCCAGGCGATCGGGTGCTTATTCAGGAGGCCTGTTCGCATCATGCGCAGAAAGACGACATAGGGCGTATCAAGCTGCCGCGCTGGCTGCAAAAAATGGCGGGTGGAGAACTGGAAATCACGGTGGCCGCAGGCAAGGAATTTTCCGGTTATGATCCGACGTTCAAAACCGTGCTCCATTGCGGTGGCTGTGTAATCACGCGGGGACAGATGATGGCTCGACAACGCGCAGCGGATATGGCCGGATGCCCCATGACCAATTACGGCGTGGCCATATCTCTCGTGCAGGGGGTTCTGCAGCGCGTACTGGAACCTTTTCCCGAAGCCCTTTCAGTGTTCGAGGCACACACTGGCAGAAGCGGGATAGGTAGCGCACAGGATCTGCGTTGAAGGCACCCGTTAGGGCGAGTTGCAGAATTGCACGGTGGAGGCGTAGGGTCTCTTTTCCCTTTTGGCTTTTCAGCCAAAACGCCAGTTGCCGACTTTTTGAGTGCTTGCCCCCTATCTGCGTCTGGTGAACGCCAAATTCCAAACTCAATTCCGTAGACTGGAAAGAGGAGCTAGGGGCACCTTGGCCTTGAATGCCAGTAAATAGTTTTTACGCTTTTTGTTATCAGTGCTCTCCCTTCGGTCAAGTGTAGCTATCACACTTAGTCTAATTGGGGGGAGCACCTTTGTTCCAAGGTAGCACGATGAAAAGATCATACACCAGTTGCTTTGCTATGAGGATATACTGACAAGTTCGTTGGCATATGTTCCTCCAAGGGCGCAATCCAAAATGGCGAGGCCAGACATGGGAACTCAGGAGCATACGCGGGTGTAGGAAGTGATGAATACTCAACTGGATGAATCTTATATTGAACAATACAAGTAATTTTAGCAGTATCCTTAAATATAAATCTTCAAGAAAGTTCATCTCTCACACATTACTCTGCACGTGCGTGCTCCAGATGCAGTTCAAAGTTTTGTAGATATTTTGCGCTTAATGAACAACTATGAATAATTAATAGATTTTCTGCATTGCGTTCTTCAGCCGATTTTGTAAAGTTGTAGCTTCCTGTGATGACTATTCGCCTATCTATGATTATGACCTTGTTATGAGCAATAGCTTGAGTGTAGTCGATATACAAAGGGATTCCCGCGTCTTTGAGTCGTTGGATTTTGCTATTTTTGGCTGTTAGCTGTGACTTGTCCAGTATTACCCGTATGTGAACCCCTTTTTTGTACGCCAAGATTAAGGAGTCACATATGTAATCTGAGGTAAAACTATAAGCAAGAACGTTGATATCTTCAGTTGCTTCGCGGATATTTCGGGATATAGCAGTTTCTGCACCCCCCTTGGGGGAAAAATATATTTCAGTATAAGCGTTTTGGATATTAAGTGACGCACCCGAAGCGGATTGCGCAAGAAGTCCGAAGAGGACATGAGCCAATAAAAAGGTCGTTATTAACGTTGCAATAGGTTGCAGAGCCCAGCAGGCCCCTATTAATAGGGGCCTGCTGGGCTCTGTTTCCAATTCAGCCACATTGGGGGGCATGCCTTTTAAGCCAAAAACTTTTACCATCGGAATAAGCTAAAAATGATCCGCGAGCTTAATGATAAGGCCCGCCCCAATGGCAGCGGCAAAAAACGCGGCTACAGCTTGTGGCCCAATAAACCAGAACAGTTTTTGCTTCACAATGGCGGAAAATCCTCCAGTGGTGAAAATCATGTCCGGTATGAAAAGCTTTCGTACAAAGTCACCCAGCAAGGTTCCCCAATAACCACTGATCACGCCTGCGATGAAGGCTATGATTTTAGTAAACAAACCGTAATTATAGGATTCTTTCAGGCTTCCAACTATAAGGCATGCCATTATGACGGCAATAATTATGTGGGCGATTTTCATTGGATTCTGTGAAAACGGCTTCTGCATTTCTCCATTCACATCAGACATGAATAGTCCTCCCCAATATTATTTTGTTTTGGTTAATACAATTTCAGCAAAACCTGTCTGTTGCAAAAACACTTTAGAACGCATTATTATTTTTCTTTCAGAATCAAAAACTATTTCAATAGGCGCACTGCTATTTAATGTTATTACAATTATATTGCTTTTCTCTTTTTTTACTTCAAAAGGAAGTATAAAAGCATCCTTTTGATTTTCAGTATAATAAATTTCAACGGTCTTCCCAAGAACATCAAAATTTAATGAGGGTCTGACCATTCTACTTACCAATTCAGATTTCATTTCTTTTGACATCTTCCCGTATTCTTTGCTCAAATCAACGGTTTCTTTTCTGTCTACTGACCATTTTCCATGAAGTTTTTCCAGGTTGTTCCCGCTTGATCCACACGCCAACAAAAAAAAGCTTACAACGAATACGCCAACAAGCTTGATTAAAGCCCCTAGTTGATTATTCACCATTTAACTCCCTCTTATGGGTTTATGCGTAGCGCGGGATTGCAGTCTGATGTCCTAATATTTACGTCTTTTACGCCTTAAAACACGCTTTTAAGTGTATGTCAATGCAATTCCTACCGCTTAAACTCAATTCCAGAATTTCCTCTGGAGGGTGCGGTGAAAGAACGGTCCAACTCCTTGACGCAAACAGTGGGTCAAGCCATTTGTCTACGCCGGAAAGCCTTGGCGATGTCTCAGGAAGAACTTGCGGAAAAAGTCGGTATTGGGCAGCAATCACTTTCACGCATGGAACAAGGAAAAATTGCACCCAAGTTTGAACGCTTGCAGTTATTTGCCGATGCGCTGCAGTGCCGTGTTGTTGATCTGTTCTTAGCGCCAGAGTCATCTGCTGACGCTTGCGCCGAATCGCTCGCAAGCTTATTGCGTCCGCTCTCAGAAGAGCAGCGATCTTTCATTCACTTACAGACAACGCAGCTCGTGCGGTTTTTGCAAGAAATGAAAAAACATTAATGGAGATGCCCCGCCTAGTATGACTAGGCGGGGCATCTCCATTTTGAATCGGGCATGTTGAGCCGGAAAAATCTCTCTGGAAAAATAGCTTTATCCCGCCAAATTTATAGAAAGCGGCTGGCAGTTCAAACTGCAGCTTGATCTGGGGATTATCCCGGCAGCAGGTGATCTAAAGGGCAAGAGCAAGGCCCGCGTTCCCGGTGTGGACAGTCAGGTCGAAATGAAGATGCAAGTTGTAGACTACGCCACCTTTGACGGCGGCCTGGGCTTTGAGCTTGGGAAAGGCGACTTTACCCTTGGGCTGAACTATAATCTTCAGGCTTCGGAACACCGCACTGGGCATGGTGTGTTTGGTTCGCTGCGGTATGAGTTTTAACGTTGGTTGACTGGATAATTGAGAGATTGAGGAGAGAGGGCTGGGGATTTCCCCGGCCCTCTTCATATGATCACCCTTTTCTAAAGAATAAATTCTACTAAATACAATCTAACATAATAATATATTCAATAAATAAAAATATATTAGTTAACGCTCTTCGCATTAACAAATAACATTAGGGTACAATTTAAAGTATACTCAACTTGCTCCAGGGAAGAGTAAGTCTTCTGTGCAGAGGCTATGACCTTATGAGTTGTTCATTGCAAAATTGGGAATATTCGGTTTAGCGGACAACTTCAAGCCGAATTAATTTGTCCATTGTACTGTATACAAGTTTTGAGAATCTATATTGTCAAATTGTATTTCAGGATTCTTTGGGCTACTTTGAAACAAATAGGTGTGTTACATTTTTTGAGAGGTCAAAAAAAATTGGCAGAGCCAAGTGAACGGGATCTCTTCAATATGAAAATATATGGTAAATTATCTAGAGGCTAATTCTAACTCCAGTAGGTGATTTATATATTTAATTAAATTTCTTAGGTGAAATAAAAATATTTTTTAAGCCCACCCAATAAGCTGATTATCAAGGGATCTCCATTAGCATTTACAAGATATCTAACACTAGTTCTGAATGTTACTTCACGCTACTTAATTCAAATGACAAAAGATAAATATTATGGATATAAAATTGCAAAAAATGATTGATGATGGAAAAAGAAATGCAACAACTCTGGAACTTGTTAAAAATTGGTGTGCTCATGTAAGACTAAAAAAAATTGGTGGCATTGGACTGATTGAACAACAGACCGGCTATCCCATTGGCCATCATGGATTCGAATGTGATTTTGCAGTTGATAGTACAGGATATTATTGGGATTTAGCCCATTCAGCTTTGGAACTTTATGATCAGCAGTGTGCAACTTGCACGAATCGTAGGGCAGTTGGCTTTCCGAACCTCACCCAATTAATTGCTGAGCGAGATAAACAAAAAGAAATCCGCGCCGCTCAAGCTGAGCGGGCTGAGCGTGAGGTTATCCAGCAAACTCAAAAACGACAGATACGACGAGATGATTTGTATAAGAGGCTGCCACCAGTAGCAGCATCAATTTTGGATGACATCGCAGCATTTGACAATGAGCGAATTGGTCAAAATCTTGAGCGCCTAAAGGAAAGCGCCAGGTTGGCACCAGAATATTTTATTAAGGATTTGGTCTCCTATGTTTTTGAGCTGACTGAAGAGGAAGATTGGTTTGAAGAAGCGGGACTTTCAATACTCCATGCAATTGATGCTGACCCACAGCGCCTTGTAAAGCTGGCTCTTGCTGCCGTGAATAGGGCTGCATTATACAAGATTGCTTCTGATATCCTTGTTACCCATATAAGTAATATAACCTCTTTTGATGTTCCGCTCATAGTGTGGTCTGCAGTTGAACATGCGTCTCCCGAGCGAGGCACATTTGGCGAAGAATTACCGCCAAATTCTAATCTTTTACATGTTATTTGGACTCATTTCCCATCAGATGTCCTGACGAATCTAGAGTCGTTGCTGTCAAGTACCACTTTGTATTCTGTGGAATTAGCTGGACGCGGATTCAAGGTTCTGCAGTCTTTTGATCCCACTGCAGCAAATCGCAGTGCTAGAAGCATGATTTCTTCATACGCTCGAGCCTATCTTTTCATCAAGGATTTTGACGCAGGCCGCAGCCGCTTGTTTCACCTAGGTGAGGCTATATCGAAGGTTTTTGAGAATGTGCCTAGTGAAGTGGATGATATTGCACAAGATCTCCTCTGTGGGCTAGAAACGGATTCTAGGGCTAGGATATTTGAAATTTATTCGAACTGCCTAAGAGATAAGAAAGTAGGAACTGATGATTTAATTTCACCGGATGCTCAAGCACCACGCATTGCTTTCAAACGAATACTTTGGGCTCCTATTAATGAAAGTCATGATACGATTATTAAGGCAGCACAGGATGTTTTTGTAAACAGAAGGCCATACGGGCTAAAGCTTATAGCTCGAGCTGAAATCGAAGGATTGCTAGGCGCTTTTATTCTTCTAGATGACCGGTTACGGATAATCAATGAAGAGCCTCATGAGCTTGATGAGGATCTTTTGGCTAGGATGAAACGCAATAATCGTCGTAATGCTATCAGAAATCTCATGTCCAGCTATGTTGAATGGGCCGCAATAGCTGCGGGAGAAGACGATGCGTTGATAGAAAAGATTTGTGCGACGATCGGCTCCATTCCTGAAGGCAGAGAAGAACTCAGAGGAATTGCGCTGAGGGCAATTGAACACTTAGCCGTATCCGTAGCTGGCGTAAACGCAATGCTACCTCATTTATATTCCGGTTTGGTGGGGGCTTCAACTCTTGTCCGAGCCTCTGCAGCGACTGCTTTGGGAGAAATTAGTTCTCAAGGGCACAAGAATATCCCACCATTAGTATATGAGGCTTTTTCAATATTGCTTTTTGATCAGTATGTTATAGTTCATAAATCTGCAGTACGCGCGTTGAGGCGATTTAACCTGCCCCAAGAATATCGTCCGCGTGCAGCCGAAGCATTGTTTAATATTTTCTTATACTACAGCGAAAAACGTAGTGATGAACAATTTATTGTTGACTGTGCCGACGTGCTGGCGAGTTTTCTTGATACATTTGAATGTGATTTAGATATAACAAAAAAAATAATAATAAAAAATATTTTAAAAATTGACCCTATATATCTTCATAATGGGCTTCATTTTTTATTACATTGGCTTGATAGTTGTGATGATTTAGCAGACTTAGTACTTCACATGTTGCCATATATTATAACTCTCAATAACTATGATAATGAGAGCTGGCGTCTCCTCCAACAACTATCTGATTCTTCAGTCGTACACAGGCAAGAACGTTTTGTTGAGTTTGGCATCTCAACACTCAAGGCAGCCCCTTGGGTTGCATACGAGATTGTTGAGCGCTTGAGTTTCGCAGGAGCTACAGAAGGAGCTTTGAAATTAGCAGTTGCTTGTGTTACTCGGATACCAAATACTGAACTTACACGAGAACTACGTACCAAAGGGCGCTCTATCCAGATAGCAGTTGAGTTTGAAGCGGCAGTTAAGTCTGACCAGGAATCTCTTGTCGTAGATTTCTCCAAACAATGGGAAAAGAATTTTGCCGAGCGAACAAGGCAAATAGTAGAGTCAAATGAAAGAAATTCTCGAAGAAATTTACCCTTTGCGCATTAAAGCAATAGAAATATTGCGCTGCTCAAGTGCAATAGACATAGACTCCTTCAGGGAGTGTGCAGAACGATTACGCGAGGCATCAAGTCTGTTAGGGCGCGCGCCTATCGCGAAATTGTGGAACATTTTCGCTGAGGCTATTAGTTGCATTAGCTTCCTTGAGGATTGGAGACGAGCGATTCTTGCAGGCGAGACTGATTCAGACCGCTTATTGCGTGCTGCTCGCGCTAGATTTCAGCTGATCACCGAAGTTGCTGGTAATACAGTATTTGAACAAACGGTACTTTCGATTCTTCAGCCGGTAAACAATGAGCTACAATTATCGGAAGTTATCACTATTCGGCGAGCTCTAGCAAAAGTACCAATGCCTGTACCCATCTATGCTGATCCAATCCTCGAGCCTCCAGAATGGGCTAAGCACAACATCCAAAGTAAACAAAAATTCCCGGAAGGTATTGCTGTAGCTTTCTTAGAATTTTCTATCAACGGGCGTCCTGCCGAGCGAGTACATTGGCTCCCTTCGCATCAAACTAATGATCTTGAAATACTTATTCGTATTTCTAGGTGGCCAGAACATGCCTCTGTTGTCCGTCTTAGCCCTGTATCGATTGAACCAACAAGTACATTCGAGCTTCCAGTATTTGAGTTTGAAAAACCGATCGGAGATCCACCGTATTTGCTTAGGCGGCTTGGACGCATGGTTCTCCATGCACCACAGAGTTTTCATGCGCGTCCATATGAGTTTATGTACACAGCCGAATCCTATCCATCACAAAGCGAGCAGCCTGTTGCCGTAGCAGGGCAACGCACGTTAAGGCTAGATGGTAGCGATATCCGTCAAAATCCTATTACCGGTTATCCTGCAGTGGATTCAAAAATTTTGAAAATTAGAGAACAAATGCGCCAAGAGCCAGCTCTTGCAAGTAATGATATTGCTGACGCCTTGACTTTACTTGCGTCACTCGGGAATTTAATGGGACAAGCAGTTCAGGACTCCCGTTATCCGGAGCCTATTTTGGAGGAAGAGTTCCAACGCGATATTCGGCAATTTCTTCGTCAATCCCCAACAATAGGTGTTGAACTCGAAGAGCAGGCCCATGCAGCTGGTGGCCGAACGGATCTATCATTCAGAGGAATTCGTATTGAGCTAAAGTCTGAACGCTCGAACCATCTTTTACCTGAGGACTGCAAGCAATACGCGGAGCAAGCTGCCACTTACGGAGTGGGAACTAATCGTCGTTTAGCATTTTTATGTGTTCTGGACTGTAGCCACAAAAAAACGCCTCCATTTCCAATAGAAGACGGCCTTTTTATTATCAAAGTTCAAACAGCAACCGCGCAGATTTATGTGATTACTTGCCTTGTTCAAGGAGGGATCCCGAAACCTAGTTCTTTGTCACGGCAACACTTAACATATAGCCCATAGCGTATATAAAGTTTCTTCCACCAAGGGGCCATAACTTATATACGGAAACGCTCTGCAATATAAAATTCTGTAAACGAGGATTGACGTGAATTTTACTATTCTTGACAGGAGCGATAGAGATCCACCAGATGCAAAAAATGCCGCCCATCTTCGTATTGATCGCTGGAATGATTATCATTTTGTGACGATGTTTTACATGAATGTGTACGATGAAACGGGGGAGAAGCACGATATAGGCCAAGTAAAAATAGGATTCCGTGGGCAAACCACTGCTGAAAGGACTTACTCAACTTTGCCTTCCAACTTTCAGGAGTTACCCAACGGATATTTCTCCGTAGGCCAAGACGTTAGTTATTATAAGGCAATATATAAGCTGCCTGTTGTTTTTCGGGAAGCATTGCTGACCGGACTAAAAGATATAGTTTTCATTCCAAGCTTAATAGATGTTATCAGCAATGAGCTGGTTTTTCAAACCTCGCTTTTACGAAGCTTAAGCCTTTCTTCCATTACTGGGCAATTCTCCGGCGTATTGCAAGGTCGAGCTCCTTTGACTGATTTTGAGTTCAGATTTATTAGAACACAAAGTGACAATACTTCTGGAATCAAACTTGATTTTATTGTTAAGGCAACATCTAAGCCAAGTACAAATATTCATGCTATCATTGGTCGAAACGGTGTCGGAAAAACAACATTGTTCGACTGCATGGTTAATACCTTGATAAAAAAAGATGGTGAATCAAAATTTTACAAAACAGAAGGCTTTCAAGATGTTGAAATAGATAGTGATTACTTCAGTAGTCTCGTGTCAATTTCGTTTAGTGCATTCGATGTTTTTACTCATCCGCAAGAGCAAAATGACCCTATAAAAGGGATGCGTTATTCTTATATTGGACTAAAAACAGATAATGGTAGCTTAAAACAGCCGACAGAAATTCGAGAAGAATTTGTCACATCTCTTGGGTATTGCATGAGCCAATCATCCAAGAAGAAGATGTGGCTGACAGCCATAGAAAACCTCGAATCAGACGAAAACTTTGCAAACATGAGATTGGCAAGCCTTGTCGATTATCCACAAGAAATATTAAAGGCAAAAGCGGGAAAGCTTATAACGAAAATGAGCTCTGGTCATGTAATTGTTTTATTAATAATCACAAAGTTGGTGGCGACGGTTGAAGAAAAGACACTGATTTTATTTGATGAACCAGAAAGCCATTTGCATCCTCCCTTGCTATCAGCACTAATAAGGGCCCTTTCAGAGCTACTCTATGACAGGAATGGCGTGGCCATCATTGCCACCCATTCGCCTGTCGTTCTTCAAGAAATACCCAAAACTAATGTTTGGAAATTGAACCGCTCAGGTGTTGCAACTATTCCGTCAAGACCTGATAGTGAGACTTTTGGTCAAAGTACAGGCATCTTAACTCGAGAGGTATTTGGGCTTGAGGTTGTTAAATCTGGGTTTCATGGCATGCTTGTTAAATCTGTTTCTCAAGGTAGCACCTATGAAGAAATTGTTGATGAGTACGGCAACCAGCTAGGCCTTGAAGCACGAGCCGTGCTGAAAGTTCTTATCATGAACCGTGACAGGGGGATGGAATAATGCTAAAATTTGTAACTCCACAATATACCAACGCAAATGTTTTGAGCCTATGTGAACAGGGAATACACAATACTAATCACCTACATGGACGGTTTCATGCCTGTCATGAAAGATTGCTCGAGCTTGGCGAAGAATACATATCTTGTGCTGAGCAAGAGGATCTCTATACCCTTAACGCCTTTCCTGTAGGAGTTATCCCAGAGCCACCAGTTGTAGGAACACTCACAAAGAATGAATGCGAAAAGCTATACACTCATTATTTCGCGAAAAACAATAAACCAGCGCGCATTGTGTATGACACTTTGCTTGCTGCCGCTGCTGGGAAGTGCCCCTACTGTTGTGGAATCGGTAACCCTAGCAATCTCGACCATTATTTGCCAAAAACGCATTACCCTCAATTTTCAATATTGCCTTTGAATTTAGTGCCAGCATGCCGAGACTGCAATATGGGAAGTAAGGCAAATTCCTATGCAATGACAAGGGGTGCACAAGTATTTCATCCGTATTTTGATGACGACTGCTACACAACAGAGCAATGGCTTTTCGCACAATACATTGCAGGAAAAGACTCAAATCCTTCTGTTATTGACTATAACGTTATTCCTCCAGCGCACTGGAATAGAGATCAAAAACAACGTGTTGAAATGCATTTTAAAACTTTCAATCTTAGGCTTCGTTTTTCAAGAGTTGCAAGTAGTTGCCTCAATGACTATCTTTCGCAGATCAAAAGGTTATATTCCCATATTGGTGATTTTGAAGAATCAAAAAGGATAATTGTACAGCCTATTATTGATAAAATTCCTGAGGTGAACCACTGGAAAAAATCTATGTGTATAGCTTTGTTGACAGAATTAATGCCATTTTAGCATATGTTGATCTTATATGCTTTAAGTTGATGGATAGAATTTGTGATGTGATAGTGCAAATATAAAATTAATCAAAAAAATGCCTACGAGAATATCATTAGGTGGTGAAGATTGTTATTCATCATCCTTTAAAAATATATTACTTTTGCAAGAACACTAGAACAACGTTTCAAATCACCCCTGAAAGCCCTGTCCAGCATTAAGCTGGCTGGGGCTTTGTCGTTTTGTTATCGTAGGAGGATTTTCATATGAACCAATACCAATCAGAAAACATCACCGATCTGGCTAAGGCCTTGCTCAACGTGCAGCGAACCATGCGCCCCATCGCCAAGGACGCTGAAAATCCTTTCACTAAAAGCTGGTACGCCAGCCTCAACAGCGTTATGGATGCCTGTCGTGATGCGCTCATCGAAAACGGCATCTGGCTCTGTCAGCATCCTGTGCCAGTGGAGCAGCCCAATACCCTCGGCCTCGTTACCAAACTGACGCATGCAGAGTCGGGCCAATGGCAAAGCTCCTTGGCCGTGGTGCCTCTGCCCAAGGCCGACCCACAGGGAATGGGATCGGCCATGACCTATTGCAGGCGGTACGTTCTGACCGCCATGCTAGGCATGGTGACGGAAGACGACGATGGCGAAGGGGCAAGAACTGGTCGGAAATCGGCATCTCGTCCGAAATTGCCCGTAAACAGTCCTGAAATGAAAAAAGCGCATTTGCCCGGCACCAATACCAAAAATAATTCTTCAGCCCCCTCAAATCGCTCGTCAGCAGTGCTTGAAAATCTTCCTCCGCTGGAGGGCATTACTTATCAACAGGTGACAGCTCAGGACGGGCGGCCCTGCATCATTGCTAGCGGCAACACGCAGGCCAAAAAGGAAATACTCACAGGCGTGGGCTTCCGCTGGAATCCGCAGAGAAAATTGTGGTGGAAATATGTTGATGCCGCATAATGAAAATCAAAATACCGAATAAGAGGGCTGCCTGATGGCGGCCTTCTTGCTTTTATGGAGGTAGCATCATGAAACAGAACGACCGTACGGAAGGATTGCGGGCGTTAATCAGACAAGGGCTGCAATCTGTCGCCCACAAAGACACACTGGCCCATCTGGGCGATCGTTCCAGCTACGTTGGTATGAGTGATATTGGCCAGCACTGGGAATGCCCACGGGCTGCACTGGCCAGAAAGGTACTGCCCACTAGAAACAGCCTGGAGCGTCTGCTGATCCTGCAACGCGGGCACTGGTTTGAATCTGGGGTTGGGCAAGCTATGGCATCGCTGGGCCTGCATGTACTGCCCCAGCTTGAGATCAACTGGCAGCATCAGAGCGTGCCCATCAAAGCCCATCTGGACTTTGTGCTGGTCTGGGGTGCGCCCGTCAATGCCGTACGGATTCTGGAAGTTAAAAGCACAGACAAACTGCCTGCTTCGCCGCATGATTCTCATCTTCTGCAACTGCATGGCCAAATCGGTCTGTTGACAAAAGCATGGAGCAAGCCCGTATTCAGCCTTCGTGCTGAGGACGGTACGCTTTTGCATGACAAAATGACCTTCCCTCAGCTTTGTTTTGCCCAACTTGGCCTTCAGTTGCCCGCAACGGCTGCCGAGGCAAGTATGGAGGCATGGTTGCTATGCCTTTCCATGAAAGAGGTAAGGGCGTTCGGCCCCTATGGGTTCAATCAGGCCATGCTGGATACAGTCCTTGACCATGCAACACAGCTTTGGGGCGAGTTGACTGCATTCCGGACTGGGCAATTAACTCTGGTGCGGGTGGATTGCGCTCAAGGTTTTTACCCTTTGTGCACGTACTGTGAGTATAACGGGGACTGCCCCAAGTTCCCACAAGGCGTGCAAATGCCCCAATGGGAGCCAGCATTGAAAAAATTGGCTGCCCTCAAAGAGCAGCGCACGGCTTTGGATGCCGAAATCAAAGAAATGGAAACAGTACTCAAGCTGGTTCACCGCCAGACTGGCACTCGGGATTGGGTAGACACGGGAAACTACCGCTTCCGTATGTCAGTGACAGCTGGTCGCACTACATTGGACAAGGATGCTCTGCGGGAGGAGTTGGCCGAGATTTTTCATACGGAGCATCTGTGCGGAATTGACGTAGATGTCTTGCTAGCACGTTGCGAGCATACGGGTGCGCCTTCCGAACGCTTAACCATTTCGCCAATCAACTGAAATCAATGAGAATAAGAATGGAATTAACGTGTGGAATTGCGGCTGGATAACTATTGCGGATACCGCCGCGCGGTATGCAGAACACGAAGAAGCTGAACTTCGGATTTAACAACCCGGTATGCAATAAAATACGGAAAATCTGTCAATACAAGCTCACGAGTCCCTGCGACTCTGCCAGCTCTTCCCCGCGAAGATAGTGAGGCGAGACTTTGTCCCGCATTCCATAGGCATTGGGCTACTTGTTTCCCTGCCTCCAAGTCCTTTCCAGCCAGATATGTCGCAATGTCATGCAAATCTTCAAGAGCCAGGGTGAGCCAGCGCACAGCCCTACTTTGCATGGACGCCCCAACGAGCAAAGGCTTCCGTCACCTGATGGTCAGAAGCAAATTTCCCCTCATCTGCCTGACGAATTCCTTCCTGAATAGCTTCAACCTGCCAGGACTGTTCAGCCACATATTGCCTCACCGCCTCTGCCACCAACCATGAACGAGAACGCGAGGTAGCAGCGGCAAGCTTTTCAAGCTGCGCCTGCGTATCCGTATCCAATCGTGCTGTGACTGTAGACATGGGAACCTCCTATGTCTTTATTGTGTACATTCAAGTTAAACGTGTCAATAGAACACACAGGAGAAGTGATGCATACCAATCTTACTTCTGGCCTTGATTCTCTCCAGCCCACCGACCTCGACGCCGGTCAGGTGTTCAGCGGAAAATCATCCGGCACCACCGTCAGAGGCTACGCCGCAGCATCTGCATATACCCCGGCCATAGACCTCGGTTACATATTCCACGAGTCCAGCCGGGATGTTGTGGTCTGGTTTCTCAACCCGCAGGGACTGGAGGAGCCGCTGTACGTTTTTGGCCCCACAGGCTGCGGCAAAACCAGTTGCATCAAGCAGTTGGCGGCCAGACTCAACTACCCCGTCTTTGAGGTGACAGGACACGGGCGGCTGGAATTTGCCGATCTGGTGGGGCATCTGACGGTCAGGGACGGCAACATGGCCTTTGAATACGGCCCGCTGGCACTGGCCATGCGCCACGGAGCAATTCTGCTGCTGAATGAAATCGACTTAACCTCACCTGAGATCGCCGCCGGGCTGAACAGCGTCTTGGATGGCTCCCCCTTGTGCATAGCGGAAAATGGAGGCGAAATCATCACCCCGCACCCCATGTTCCGTTTCGTAGCCACAGCCAATACCAATGGCGCTGGCGACGACACTGGTCTGTACCAGGGTACGCAACGCCAGAACCTCGCGTGGCTGGACCGCTTCACTATCTGCGAAGTGGGCTACCCCGATGCAGCTGTAGAAAAAAGGCTGCTGTCTCAGCGTTCCCCTTCACTGCCCGAAGCGCTCTGTGCCACCATGGTGGAATATGCCAATGAAATCCGCAAACTGTTCATGGGCGAAGCTTCGACCGGCAATCTGACCAACACCATTGAAGTTACCTTCTCCACTCGCAGTTTGCTGCGATGGGGGGATCTGACCGTGCGTTTCCAACCTCTGGCCCATCAGGGCATACAACCTGTCACCTATGCCCTTGACCGAGCCCTAGCCTATCGCGCCAGTCGCGAAACTCGCGCCATGTTGCACGAACTGGCCCAACGCATGTTCCCTCAACAAAAGGAAGCAGAAGACCCCAAAACCGAGATGTCTGAAACAGAAAGCCTGCAAGGTGAACAAGCCCTGCGCTTCATGCGCAGCCATTTGAGAAACACTCCCACGGTGGCAAAGCCGCGTGTTCATCTGGAGGTAGCTCAAACCCCTCCCGGTAAAAAACAGAGCGGAAAGTTCTGGATCGGCGAGGCGAGGCCTGAAGGCCTCATGCTTCATTGGGGTAAGCCGGACACTGCTGGACAACAACACTCTATCCCTGCTGAAAATTGTGCGGGCAACAATTCCGTACTGGAGCTTGAAGCCCGTGCAGCCAAAAAGCTCACCGAAGGCTACGTCCTAAACATTACAAAAAGCTTATTTTAGGAGGCTGTTATGACACCGATTGTTTCTGACATTCGCATTCTTGATAATTTACTGGCCCTCAATCTCAATGTCAGCCTGTGGTCAGCCCGGCGCAAGATGAGCCAAGAAGACCTGGGCGGCGCAGAACTGCCCCCTGAAGACCTAGCATCTCTGGGATCAAAGCGCATTGCTGACCCGGAAAACCTCAAAGTGTTTGGTACGCTCAAGGCCCGCGCCTTCAATTATCTGGACAGGCACGGCGTGCGCTTCATGTCCGGCTGGGCAATTCCTGAAGAAAAAGCCGGCGAAATCGTGCAAGAGCTTTGCAATATACGCAACGATTTTCAGAAAGAAAAAGAGGCCTTTCTGGCAGGTTATGATCAGAATGTGCAGGCCTGGATAGAAAAGCACCATCAGTGGGGCGAAATTATACGCAATTCCATTGTGGGGCCGGACTATGTTCGCGTCCGTATGGACTTTCGCTGGCAATTGTACAAGGTGTCCCCGTTGGAACAGCACTTGGACAACACAGCCGTGCTGGAAGCCGGTCTGGCAGAAGAAGTGCAGGGCCTCGGTGACACGCTCTTTGGTGAAGTAGCCAAATCCGCCGAAGACATCTGGCGCAGGGTTTACCACGGCAAGACAGAAGTAACTCACAAGGCCCTTTCTCCTCTGCGGACTCTGCATACCAAGCTCACGGGCTTGTCGTTTGTGGAACCGCATGTCGCTCCTGTAGCAGATATCGTGCAGGCCGCACTGCTTCGCATGCCCAAGAAGGGCAATATTATCGGCACAGACTTGCTGCTTTTGCAGGGTTTGGTCTGCCTGCTCAAGGACAGTGATGCCCTAGTGGCGCACGCGCAGAAGGTTGTTGAAGGCTATGGCCCGGCCTTTGTGCTGGACGCTTTGCTGGCCGATTCGGGCGTTGTCAACGAATCAGACGCCCCCGCTGGACAGATAGATGACATCGTAGATGGGGAGGTGGGCGACGAGCCCATACTGCCGGACATCCCCGTGGCAGACAACACGCTGCCTCATCCTGCCATTCCCAGCCTGGGCCTGTGGTGATGCCATGATTCGTTCAAAAGACATTCTCAACTGCCTGCCCCTGCTGGCGTCCGTGCTGGGCGACCAGTACGGGGTGCAGATACGTATCGGTGGCAATGAAGCCTGCACCAACGGCAAGATCATTCAACTGCCCTCATTGCCGATGGATTGTGAACCGGAACTACTGGCAATGGCTCGCGGATTTGTCGATCACGAGGCGGCCCATATACGGCATACGGATTTTGGCGTGCTACAAGCCGCCAACCTTGATCCTGTGACCTTCAACCTCTTTAACTGCCTGGAGGATTGGCGCATCGAGAAAAAGCTGTCTGGCATTTTTCCTGGCAGCCGATACAACCTGAACTGGTTGATACGGCGATTCTTTGTGGAGCAGGCACAGCCAAGGGCCGGGGATGATTCCCTGGCCCTTGCTGTTTTGGACTATGTGCTGTTGACCGTGCGGGCCTGGGATGTGGAAGAAGTGAACATTTCACGCATGGCAGCAGCAGAGGTGCTACGTCAGCACTTCCCCGGCCTGAAGGAAGTGCTGGATGCCATTCTGGCCAAGGTTTACATCCACTGCCCGGACACGGCTGCAGCCGTTGCCTATGCCCGTCAGTTGGCCCAAAGCATTCGGGAGTGGGAACCGCAACAGCAACAAAGGAAAACCAGAGGAAACGGAGCTGGCAACACTGATTTTGCCCCTCAATCAGATCAGGATATTTTGTCTGGTTGTGCATCTCAAACGCAGATGCCTACATCCCCCAGCAAGGCCAAAACTCAGCTTACAGCCCTGTTACACGCCGAAGCCCAAAACCTGCCTCAAAACCTGGGTGAGCTTCTTTCAACGGCACTTGTTCTTTGTCAGGCAGAATCAGCCTTTGAGAGCGTTACGGTGGCGGTGGAAGGATTTCGACCTTCGGGCGTATTGCCTGAGCCGCAAAAGCTGCAAGCCCTTCAGGCCAGCATTGCCTTGCGAACTCGCCTCCAAGGGCTTTTACAGGCACGGACACAAAAACGATGCAGCATAGGTCGGCGCGGGGCCTTACACCCCGGTTCGCTCCATCGGCTGCAGACGGGCAATCCGCGCATCTTCCGCAGGGAGGCAGAACAAACCGGCCTCAACACTGCTGTGCATATCCTGTTGGACGTCAGCGGCAGTATGAGCGGCGCTCCCATCGTTCTGGCAAGGCAGGCGTGCTTTGCTGTGGCAAAAGCGCTGGAAAATATCCGGGGCGTAAACCCTGCAGTCACGGCTTTTCCTGCGATGGCTTCCACAAGTTCTGTATTCCCCATTATGCGGCATGGTCAAAAGGTACCGGACAGCTTTGACATCAATGCTTCAGGCGGAACCCCTCTGGCTGCGGCTTTGTGGTGGGTTATGCAGACGATGCTGTTCCTCAGGGAGCAACGAAAAATAATTCTCATCATCACTGACGGGGTACCCGATAGCACACACGCAGCAACCCATGCTTTGAGTACAGCGCAAAAGCTTGGTTTTGAGGTGTATGGCCTTGGCATCCGAGATGAACACATCGCTCATTTGCTGCCACAGACCAGCAGGGTTATCAACGATCTGACCGACCTAGCACCAGTAATGTTTGATCTGCTTCAGGACGCTCTGCTGAAAGGGTGGGCATCATGATGGTACCACTGGACTTTGGCCGTTGGAGGCCGGCACGAGCCATTTCAACAATCATCAACTGCAACCGACGGCGCACTCCGCGCTGCTGATACCCAAGGAGGATGTATGAACCCACTGGCATGGATACCTGTTGCTATTGCTGTGCTGCAGGTCATCAAGGAGAATTGGGACGACTAAGCTATTTAAAATAGCAGATGAACAGTGGGCGGGAGCGATCCCGCCTTCTGCAATTGCGCAACTAAAAAGGAAGATAACCATGAGTAGTAAATGGACATTTATAGGGGGCATACTGGCCGGAATCGCAGGGGTATTCACTGCGGCGGCGGTTGCGGTGGAACTGGAAAACGGGAAAAGTGGCAAATGCGATACCGTGGATGAAGCCGTGGATGAATCGCAAAGGCTCGCCTTGCCTGAAGGCGAAGGCAGGTAGAGGGCTTCAGGCTGATTGCAGGACGGGAAGCGAGGGGACAGCTCCGCTTCCCGTCCTTTCGTACATGTTTTTCTACTGAGGAGTGCTATGTGTCCGTCAAATATAAAGTCACTATTACTTGAAGGAAATTTTTGAAATAAGTTCCTCATAGATTTGTTTTATTGAGAACTTATCACCATATTGCCTTCCTGCCAGATTTTGAATCTCATGTCCAAATACCTGTCTAAACATGTCTGTATGCATATTTCTAATTTTGAAAAAGTTTGAGAAGGAGTGACGGAGCGAATGAAAACTTTTTCCATCAGCAATTCTCTTTTCTTTTAGGAGCAATCCAAACGCTTTTCCAACCTGCTTACCATATTTTGGAGATTTTTCTGTTTTATTTAGAGATGGAAATAATCTAATTTGATTATTTTTTATTACATCATCGCGGTATGATATAAGTCCAAATTTTATCATATCGTCATGCAGCGGTATTTTTCGTTTTGCATTTTTTGTCTTTAATATTTTATCACATAGTCCATCCGCACTATCTTCACGGATATCAATTAAAAATATGCCATTTTCGTCATAAATATCCTCACAATGAAGTTGACATATTTCTTCAAGTCGCATTCCGGTATAGAGAGCAATCAAGGGAGCCCAGTAAAAAGCGGGATTTTTGAAGGCGTCTGGCTTATAATCACCATTAAAAAATATCAGCTTTATATCATCATCGGAGAGGGGAAGCCTCTTCTCTATGTCCTGTTGTGTGTCTTTAATGCCAAGGCCTTGAGCTGGGTTGCGGTCAATTAAATTCTCACGCATAGCCCAAGTAAACATTCCGGAAACTGCTTCCACAATTACATTGATACTCTTAATACTTAATGATGTTTTATTTTTGTGTTTTTCAATAAAATCTTCCACAGAAAGTCCAGATTTATCTAACTGCTCGCGCCAGCGCGGAGGAAGTTTTTGAAGCGTATCTCTGAAGTTACGCATATCTTTTCTAGTGATTGAATGTATTGGTTTGTCACCGATAATTCGTAATAGGCTTGTAACTCTGTTCTTGTGGTCGGCAAGAGAGCGCTGGACCCATGCGCCATCGTTAATTTTTATAATACAGTATTTCTCTATCAGTTCACTAAGATAGGGAGTTGCTTCTTCAGTTGGCATTTCAATTTGTGGATATGGTGTATATTCAGCTTGGTGGTAGGGTTGCTCGTATGAAAAATCTCCCTTAAGCCTCGCTGCCCTGATTTTTTCGAGGCTGATCTGCATAGCCAAAAAACTTCTGGTAAGTCCATCTACATTATCACGAGAGACTTCTGAAGCTTCGAATACACCGCTTTTAACGAGCTCAAATACACACCGCTGAATATCGTTATCAAAATTTTCCCCTGTATTGAGATTGTAAAGTAAATTTGCAGCAATCTCTTCACTTACTTGTGCCAAATCAACCCGTTCGACGTGGCCCTTCTCATCTTCAATTTCAATGATATCAGGAGGCTCAGGCGATACTGCTTCTTGGTCAAGCTGATACTTCAAATATCCGTTCAGCCGTTTACGAATATGGGAAGGGGGCAAATCTCGTTTGCCTGGCGCATCAAGGATTTTGTCCAATTCATTCTGAAGAAATTTGCGAAGTTCAGCAATTCTCTTCATGTTTTCTGTAAAATCATCATGATCGCCCATCGTCCAACGCTCCAAAAATTCTGTAGTCAAGGAATGCAGATGAGAAGCCATACGCACTGCCTGAGATTGATAGGCAGTTCGCAGGCTGATTCGGATTTCTTTCGTTGAGCATCCAGAAGCGAATCGCTTAGGCAGCTTATAGCGATAGTAGAAAATCCTTCCCTTTAGGTAAAGGAAGGTTGGAGGCTGAAGAGGGAATTGGCAATGACTGAGAGTAGGATTGTGCATGATTTTGGCTCCCTGTGACCCAGCGAGTGCCCCATTAAGGGGACGCCTGGGGTAGAGGGTCACCAGCCCAAGAAATCTTATCAAGTCAGCCACAAAAAGAAAAAGGAATTGGGCTTGTTAGCTCAATTCCTAAATTCGTGGTGCCGAGGGCGGGACTCGAACCCGCACGAGAATCCTCACTACCCCCTCAAGATAGCGTGTCTACCAGTTCCACCACCTCGGCGCGAAGCAATGTATTAGCGAATTGGTTTGGTCTTGGCAAGTGTTTTTTTTAAAAAAATTTTCCGGGACTTGCGCTTACGGGGTGTTACGGGTAACTTCTGGCCCCTACTGGAGAGAGACTATGGACGAATTTGTATATAAATTTTTGAAGCACACCGGGCCTATATTGTGTCTTGATATAGGCAGCGGCACGCAAGATGCTCTTTTGGCGCGCCCTGGGCTTGAGTGTGAAAACTGGCCAAGGTTCGTTCTTCCCGCTCCCGCCCGTATGGTGGCGCAGCGTATACGCGAACTGACGTTACTGCGCCGCGATATCTGGCTTTATGGCAACAATATGGGCGGTGGTTTTACACAGGCAATCAAAGAGCACCTGGCTGCTGGCTTCAAGGTCAGATCCACCCCAGCTGCTTCGCGCGGCATTCACGACAGTGAAGACGTTGTGCGTAAAATTGGCGTGGAGTTCGCCGCCAACTGTCCTGAAAACAGTGTGCCCATCTTTTTGTCGGACTATGCCCCCGATTTCTGGGCTGGCCTGTTACGCACATCCGGTCTGCCGCAGCCTCATCTGGTTTTGGCCGCGGCTCAGGATCACGGCTATCATGTTGGTGGCAACCGTCAGGCAAGAATGTGCATGTGGAGCCATCTTTTGGCTTCTTCTGCCGATCCGGCAGAGTGGATATATTCCTCACCGCCTCCTGCTCTGACCCGCTTGCTTCCGCTGCATGAAAAAACAGGTGGCCCTGTTGCAGATACAGGCACCAGCGCCCTGCTGGGCGCTTTGTGCGACGCTGAAGTTATGGAACGAAGCTTCCGTGAGGGGGTAACCTTCATTAACGTGGGCAATGGGCACACAGTGGCGGCCCTTCTCTATAAAGGGTTGGTGCGCGGTATATATGAGCACCATACGGGCATGCGGGATCTGGAGCAGCTGTTGCACGACCTGGAAGAGTTCCGCAAACACTGGCTGCCTGCCGAAGAAGTGCAGTCCACAGGTGGTCACGGCACGGCTTTTGGCCCTTATTGCGAAGAAGCCGGAGGGTACGAACCCACCTATATCACCGGACCCAAGCGGGCTTTATTGCAAGGATACGGGCGGTTTCTGGCGCCGCACGGCGATATGATGCTTGCAGGCAGTTTGGGATTGCTATGGGGCTGGGCGAGGCTGCACAGCAACTGACATGACGCTGTCTCTGAGCTTGAAGTAATCTGAAGATTTCACCTTGTGCGTTAATGACAATATTAGTGAAGGCGAGGAAAGGGCATGGAAGTTTTTGATCCCGCGGAATTGTGGAGCCGGGAACGCATTGAGGAAACACAGCTTGTCCGGTTGAAAAATACGGTAGGGCAGGCGCGCAAATGCGATTTTTATCGCCAGCGGCTTGACGAGGCCGGGATCGGCCCCGATTCTTTGCGCAGCCTGGACGATTTGCGCCGCATTCCCTTCACTACCAAGGAAGATCTGCGTACCCAGTATCCAACGGGTATGCTGAGCGTGCCTCAAACGGAAATTGTGCGCATGCACTGTTCCAGTGGAACCACAGGGTCGCCTGTGGCCATCTGCCATACACAGAACGACATCAATTCGTGGGCTGACCTTATGGCCCGCTGCATGCACATGGTTGGCGTGCGCCGCGAAGACGTTTTTCAGAATATGTCGGGCTACGGCCTCTTCACCGGGGGGCTTGGTATCCACTTTGGCGCTGAGCGTCTTGGGTGTCTGACCATTCCCGCAGGTGCGGGCAATTCGCGTCGGCAGATCAAGCTGGCCAAAGACTTTCGCACGACAGTCGCTCATATTTTGCCGTCCTACGCGCTTATTCTGGGTGAACATCTGCGCAATATGGGCGAAGACCCGCGCGAGTTTCCATTGCGTGTTGCCCTTGTTGGCGCAGAGCCCTACACAGAAGAATTCCGCCGCCGCATAGAAGGCCTTTTTGATATGAAAGCCTACAATTCCTACGGCTTGTCTGAAATGAACGGCCCGGGTGTGGCTTTTGAATGCCTTGAACAGAGCGGCATGCACTTGTGGGAAGACGCCTATATTCCAGAAATTATTGATCCTGAAACCTGCCAGCCGGTTCCTGACGGTGAAGTGGGCGAACTGGTCATGACGTGTCTTTGCCGTCAGGGAATGCCCATTTTGCGTTACCGCACCCGCGATCTCACCCGCTTTATTCCCGGTGAATGCGGTTGTGGACGCCTGCACCGTCGTATGGACCGTATTCTTGGCCGCTCGGATGACATGTTCATCATCAAGGGCGTCAACGTTTATCCAATGCAGGTAGAGCAGGTCATCATGACCTTCCCCGAAGTGGGGCAAAGCTATCTTATTCTGCTGGAAAATGATGGCATTGGCGATGTCATGCGTGTGCAAGTTGAAGTGCGGGATGAATTCTTTGTTGAAGACATGCGCGCATTGCAAAATCTGCAAAAAAGCATTGCCCAGCGGCTACGCGATGAAATCCTTATTACGCCAAAGGTTGAGCTTGTTCAGAGCAACAGCCTGCCGCGTACCGAAGGCAAGGCTGTGCGACTGCAAGATCTGCGCGCTAAAAAATAGGTCACCTATATGGATTTTTTGCCTTTTCCCTTGGCAAGCCTGCTGGCGGGCGCATTCATCACATTGCTGTGCTTTGTGCTTGTGCTCAATGTTTTTGGTCTGCCCGCCAACTGGGTAATGCTGGGGCTGGTGGCCTTATGGAAAATGGCGCATCCTGCTTCAGAATCCATGAATATCTGGTTTTGGGTTATGATGGTGGGCTTGGCTCTTGTTGGTGAAGCTCTTGAGCTTGGCATGCAGATCATCAAGGCCAAGCGCTACGGGTCCAGTTCATCAGGAACTTTTGCAGGTATGATTGGGGCTATTGCTGGGGCCATTTTACTGGCGCCGCTCTTCTTTGGCCTGGGGGCTCTTATAGGCGCAGTTGCTGGCGCATGGATAGGCTGCTTTATTATGGAAATGCTCAAAGGCCGCCCACTTCGTGAGTCGCTTGACGCTGCTTTCGGGGCGATGGTTGGCCGTTTTTTGGGCACTGTGTGCAAATGCGGAATTGGAGGAGCCATGCTGGCTCTGGCTGCCAGCCGTATCTGGCCGAAAGCTCCTGTTGAGATGCTGCCAGCAGCACCCGAAGGACCGCTTCAGCTGGTCATGGCCCTGGTGGGAGGTTTGTGCTGACATGGCTTTATTGCTTGATGGCCTTGATGTTGTTCTGGTCAAAACACGTTTTCCTGAAAATATAGGCATGGCGGCCAGGGCTTGCGTCAATATGGGATGTTCATCCCTGCACCTCGTAGACCCCGAGCGGTGGGACAGGGAAAAAGCCCGGCCCCTCGCTACGCCCAAGGGACAAGATTTACTGGATAGCGTGAATGTCTGTGCCGATTTGTCGCAAGCTGTCGCGCCTACAGCCCTTGTTGTAGGAACCACTGCACGCGTAGGCGGGTGGCGGCAATCATTGCTGTCTCCTGGTCAGGCTGCTGAAGCAATTGCTGAAGTGTTGGCCCGTGGTGAAAGAGTCTCGCTGGTTTTTGGGCCGGAAGACAGGGGCTTGAACAATGAAGAAATCACGCATTGTCACAAGCTTGTAACCATCCCCACGGATCCGGCGGCAAGCTCGCTTAACTTGGCTCAGGCCGTGCTGTTGCTTTTATACGAATGCGCTAATGCCGTGCGCAACTGCCAGAGAAAAGAAAAGGGGGCTTCGGGCGAAAACCGGAGTGGTGGCAAATTAGCCACAGCTGCAGAGCAAGAGCGCCTGATGGAGTCGCTGAAAGATATGTTGCTGCGGCTCGATTACTTACATGGCGATAACCCAGAGTATTTTCTTATGCCTTGGCGTCGTCTCTTTACCCGGGCTGAATTGAGAAGGCACGAGTACGACGCGCTGATGGGACTTTGCAGGCAGGTGCGCCACAAACTTGGCTGATCTGCAACTTGCTGATAAATTTGAAAAGTTTGCATTTCAAAGTTGGCATTTTGCCAAAAGATGCAAATTTCGGCAAGATTCACGGTGCGTTGCGCCACGTTGCATGAACGTGCAGGATTAAAGCGTTTAGTTTTTCAATATTAAAACGCTCTAACTGACCAATTTTATATTCTATTTTTTGTTTATTTTACTACACTTGTAGTTTACCCACGATAGAGGAAATTCTTCCATCGTGGGTTTTTTGTATGTTTTTTTCTATCCTTTTGACTCTATTTCATATATTAAATACAGATCTCTATAATAAATTATCTCATGCCTCCGATATGGCATTAAAAGTCTACAGAATGAATGTCTGATAATGATGGCGTTCACATGAAATATTTGTTTTTGTTGTATTGATTTAGTCAATATAACAAGTCGGTTAAAAATATTTCATGAGATTACCCTGCCTTGTTTCGGGAGTTTTTTACAGTTGTAAGGAACACAAACAAACATGCAAAGGCATGAGGAGCGGCTAATGCGTTTAACTCTGACTCATAAATATGTTGGTTCTCTTTTTGCGGCTCTTATAACCTGCTGCGTTGTCGTATTGTTTGTTTCAATATATTATATGAAGAAACCTATTGGCGAAGAGTTGAACAATAGCATCCGGCGGATGCAAAACGTGGTACAGTTGGCCAATGAACTAACTAGCAACCGCTATGCGCAAAATGCCGCCCTCATTGCTGCAGATGAAACACTCGCTCGGGCTATGGCCGATAATAATCACTCCATAGTATTCAGCCTTTCTGAAAAGGCTATGAAGATGGCCGGGTCGGACTTCATGTCTGTTACTGACGCCAAAGGAAAAGTCATTGCGCGCGGGCATGCCGAAAGCAAGTTTGGCGATAGCATTGCCAAGCAGGAGACTGTGGCCAAAGCCATGCAGGGCGTACCTGCTCAGGCTGTCGTCACGGGGCCTCTCAATCCGTTTACCTTGCGTGCCTCACAGCCCGTGTTTTTTGAAGGTCGCCTGGTTGGCACAATTTCCATCGGTGTGTCCCTTACTACTCCGGTCTATCTGGATTGGCTGAGCAAACTTGCTGGAGCCGATGTGAGCATTTTTAAAGGCGATACACGAGTCATGACTACTATTATGACTGATGGCAAACGTGCGGCAGGCACTGTGCTGGATTCGCCACAAGTTCTCGATGCCGTGCTGGAAAAGGGTGAACTGGTATTCATACAAAATTCCATTCTTGGCGTTTCTTTTCAGTCTGCGTATTGGCCAGTAAAAGCTGCAGACGGTAAAATTGTGGGTATGTGGTTTGTAGGCTCGCCTATAGATGAATTGAAGCGGCTCGAGAACCAGGGCATTCGCATGGCTGCGGGCACGGCAGCTGCCTTGCTAGCCGTGCAGCTTTGTATTTCTGTTGTGGTAGGATTGCGCGTGAGTGCCCCAGTTCGCAAAATTACCCGGTATGCACTGGATGTTGCCGATGGTAAAAAAGATGCGACGCTTACGGTGCACAGCGCGGATGATATGGGTATGTTGGCTGACGCCCTGCGTTCTATGGAAAAGAACTTGCGGTCTCTGGTTCAGGAAGCAGGCGAAAAGGCAAAAGAAGCCGAAATACTTGGTAAAGAAGCGCAACAGGCCATGTCAGACGCGGAAGAGGCCCGATTAAAGGCGGAGCAGGCGCGGCATGACGGCATAGCCAGTGCTGCCGCGCGTATTGAAGATGTTGCTGAAAAACTCAATAGCTCTGCCACGGATATTGCCGAGCAGGTGGAAAATACCGATGCTGCTCTAAGCCAGGCGGTGAAGCGCCTTGCTGAAACGGCTGCTGCTATGGAAGAAATGAGTTTCACAGTACTGGCTGTAGCAAAGAATGCGGGCGAGGCTGCTGATATTTCAGATGCTGCGCGTGAGAGGGCCGATACCGGGGCCCATGTTGTTTCACAGGCTGTGGCCAGCATACAGGAAGTGCAACAACAGTCGTTGAGTCTGAAAAGCGGTATGGCAGAGCTTGATGAGCATGCCAAGGCAATTAGCCGTATTATGGCGGTTATTTCGGACATTGCGGACCAGACAAACCTGTTGGCTCTTAACGCCGCCATTGAAGCCGCCCGCGCCGGAGATGCTGGCCGGGGATTTGCTGTGGTGGCTGATGAGGTTCGCAAACTTGCTGAAAAAACGATGGCTTCAACTACAGATGTTGGCAATGCCATTACAGCCATTCAAAAAAGCGCAGTTCAAAGTATGCAACAGGTGGATCAATCTGCGGCCAATATTTCCATCGCAACGGATTTTTCCAATAAATCTGGCCAGTCTCTTCAGGAAATTGTCAGTATGGTGGACAAGACCGCGAACGAAGTGCGCGCCATCGCTACCGCCAGTGAGCAGCAATCAGCAGTCACCACTGAAATCAGCAAATCCATCAATGACGTTAACTACATTGCCGGTAATACTTCGGAATCAATGAAGGTGGCACTGCGTGAACTTGATGAATTACGGCTTCAGACAGATCGCCTCGTGAAATTGGTGGAAACCATGAAAGATTGATGATTTTAGATCTGCTTTGACGCACCATATAACATGCGGCGGCCTGAAATTTCGGGTCGCCGTTTTTCATAACGACTATCACGCAGCAACCAATGACAAATTTTGAGTGAAATAGCTGATGATAACGATAGGAATATTTGCGTGATAGTTGAAAAAATATTTTTTTCACAACTGGGCAGATTTGGAAATTTTACGTTAACTTACCGTAATTAAAAACTTTAATTGTCGAGTAATATGGATAAGTTCTAGTTGTCGAATATAAATAAATTTGTTTGTATTTTTAATATAATGATATAATTAACTAATTTAAAAATATGACACAGTAGATTTTTCGATTATGTGAAAACTTGATTTGCATTCCAACTCTATTTGATTTTAAATTCCTACCGAAGAGCACTACATAGCATTGATTTCGATGTGTCTGGGCTTGCCTGTATGGAGGCTGGCCACAGATTATCGGAATGGGGATGAAGCAGGCATAAGGCGGGGGCCATTATGTCGGTTTCCGGCTCTGTGAGGCTGTAACCTGTCGCGTGGCAGGAGGTACATATCAATGATGGTTATCTCGCTGAAATGTAACTTTTTGTTGAAGGAGGGAGCATGCGCATAACGCTCACACACAAGTATGTGGGTTCGCTGTTTGGAGCGTTGATTACCTGTTGTGGAGTAGTGCTCTTTGTTTCCATCTACTTCATGAAGGTGCCGATTGAAGACGAACTGGATAAGGGCATACGCCGTATGCAGAACGTCATCATGGAAGCCAACGAGATGACTCGCAACCGTTTTGCGCAAAGCGCGGCTCTCATCGCTGATGAAGACAATTTCGTTCGTGCCATTGCCGACAAAAATCACGAATTGTCTATGGAGCTCGGCAAGAAAGCGATGAAAATGGCTGGCTCTGATTTTATGACCATCACGGACGAGACGGGTAAAGTCATAGCACGCGGCCATTCCGACAAATACAATGACAGTGTCACCAATCAGGAAACTGTGGTCATGGCCCTTAAAGGGCAGCCAGCCGCAGCTGTGGTGGCGGGCACTGTGGTGCCCTTTACCATCAGGGCAAGCCAGCCCGTGGTGTATGAAGGGCGGGTAGTTGGCAGCATATCTATTGGCACTTCTTTGGTTGCGCCAGCCTATCTTGACTGGCTCAAGCATATGTCTGGTCTGAATGTCACCATTTTCAAGGGTGATACGCGAATCATGACCACCATCATGAAGGATGGCCAGCGCGCGGTAGGCACCAAGCTTCAATCTCCTGAAATTATTGATGCCGTACTTAATAAGGGTGAAACCTGTTTTACCCACAATACTATTTTGGGTGTTGATTATAACTCTGCGTATTGGCCAGTTAACGACGCACACGGTCAAGCTATTGGCATGTGGTTTGTGGGTATGCCCATAGACGTGTTGCAGCAGCTTGAGCGCGAAGCCATTAATAAGGCCATTATGGTTGGCTGTGCCTTGTTGTTTGTACAGCTTACCCTTTCGGTCATTCTTGGACTTCGGATCAGTGCTCCAGTGGGTAAGATAACCCGCTATGCCTTGGGAGTGGCTGATGGCCAGAAGAATTTGACGCTTGATGTATATAGCAAGGACGACATGGGGCAGTTGGCTGATGCTCTGCGCCATATGGAAGAAAATTTGCGCAAACTGGTTCAGGAATCAGCCGAACAGGCCGAACAGGCCCGCCTGATGGGCGAAGAAGCTCATAAGGCAATGGAAGAGGCCAAACAGGCTCAAGCCCAGGCTGAAATAGCCAAGCGAGATGGCATGGTAAGTGCCGCCGCCCAAATTGAAGGTGTGGTTGAAAGCCTTAACTCCTCCATCAACGACATTGCCGAGCAGGTAGACAATACTGGCGGCGCGTTAAGTCATGCTGTTTCCAGACTGGCTGAAACCGCTACTGCTATGGAAGAAATGAATTCTACCGTGCTTGAGGTGGCTAAAAATGCAGGGGGAGCGGCAGACGTTTCTGCTTCTGCCAAGCTGAAGGCTCAGGCTGGCTCCGAAGTCGTATCCAAAGCCGTAAGCGGCATACAGGAAGTACAGCGGCAATCTCTGGCGCTTAAGGGTGGCATGACGCAGCTTGACGAGCATGCCAAGGCCATCAGCCAGATTATGAGCGTCATTTCTGATATTGCTGACCAGACCAACCTGTTGGCGCTCAACGCGGCCATTGAAGCCGCCAGAGCTGGCGATGCAGGACGAGGCTTCGCCGTGGTAGCCGACGAAGTACGCAAGTTGGCTGAAAAAACTATGACCTCAACCATTGATGTGGGCAACGCCATTGCCTCTATTCAGCAAAGCGCTTCACAGAGTATCAATGAGGTTGACCTTGCTGTGCGCAATATCGCCACGGCAACGGATTTTTCCAACAAATCCGGTGAAGCTCTTCAGGAAATAGTGGGTATGGTGGATCAAACCGCCGACGAAGTGCGGGCTATCGCAACTGCCAGTGAGCAGCAGTCTGCCACCAGCGAGGAAATCAATAGGTCCATCGCTGACGTGAATCATATTGCCGCCACCACGGCAGAATCCATGCAGCTGGCCATGACTGAGCTGGAAGCTCTGCGCAAGCAGGCACATAGTCTGGTGGAGCTCATAGAGCATATGAAGAGAGCATAAACTCAATACCCAAGTTGAACAAAAAGCCCTCTCGACTGTGTCGGGAGGGCTTTTCAATTCAAGTAACTGGAAGAGGCGCGGTCTTTGCTCGCAAGCCAGTAGGGCCTAAAGGGCATTTGCTAAAGCACTGTGTGCCCTGCACAGGCAGAATGCCTGGATTTAGAGCATGTTAACTTAAAAAACTTAAAGCTCTAATGCTGCACAAGAGTGCAGCACGCCGCAACACTGTGCGGATTACGCCGAAAATTGCGTTTTTCAGCGTAATGATAACTCAGAGTTGACCTGTTCTAGACGTTGAACAAGAAGTGTACGACGTCTCCGTCTTTGACCACATATTCCTTGCCTTCAACGCGCAACACTCCGCTGGCACGACATGCAGCTTCATTCTCGTGGCTCATATAGTCATTATAGGAGATGACTTCGGCACGAATGAATCCACGTTCAAAGTCGGTGTGAATAACTCCGGCTGCCTGAGGGGCCTTCCAGCCAACGTGGATGGTCCAGGCGCGCACTTCCTGGGGGCCTACCGTAAAGTAGCTGCACAAACCAAGAGTTTCGTAGCCAGTGCGGATGATGCGCACAAGGCCGCTTTCGTCAATACCGTAGGAAGACAGCATTTCTGCCTGCTCCGCATCGGAGAGGCCTTGCAATTCTTCTTCAAGTTTGGCGCAAATACAGGCAAAGCCCGCATGGCGTTCAGCGGCGAATGCTTTAAGTGTTTCTACAAACGCATTGCCATCGGCCACAGCAGTTTCATCCACGTTGGCACAATAAATAACGGGCTTGGCTGTCAGCAGGCCCAGTTCGCGCCAGGAAGTCATAAAGGCTTCGTTGCTGTCGGGCAGAGAAAAATTGCGTGCAGCGTTGCCGTCATTCAGATGGGCCAGCAGGGTCTGCATGATTTCTGCCGTCGCCTTGGCATCCTTGTTGGTCTTGGCCATCTTTTGCAGGCGTTCCAAGCGTTTTTCAACGCTTTGCAGGTCTGACAGCAAAAGTTCGGTTTCGATGGTGTCTACATCGCGCAGGGGATCAACGTTGCCGTCCACATGAGTGATGTTTTCATCTTCAAAACAGCGCACCACATGCACAATGGCCGCACATTCGCGAATGTTGCCCAAAAACTGGTTGCCAAGTCCTTCGCCTTTGCTGGCGCCTCTGACAAGCCCGGCAATATCAATAAAATCCACGCTGGCATTGATGGTTTTTTGCGGTTTGGCCTTGTTGGTCAAGTCCTGCAAGCGCTTGTCGGGTACTGCTACCGTAGCCTTGTTGGGCTCGATGGTGCAGAACGGATAGTTGGCGGCCTGGGCGTTTTGGGCCTTGGTAAGGGCATTGAAAAGGGTGGACTTGCCCACGTTGGGCAGACCGACGATACCTATGCTAAGGGCCATGCTTTCTCCTGAATTGCGGCAAGCGCTCTTGCATTGAAAGGAATAACGAAGCCGCGCGGGCTGTTAGAGACCCGCGCAGCGAAATATTAAGGCTTGAAAGCCCGGCAGCGTGTACCAAGCCGGGCCTGTTATAGACAGAAAGTGTAGCGGAAGCAAGAAAACTTACTGCAATCGAGTGTTCACAGTAGGAGTGACTCCTCCCTTGCCGCCGGGGGACGGATCACGCAGGAGCGGCAAAAGATCATCGGTAATGGGCACTGTTCCCGAGCCCATAGCCAGAACTTCATTGCTGGTGGTGTGTATCAGCCGGATGTTGAACCGTACCTGTTCGCCACTGACAACATAGGTGCCAGCCATAATTGCCTGACTGGTTCCCACTCTGCTGGCCAGACGGTTAACGTCGCGGGTGAGAATAAATTCACCCTTTTTTCTGTCAAAATAGATGTCACGGCCCTTGCGCAATTCCTGAAAACGATAGCCGGCATTGATGAGCCAGCGCGATACTTCTTCCATCATCTGCCGCGCCAGGGGCGAAGCTTCATTCAGATCGTTAAGATTGGCAGGGGTGGTGCCCATAATCATTATATTGGCGCGAGCCACAGCCTGTTGTTCTTTTTTACTTACCTGTGGGTCAGTTCCGGCGTAGCGCATCATTAACTGCTCGTCCAGCTGGCGGGCTATTCTTGTGGCCGCAGTAGGCACGTTGCCAGCGGCTGCGGCAGTGAGTGGCAAAAGCAGTGCCACCAGAACGAGAAGAACGGTAATAAAACGGCTCATGATGGTCCTCAACGCATGGTGCGCAGCAAAAGTTCAATGCCGCCCATTTCTTTTTCAATAACAGCCAGCTCCTCGGCAGAGCGGCAAGTGGAAAGAGCCTGAGCATAAGACTGGCGGGCCAGTTCGTAACGCCCCTGATCGCGGTACGCGCGGGCCTGTTTCAAATATTTCGCGCTGATATCCGGCCCTTGATTGGTCGATTTGGCCGTGCGCGTAGCTTGGGTTGGCGCACCGTCATACGAAGAAATATTCTGGGCAGTGGCCCGCAGTCCGTGTGAGCTTAAAGTCAGGGCAGGCCCTGCTGCCAAAGCAAGAAAAACAATTACTGTAAAGCGTAGGGTAGAGCACATGACTGCATCCGGCATTATTTGCCCTGTTTGATGTTAACGCTGCCGCTGGTGATGGAGTTGGCCGGGGTATAGAGCGAAGGATAGAGGCCTCCACGCTGCCCGGAGGGCTTTGCCGATGAAGCCGAAGCCACGCTTGAACTGGTATTCTGCACTGGGGCAGGTTTGGGCGCTGGCGGGTCTGTTTTGCCCATACGGGCCACAATGGGAGTATTCACCAACACAAGTTGCCCTGTGCGCATAACAAGCCCGTCCGTGGCACGAACCAGGCGGGCATTGACGAAGGTGGCATCCTTATCCACATAATATGTGCCCACTACCAAAGCGGCCCATTTCTGACCTGCTGGAATGACGGCATTTTCAATGAGGGCCAGGTCGTCACGTCCACCCACCACGGTGATATTTCCTGTCAGGCGATACTCGCGTGAAGGAAACCCACGCTGATTGAATTCGTAAAACATCGCTTCGCCCATAAGTCTGCCCAACGGAGAAGATCGGGACGTATTGTTTTCATCCACAAAAGACGTGGGCATGGCAATAACACCCTGCAACGCGTCATTGGGCATGGTAGCGAGCATCTGGTCAGCCAGTTCACGAAATTTAAGCTTCAATTCCACGGCGTCAATATAGCCGGGATCATTAGCGGTAGCCGGTGCTTTAGAGCAGCCGGGCATCAGGGGCAACGCAAGGAAGCATATAAGTAGGAGACGCAATAACCCGTGCATAATAACCTCAGTAGTGTTCTGTTGTACTTATCGGCTTCTGAGCGATAAACTTCAGTACATGGATAGAAAAAGAGCATTTATCTGCCCCTTGTCTTCCTGAAAAAATATGCAAAACACGTTCCAGCGGCATAATTGGCTGCATACTTGGCTTGTGATCGGAAATAGCATACAAGACGCCCTTAACAGTATATGGCGACACAGCGCCGCCAAGCTTTATTTATTGGGAGAAGGCATGCGCAAAAGCACCAGAGCGATACGCCTTGGCAGCGTGACTGTGGGCGGCGGTGCGCCCGTTGTGGTTCAGAGTATGACCAACACAGACACCCGCGATCCTGCGGCCACGCTGGAACAAATTGGCAGACTGGCGGCGCGGGGTTGTGAAATGGTGCGGCTGGCCGTGCCTGATGAAGCTGCTGTGGCCGCTTTGCCTGCCATTCGCGCTGGTACGTCGTTGCCCCTTATTGCTGATATTCACTTTGATCATCGCCTTGCAGTAGGCGCTCTGGAGGCAGGCTTCGAGGGCTTGCGCATCAACCCTGGGAATATTGGCCCCAAGGCCCATGTAGACACGGTTGTAGACGCGGCCAAGGCGCATAGCGCGGTTATCCGCGTGGGGGTCAATTCCGGTTCAGTTGAAAAAGACCTGCTGCGCAAGTACGGCAATCCTTGTCCCGAAGCTCTGGTGGAAAGCGCCCTCGGCCATGTGCGCCTGCTTGAGGCGCGCGGTTTTTACGATACGAAGATTTCGCTCAAATCTTCGTCTGTGATGGACACCATCACAGCCTACAGGTTGCTGGCCAAAGCCTGCGATTATCCTGCTCATATTGGCATTACCGAAGCTGGCGGACTTATGCGCGGCACGGTAAAATCCGCTGTGGGGCTGGGGATTCTGCTGCATGAAGGCATTGGCGATACGCTGCGCGTCTCCCTCACTGCTGATCCTGCCGAAGAAGTGACCGTGGCCTGGGAGATTTTGCGCGCCCTCGGTTTGCGCTCTCGCGGGCCGGAGATCATTTCCTGCCCGACCTGCGGAAGAACTGAAATAGACCTTTTTTCTCTGGCACGTGCTGTTGAAGAGCGTTTGGCCACATCCACCGCCGATATAAAAATCGCCGTTATGGGCTGTGTGGTTAATGGGCCCGGCGAGGCCCGCGAAGCTGATCTTGGCGTGGCCGGGGGCCGTGACAAGGGCATTATTTTCCGCAAGGGAGAAATCGTTCGCTCCGTTAAGGGGCAGAGCGCCTTGCTGGCTGCTTTTATGGAAGAATTGCAATCACTGCTTAACGAAAAGGAAAACATCTAATGCGTTTCAGCTCCTGCTATATTCCTACGCTCAAGGAATCTCCGGCCGATGCGGAAGTGGTCAGCCACAAGCTCCTGTTGCGGGCGGGCATGGTTCGTCGGCTTACGTCAGGGCTGTATGTCTACTTGCCCCTCGGGCTGCGAGTGATTGAAAAAATTGGCCGTATTGTGCGCGAAGAAATGGAAAAAGCCGATTTTCGCGAACTGCTCATGCCGATGGTTCAGCCCGCCGACCTTTGGAAAGAAACAGGCCGCTGGGAACACTACGGCAAGGAACTTTTGCGTTTTAAAGACCGTAACGAGCGCGAATACTGCCTTGGACCCACGCACGAAGAAGTCATTACCGACCTCGTGCGCGGTGAAGTGCGCTCCTACCGCCAATTGCCTGTGCGTCTGTACCAGGTGCAGACCAAGTTTCGTGATGAAATCCGTCCGCGCTTCGGCCTTATGCGTGGGCGTGAATTTGTCATGAAGGATGGTTATTCGTTTGACGCCAATACCGAAGGCGCGGAAAAAAGCTATAAGGCTATGTATGACGCCTATATGCGCATATTCCGCCGCCTTGGTCTGCGCTTCCGCGCGGTGGAAGCCGACACGGGCTCCATTGGCGGAAATTTTTCGCATGAATTTATGGTGCTTGCCGACACTGGCGAAGACACCATTGCTTTCTGTCACGAGTGCGAATATGCCGCCAACGTTGAAAGAGCTGAAGTCGTGTGGAAGGGCCAACCCGCTACAGCGGCTTGCCCGGCTATGGAAGAAATCGCCACGCCGGGCGCGCACAGCGTAGAAGAAGTGGCGACCATGCTTGGTGTGCCCGCAAGCAGCATAGTCAAGACCATGCTTTTTAAGGCTGACGGCCAGACTGTGGCCGTGCTGGTGCGTGGCGACCGCGAAGTGAACGACATCAAGCTCAAAAACCTCATGAAAGTGCAGGAAGTTGAACTTGCCGATGCAGCCACAGTGCAGGCCGTAACTGGTGCTCCTGTTGGCTTTGCCGGTCCCGTGAAGCTTGGCGTGCCCATTTATGCTGATGCCGAACTTCAGGGCGGCACGGCCTATGTGGTTGGCGCCAATGCAGCCGATGCCCATATCAAGCATGTGGATCTCAAGCGTGATGCTGCAGTGACTGCCTGGGGCGACTTGCGCACCATTACCCCTGAGGATCAATGCCCCCGTTGCGGCGGCCGTATGGAGCTGACCAGAGGCATTGAGGTGGGGCATATCTTCATGCTGGGCGTGAAGTATAGCGAAGCAATGCACGCCGTGTTCCTTGACGAAAATGGCAAGGAACAGACGATGATTATGGGCTGCTACGGTATTGGCGTTTCCCGCGTGGCCGCAGCTGCCATTGAGCAGAATCACGATGAAAACGGCATTGTCTTCCCGCCGCCAGTGGCTCCCTTTGAGTGCATTTTGCTTAACCTTGATCCCCGCAGTGAAGAAGTTAATGCAAAGGTTGAAGAAATGTATACCATGCTGCAAGGCAGGGGCGTGGAAGTGCTGATGGACGACCGTGAAGAGCGTCCCGGCGTCAAGTTCAAAGATGCCGACCTGCTTGGTATTCCCACACAGATTGTGGTGGGCGGCAAGGGGCTTGCCCGCGGTATCGTGGAATGCAAGGACCGCCGTACGGGTGAGAAGGGCGAACTTTCCGCTGACAACCTTGAGCAGGACTTTGCAGCCTGGATTGAAAAAGTCCGGCAGGGTTGGGCTGACCGCTAATATGTTTTTGGTTTGAAGTGGCTGCTTGGTGCGGCTCTTTGTAATGTTCACGCCAAGCAGCATTGTGTAATGTCTGGGCGACTCAGGGCGGAGTTTGCCCCTGGGTCGCCTTTTTTATGACGCGCAAGAGGCTATAGAGCACGATGCAGGAAGCCATACTGACAGTTCGCGAGCTTACAGAGCAGCTGCGCAAGAGCCTTGAGGGGCGCTTTCCCTTTGTTTGGGTACGGGGCGAAGTGACCAATTTTTCCCGTCCCGGCTCAGGGCACGTCTATTTCAGCCTCAAGGATCAGGACGCACAGTTGCAGTGCGTCTGGTTCCGGCACATGCAGCGGCAGACTGACCAATCGTTCGACCCGCTCACGGGTGAGGTTTTTGACAAGCCACGGCCGTCTCCTCTTGAGCTTTTGCGCAATGGACTGGACGTTCTTTGCGCGGGGCGCATCAGCGTGTATGCGCCACGGGGGCAGTATCAGCTTGCCGTGGAACTGGTGCAGCCCGCTGGCGAAGGCTTGTTGGCTCAGGCATTTGAAGAAAGCAAACGCAAACTGGCCGGGTTGGGGTATTTCAGTCAGGAGAGAAAGCGGGCATTGCCCCGTGATCCACAGCGCATTGCCTTGATTACTTCACCCACCGGGGCGGCCATTCACGATTTTCTTGAATTGGCCCGCATGCGCGGCAGTGGTTCACGCATCCGTTTGTTTCCTACGCTGGTGCAAGGGGCAGAGGCTGCTCCGTCCATCACTCGCGCACTGGCAGAAGCCAATGCCCAAAATTGGGCGCAAGCCATTGTGCTCGTGCGCGGGGGCGGTTCCTTGGAAGACCTGTGGGCCTTCAACGAAGAAAGCGTGGCCCAAGCCGTATTTGAGTCCCGTTTGCCCGTGCTGGCAGGTATTGGGCACGAGGTTGACGTTACCCTGGCAGACATGACCGCCGATATGCGCGCCGCAACGCCAAGCCATGCCGCCCAATTGCTTTGGCCATTGCGTGCAGAGCTTCATCAGCGTGTGGATGAAACATGGTCAGCCTTGCGCCGTGCTATGGAGCGACGCCTTGAAATGGCAGGACAAGGTCTGCGTGAATGTGAAAAAGCTCTTGCCTGGTTTTCGCCGCAGCGCCACCACGAACGTCTTTATGAGCGCCTTGCTTCGTTGGAGGCGGCCTTGGACAGGGCTGGCCGTCATTGGCTGGATGGCAAACTGCAAAAGGCAGATTCGCTTGAGCGCGCTCTGCGTAGTGCTTTGGGCTCAGAAAAGTTGGATATTTTCAATACAAGGCTGGAGCAGCTCACTGCCCGTCTGCAAGCAGCGCTTCCCCGGCTTGTTGCAGACAAAGAACGCGCGCTGCAACACGGTATTTTGCGTTGGCAAAGTACGGCCCGTACCTATGTGGCCGAGCAGTTGTGGCGTTTTGACGCCCTGAGCATGGCGCTGGAAGCGCGAGACCCGCTCATGCCCCTTACGCGTGGTTATGCGCTGGTCAGCACATCCGCTGGCCTTGTGCGTTCGGTGGACCAGACTTCACCTGGGGCGAAGATTGAAGTACGTCTGGCTGATGGCAGCCTGGCTGCCATAGTAAGCAGCGTGCAATGCGCCAAGAATCGAAAGCGAGAAAAATCATGATACATTTTTTAAGCAGAAAAAGGCTATGTCCTCATAGGATCAAGACAAATCGGGGGGGGATGCCAACTCTCATACTGCCCTTGATTCTGGCATGTTTTTCTCTGTTGCTTATGGCAGCACTGGGTGGAAGCCCGGCCTTTGCGGCTCCTCAGGTCAGCCTTGAAGCCCCTGCCACAGTAGCTCGCGGCGATGCATTTGTTGCTCTGGCAGTCAGTAACGAACCAGTGCAGAGCTTCAGCTTCAAATGGATGGGCAAAAATTACGCGGCCACTGCTTATGCTGGTGAAGCATCCACTGGTGCAGAAAAAAAATGGCAGGCCGTCATATTGTTACCCGTGCCTTTAGATGCCAAAGAAAATGACCTTACCCTTGCCGTAGCGCCCATAACTGGTCAAACGGGCGGCAAAAAGCCCGTGGCCGCAGGGCAGGCTGCTACGCAAAATATAGGTCTTTACAACAAGGACCGCCCGGTTCAGCAACTTACAGTGGACAAAAAGTATGTTGATCCTCCTGCGGCGCAGATGGAGCGCATAAAGGCCGACAGGGAGCTTGTACGCAAAACTCTTGCCCAGTATTCGCCTGAACGTCAGTGGACCCTGCCTTTTGAAAGGCCAGTGTCTGGCGACGTTTCTAGTCTCTTCGGACTCAAGCGGGTGTTTAACGGGCAACCTCGTGGCCTGCACAGAGGGTTGGACTTAAGGGGTGCAGAAGGAACACCCATTTTGGCCTGTGCAGATGGCAAGGTGGCTTTGACAGGCAATTTGTACTTCTCGGGCAATGTGGTGTACATCAATCACGGCGAAGGGGTCTTTACCGCCTACCTGCATATGTCTAAAGTTCTGGTTGAAAAAGACCAGGTTGTACGCAAGGGGGATGTGATTGGTCTGGTCGGGGCTACGGGCCGCGTCACCGGGCCACATTTGCATCTTTCACTTCTGGTGCAGGGGGTATCGGTTGATCCGCAGCCTTTTATTCCTGCTGCCGAAAGTAGCGAGAAAAAGGCTCCAAGCAGTGCGAATCAGCCTTCTAAAGCCCCCAAAAAGGGAAAGTAGACAGCATGAGCGCCAAAACAGAAAATCAATTTGAAAAAAAACTGGCCCGGCTTCAAGAAATTGTAGCCGCGTTGGAATCTGGCGATCTGCCTTTGGAAAAAGGTATGGCCTTGTATAAGGAAGGAGCGGGGTGCGCGCGTTATTGCCGCCAGCAACTCGACAAGGCGCGCCACGAGCTTGAAGTGTGGCAGGACGATCAGGCCCGCCCCATGCAGGGTCAAGGTATTCGGACTGATGAGGGTTTTAGTTCATATCCCGATGATGAAGCTGAAGAAGCCGAGGAAGCGTAGGAGGCTCAACAGGTGATGATGCCAGTACCCCGGATGAAGGAACTTTTGCGCGAACGCGGGCAAATGGTGGAGTCCTATCTTGCCACCTGTTTTGACGGGCGTCCCATTCCACAACGTCTCAAGGATTCCATGCAGTACAGCCTTCAGGCTGGTGGCAAACGTTTGCGCCCTGTGCTCTGTTTGAGCACGGCGGCCATGTGCGGGCTGCCCCTGCAAGACACTCTGCCCTTTGCATCGGCCATTGAAATGATTCACACCTATTCTTTGGTGCACGATGACCTTCCGGCTATGGACGATGACGATTTGCGGCGTGGCAAGCCTTCAAACCACAAGGCTTTTGACGAAGCTACTGCCATACTTGCCGGTGACGGTCTGCTGACAGATGCTTTTTTGATGATGTGCCGCAGCCCGTTGGCTCCGCCGCGTGTATTGCGTGCCGTTGGCGAGCTGGCGCTTGCTGCTGGCTCTTCAGGCATGGTGGGCGGGCAGGAATGGGACATGATATTTACCGGAAAAGCCGATATAGCCCTTGAAGAGCTGAAAGGCATCCACGCAATGAAGACTGGCGCGCTACTGCGGGCATCCTGCGTGTGCGGAGCCATGCTGGCCGGGGCTTCCGACGAAGAGCTGGCAGCTATCGGCTCTTACGGCGCAGCCTTGGGCGTTGCCTTCCAGATCGCCGACGATATTCTTGATGTGGTGGCGGATACCGCCACGCTTGGCAAGCCTGTGGGCAGCGATGTGGTTCAGGGCAAAAAGACCTATCCTGCTTTGCTGGGACTCGAGAAGAGCCGCGCCCTGGCGCAGGATCAAGCCGAAGTTGCCAAGGCCGCTCTTGCCGCGTTCAGCGGCCCGGAAGCGGAGTTTTTACTTGCTCTGGCCGAGTATACGGTCAATAGGGCGGCCTGATATGTTTGATGCTCCCAAAATGCCAACGCCTGCTGATTTAGGCGCGGATGGGCAAAAACCGGACAGGGCCGAAACAGCCCCTGTAGAGCAAGCTCTTTTGCAAGATGTTCTTCAAGCTGAACCTTATGTTTCGCTTTTGGACAGCATTGAGCGCCCTTCACAATTGGGTGAAATGAGCGAGCCCCAGCTTGAGCTGTTGGCCGCAGAAGTGCGCCAGCGGATTATCGAGGTGGTTTCGCGTACTGGCGGGCACCTTGCCCCTTCGTTGGGGGTGGTGGAGCTGACGCTGGCTCTTCTTTCAACTTTCAATATTGAAAAAGACAAGCTCGTGTGGGATGTGGGGCATCAGGCATATGCCCACAAGCTTCTCACAGGCCGAGCTCGCCAGTTTGATACCTTGCGCACCTTTGGTGGGATTTCGGGCTTTCCGCGTATGGCTGAAAGCCCTTACGACCACTTTGGCGTAGGGCATTCCTCCACGTCCATATCCGCTGCTTTGGGCATGGCATTGGCCCGCGATCTTTCCGGGCTCAGGCATCATGTGATTGCCGTTATTGGTGACGGCTCCCTGACTGCCGGTGAAGCCTTTGAAGGCCTCAATCTGGCCGGGCATATGGGGAGGCGGCTCATTGTGGTGCTCAACGACAATGAAATGTCCATTTCGCCAAACGTGGGAGCGCTTTCATTATTCCTGAGCCGCACCCTGTCGCGGCGCTGGGTACGGCAAACCCGCAAGGAAGTGCTCAACTTTTTGCGGTCCATACCCCGCATTGGTCAAAAACTGGCCGTTTACGCCATGCGCGGTGAGTGGAGCTTCAAGTCGTTTTTCACCCCCGGCATGTTGTTTGAAGCTTTTCGTTTCAACTACATCGGCCCTGTAGACGGGCACGATCTCGGGAGCTTGCGCCGTCATTTACAAATGGCTGCGGCTGTGGAAGACGGCCCGGTGCTGCTGCATGTACGCACCCAAAAGGGTAAAGGCTACGCGCCTGCAGAAAAAAATCCAACGCTATATCACGGTGTTGGCCTATTCACCCCAGAAACGGGACAACCTGTTCAGTCTACAGCCAAGGTGCCGTCCTTTACAGGTATATTCAGTAAAACCCTTGTGGAACTGGCTGAAAAAGACAAGAGAATTATCGCCATCACTGCTGCCATGCCGGAAGGAACCGGAACCGACAGCTTTAGGGAGCGCTTTCCAGATCGGTTTGTGGACGTGGGCATCTGTGAGCAACATGCAGTAACGTTTGCAGCCGGCCTTGCCAGCCAGGGTTACCGTCCTGCTTTGGCCATTTATTCCACCTTCCTTCAGCGGTCTTACGATCAGGTGGTGCACGATGTCTGTATCCAGAATCTGCCTGTCACCCTTTGCGTGGACCGCGCCGGGCTTGTGGGAGAAGACGGGGCCACCCATCATGGCGCTTTTGACATCGCTTACTTGCGGCATATTCCACAGATAAGCCTGCTGTCTCCTCGTGATGAAGACATGTTGCGCCACTGTTTGTATACGTCGCTCAACCACGACGGCCCCTGCGCTTTGCGTTACCCGAGGGGAGCAGGATTTGGCGTTCCGCTGGATGGCTTGCCGCGTCTTTTGACTCCCGGCAGAGGCGAAGTACTTCAAGACGGTGAGGGCATTGCAATTGTCGCTGTGGGCAGCCGGGTTCATCCTGCGCTTGAGGCAGCTGCGCAAGCTGAGCAGGTTCTTGGTATCCGCCCGCTGGTTTTTGATCCCATATGGCTCAAGCCTTTGCCTCAGGAACAACTTGCCACCATTGCCCGCCGCTTTGACCGTATTCTTTTCGTGGAAGAAGGTGTGCTGGCCGGTGGCTTTGCTTCAGCAGTGCTGGAGTTCTATGCAGATAACGGCCTCATGCACGGGCAGAAAATCAAACGCTTGGGATTGCCCGACAGCTTTGTGGAGCACGGCAGCCAGTTGCGCTTGCGCGAACTGGTTGGACTTCGCACCAAAAATATCGCCGAGGCCATCGTCGAACTGGCAAAGCAGAAATAGAAAAGCTTCTGGATCATACTGATTACGAGGAAAAGAGATCGAAGGTGGCCTCTTTTTCTCGTTTTTGATTGATAGGCGTTTTTTGATGTTAAAAATCAGAGCGGTGGCGTTGTGGATGTATGGCAGGATAGACAATGTAAAAGCAAAGCACTTGCAGGAAGCGGTAGGTGGCAGGCGTAGCGGATACTATGAGACAGGTTGGCTAAAGGTAATAGCGCCTCCCTTGAGGTACGCTTCAAAACCGCCAGGCAGTTGAAAACGGCTATTACCGCGTCCTTGCATGAGTGCTTCATCCAAAGCCAGCAGGGTGCTTGCCCTGCCTTGGGAAGATGGCGCTGGTTGCGGCAACGCTGAAGTTGCAGCATCAGCAGAAGGTAAACCGCCTGCACACAAATGTTGCACAGCTCGCATATAAAGACGTAGCCGGGCTGCCGGATGCAGAGCGCGCAATAGCGAACGGGGCAGGAGTATGGATTTACCAGTTGCAGGGCATTCCTTCTGTTCCTGTTTTATTTCCTGCCAGGGGTGAGCTAACAGCGCGTCATTAAGAAGTTTTTCCCAATAATCCCTGTCCATTCCGGCAAGTTGCCACATATGTCCCATGCTGCGGTCCAGCGCGGGATTTTCCGCCCGCAGCAGCGGTAAAACCTGAAGCCGCAGCCTGTTCCGGCGATATTGCGTACTCTGGTTGCTTGCGTCTTCATGCCAGCTGAGTTCGCATTGCATCAGTAGCTGTTTCAGATCGTCTGGGCAGCAGGTCAATAGCGGGCGCAGAAGATGACGTTTATCATCTCTGGCGGGCATGCCCCCAAGAGAAGGCCAGCCAGCGCCACGAATCAAGCGTAACAGCACATCTTCGCTGAGATCTTCACGATGGTGCCCCAAGGCTATAAAGTGGGCATGCTGCGTGAGCCGTTCTTTTTCCAGCAAGGAGTAGCGAATGGAACGTCCTGCCTCTTCTTCACCCATATGATGTTTAGCCGCAAAGCCTTTTACATCTGCTTTGCGTACAGAGCACTGTATGCCCAAAGCATGGCAGACAGCTTGCGCGTGAGACGCATCATCTTCTGCTTCGGGCCTCAGGCCGTGGTTAATGCTGAGAGCTGAAAGGTGCAGATCCAACCGTGGAGCAAGCAGGGAAAGAATAAGGGCTAGAGCTGTAGAGTCAGCCCCCCCCGAGATCGCCACCACAAGATGTGAACCGCGCGTCAAGCCCAGCTGGCGCAGACAAAAGCGCTCAACTTCAAGACAAAGAAGGGCAGAGGTTCTGGGAAGGTTTTGCAGACTTGGTATTTGTGTCATGCTGTGGCCCTGATTGTGTGCAGCGATGCGCCGTTCTGGCCGATGAGGGCAGAATACCGCCAATTCAATTCGGGCTGCTGATGAGGCTGACCACACGGTCTTGATAAGGGCCGCTTACGCGGGCATTTGAAAGTTGTCTGGGGCCGGACTAGATGACAATGCCAAGGTCAGTCAGCATCTGTTCCAGCCAAGCGATCATGTGGGCACGTAACTCAGGGGTGGCATAATGCACGCAATCGCACCGCATGCGGTTTTTGGCCCTGACCAGCAATTCCATTCGCAGGGAATCTTCTTCAATTTCGAGGCCGAACACGTGCGGACCGCAACTTTGCACATGCTCTTTCTGGATGGGAGACAGCATTTCCGCAGGTGCGGGCAGCCAATACAGGCCGTCCATTCCAGATTCAAGCCCCATATCCTTAAGCGCGGCCACTATTTTGGACATGTCCTCGGGGCTAAGATCATCAATGCCATACCAGCGCATCAGCTTTCCTCCGAATAAATACAGCCTGTTTTGTCGAGGTTGAATATACGCCGCATGATACTGATACGCGGGCCGTTGCCTTCCTGCGACATGCCGCCGTGTTTTAGAAACATGATGGGGTCGTGGTTCAGCTTGCGTACCAAGGAGTTGGCCATAGCTTCCAGGGCCACGCGGGTATTTTCGTCCACCGGACCAAGCCGTTTGAGTGTCTTGGCCAGTTCTTCTTCTGCAATACTTTGGCTTTTTTTGATCAGATCCACGATGGTGGGCTGCATGTCCAAACTGGCGAGCCACTTAGAAAAATATGTCACTTCCTCGTTAACGATTTCTGCGGCTTTAGCTGCTTCATCTCTGCGAGTGGCCAGATTTTCTTCAACAACTTCCCTGAGGTCATCAATGTCATAGAGATAGACGTTGTCCAAACCATTAACATCAGGGTCTATGTCGCGGGGCACTGCAATGTCGATAAAGAACATGGGCCTGTTTTTACGGGCTTTGAGCGCAGCGCGGATATCACGGGCACGAATAATGGGTTCCTGAGAGCCTGTGGAGGTGATGATGATATCCACGTCCAGCAAATAATGCGGCATTTGCTCAAAGGGAATGGCGCGTCCATTAAACTGCTTGGCCAATTCTTGCCCCCGCACGAGGGTGCGGTTAGCCACAATGATTTCGTTAATGCCCGACTGAAGCAGGTGCATAGCCGCAAGTTCAGCCATTTCACCGGCTCCGACCAGCATAGCCTTGTGTTCGCGCATGTCGCCAAAAATGCGTTTGGCAAGCTCCACGGCGGCGTAACTGATGGAAACAGCACTGGACGCTACGGCAGTTTCAGTGCGCACCCTTTTGGCTACAGAGAAAGCCTTGTGCAGCAATCTGTTAAGGATGACTCCTGTAGCACGGCTTTTAACTGCGTTGCGATAGGCAGTTTTTAACTGCCCAAGGATTTGTGGTTCGCCCAGGACCATAGAATCCAGGCTTGAAGCCACTGAAAAAAGATGCCGTACCGCCTCAAGGTTTTTATGCACATAGACGTAAGGCTTGAGGTCTTCAATTGCTGTACCCCTTGCCCGCGCCCAACTGCGCAACACCTGTTCAGCTACGTCGCCAGTTCCCGAGGCAAGAACCTCAACGCGATTACAGGTCGAGAGTATAACACTTTCGTTAACCGCGTCCGTACATGGAAACGCCCAATGTTCTTCATCGCAATGATTGGCCAGGGCGAAGCGTTCGCGTACGTCTACCCCGGCTGTGCGGTGATTCAGGCCAACAAGAAAAATATCACAGTCCATAATTATGCCCGAGTCAGCGCCGGATGAATGCGTGGTGAGTTTCCATAAAGGTGTTCACCACAATGATTGAGAAAAGACAGAGTATAAATATGAAAACAGCCAATCGCGCGGGCTTTCGTCCACGCCAGCCCTTGGTGAGCCTGTTGTTGAACAACACAGAAAACATCAGCCAGATGACGATGCTGATAACTTCTTTGGGGTCACCTGTAACAGTGGCCCCAAAAACGGGTTTGGCCCATATAAGGCCAGACAGAATGCCTAGTGTATACAAGGGATAGGCAACTATCGTGGCAAAAGCATTGATTTTGTCAAGCATGGCAAGGGCAGGCATATCTTGCCAGAAACCTTTCATGTACTGCTTGCTCTTTATGCGCGCCTCCAAAAAAATGAACAAGGCGCCCGCAGCAAAAGCCAATGCCATCAAGGCGAGGCTGAGAAAAAGCGTGCCAATATGCAAGGCGTAAAAAGACGCTTTAAGATGGGGCGGCACCTGTACCACCGCCTGAAGGTAGGGAGCAGACATGGCAAAAAGCATAAGCCCCAGTGGGGACGCAAAAATAAGCGGGGCTTCCTGCCGAAACTTGGCCCAAGACGCAAGGCCGCACAAAACGACAAACCACGCCATAAGCTGCAGATAGGCCCCAAGGCTCAGACCGTTCGGCAGAGCTTTATGAAAGCCTGTAGCAAGGCTGATGGTTTGAAAGACAAAGCCTGCGGCGGCAAGGCAGCAGCAAGTCCGCCGCCAGAACGGGCTGCGCGCCACCATGCCTGCAATACCAGACGCACTTGCCAGTCCGTAGAGCAGCAGCGTGACGCCAGTGGAAAATTCAGGGGAGATCATAAAGTAACTCCGCTATATGAGCGTGCAGTTCCGACGGCAGTTCCGCCAGCAACCACTGGCGGCAGTTTTCTAAATCTCCGTCCTCCAGCCATTGCTGCAGGGGCGAAGCTGTAAGCTTTCGGAACAACTTTGTATTGTGCACTGTCTCGGCATTCAAGGCAAGAACCATTGGGCGCAGTCTGCCCATAAGGGCGGCCATTCGGGCGCGTGGTACCAGCCATTGGGTCAATTCATCCTTCCAGCGCCGGGCAAGAGCAGGGCTAGCGCCTCCAGTGGACAGGGCAGCGGCCAAAGGAGCGCAGCGCGCCACTGCTGGCACATGGAAGCTTCCATCGTCAGGGGCACTGGCGCAGTTGCACAGCACGCCCTGGCTGCGGCACAAGGCCGCTACACGCTGGTTTTCCGCGACGCTTCCTGTGGCAGCGAACACAAGAGCTTTGCCGTCTATGTCGTCTGCCGTGCAAATGCGGTATTCAAGACGCACTCGTCCATCATCCAGCATGTTGAGCAAGGTCGGGTCCTGCTGCGTCGACGCATGCGGATCAAGCACCAGCACCGAAGCGGGATCACAGGCCAGAAGCCCGGCCAACTTGCGCTGCCCCACCTGACCCAGCCCCACCAGCAGACAATGCAGCCCGGTGAGAGAAAGAAAGAGCGGGTACAGGGTAGTTTTAGGCGCGAAAGTTTCCATGTGGGAGTCCGGTATACATCATGATGCGGCTATATGAGATGAGGTATTGTACAGAAGGCAGAAGGTTTTGCAAAGTCCCTTGCTCTTGCTTCCGCAAGTCTATTGCCGTACCTTCCAGTATCGATTGATATTGGCGACGGGCGCGGCGATGCCGTAGTTGCTGTCAATGACAAGCGAAATGCCTACGGTAAAAACAGGGAAGGGACATGGCGGCTTTTTTGGTCATTCAGGCAGCCCGTTTTGGAGATGTGGTGCAAACCGGGCGGTTATTGCGCGGTCTTGCGCAACAGGGGCAGGTACATCTGGCTGTTGACGCGGGGCTGGCACGCCTTGCCCGCTTGATCTACCCTTTTGCCACTGTGCACAGCCTTGCTTTACACAACTGTCATGAACATGATGTTCTGGAAAAAAATATACGGGTATTGGCCGACTGGCGAAACAGTGATTTTACTGCCGTCTATAACTGCAATTTTTCTGGTTTGACAGCGGCCTTGTGCCGCATGTTTGAACCAGAGATTGTAGTTGGCTACAGGCCTGTTACAAATGGCATATGGCGCTCACCCTGGGCCAGAATGGCCATGCAGCTGACCCGTCAGCGCGTACTTTCATCCCTTAATCTTGTGGATTTTTGGGCTCATTTTGCTTCCGGCTCTTTGCCGCCAGCTGCAGTAAATCCTGTGGCTGCACCAGGTGGAGAGGGAATTGGCGTGGTTCTGGCCGGGCGTGAATCGCGGCGTTCCTTGCCGGTACCTGTGCTGGCCGAGGTTGTACGCACAGCTTTTGCAGCTATGGGGGGACCGCGTGTACGTCTGCTCGGCTCCAATGCAGAAAAGAACGTGGCCCATCGGCTTCAGCGGCTTCTGCCTGCAAAAATGCTGGACCGTGTGGAAGACCTGAGTGGCAAGACCGATTGGCCAGGACTTGTTGACGCCGTCAAAGGGCTGGATGCCCTGATTACTCCTGATACGGGAACAATGCATCTTGCTGCGCATCTTGGCGTGCCCGTACTGGCTTTTTTTCTCTCCTCAGCTTTTGCGCATGAAACTGGCCCTTATGGGGAGGGGCATCTGATCTGGCAGGCTGAACGCCATTGCGTCCCTTGCCTGGAATCTGCTCCATGCCCCTATAACACGGCCTGTCTTGAGCCTTTTCGCAGTCAGGAGTTGCTGCGTTCCCTCACTCTTGCTCTCACAGAGGGAACGAAGCGGGTGAAGCTGCCTGATGGTTTGCAACTGTGGCGAAGTCATATTGATTCGCTGGGAGCAGTGTTGCGTCTTGAGGCCGGAACTGACATGCATGCGGCCAAGCGCACTCAGGTGCGAGAATTTTTGGCCTCTTATTGTAACGTGTCCTCATTGGAACAGATGGACGATATTTTCAGTAAAATGAAATTTACCGATGACGACGGCTTAGGCAATACCTGGCTTTTTGACGAATGGTTGTGCCGCGACGTGGACTGGATGCTGCCGCCTGACAGATATTGTTGATGTGGAGAATATGCTGATGCTTTCTGCCTCTTTGAGAATTCTCGTTGTTTTACCGATGTATGGCGGTTCTTTGCCCATAGGAAGATACTGCGCTCGTGCCTTGGAAGAAATGGGGCACAGTGTGCGCACCTTTGAGGCTCCGCTCATGTTTCCGGCTTTTACGGGATTGCAGGGGCTTGGTTTACCCCCAGCGCAAACAGCGCAACTGGAAAATTCCTTTCTGCAAGTTGTGTCTCAGGCTGTATGGGCGCAAGTGCAGGCGCAGGAGCCGCATCTGGTGCTGGCTTTGGCGCAGGCTCCGATGGGCCGCAGCCTTCTTCAGCGGTTAAAGCGGGCCGGGGTGCGCACAGCCATGTGGTTTGTGGAAGACCACACGGTATTTCAATACTGGCGGGCTTACGCGCCTCTGTATGACGTTTTTGCCATTATTCAAAAGCAGCCTTTTATGAGCCAGTTGGCAGAAATTGGGCAAAACAATTTTCTCTACCTGCCGATGGCAGCCCATCCAGATTTTCATAAACCCACTGATCTCAGTTCCGAAGAACGGCGGGAATATGGGGCAGATATTGGATTTCTTGGGGCCGGGTATCCTAACCGCAGACTGGCTTTTCGTCCCTTGCTAGGCCGTAATTTCAAAATCTGGGGTTCGGATTGGGAGGGCGAAAACTTGCTGGCTGCCCACGTACAACGAGGTGGCGCTCGCATCGATGCAGCAGAGAGCGTAAAAATTTATAATGCCACCAAGGTGAACCTCAACCTGCATTCCAGTCTGCATACGACGGATTTGGTGAGCCGCGGTGATTTTGTTAATCCCCGTACATTTGAGCTGGCTGCAATGAACGCTTTTCAACTTCTGGACGAGCGCAGTCTCTTGCCCGAGCTGTTTGCCCCGGGTGAATTGGCTACTTTTGGCACGATTGAAGAATTTTATGCCAAGATTGACTATTTTCTTGCGCACCCGGAAGAAAGAATCTCCTATGCCGCGCGGGCACAGGAGCGGGTATTGCGCGACCATACCTATACGCGCCGCATGCAAACCCTGCTTGAGTTTATCGCCGAGCGTATGGGCCCCTGGCCTGAAGCTGGAGTGGGGGGGCAGGCGCACGATGAAAATGGAAGGGGTGCTATTGCAGCGGCTTCTTTGGCGCAATCCTTACCGCCTGATCTGACGCCGGAACTGGCGGCAGACCTGGCCGCCACCATGTCGCGTACGGTTGAGCGCTTGGGCCTTGGCCCGAATGCAGATTTTGATTCTGTGGTTACGGCCCTCAGGGCCAGGTCAGGAGTTCTTGACGAAATGGAGACCTGCCTGCTCTTTTTGGATGAATGGCGCAAGCAGTACACCAAGTAGTGTTCAAATAAAAAGCCCGCATACAGCGGGCTTTTTATTGTATGTAGAAAACCCCCCGCTAGGCGGGGGGTTCCGTAAAGCTTAAAGCTATAAGTATGTCAGCAAAACTCCTTTTGATTTGTTACAACAGCTTGCGGTCTGGCAACTGCAAGCGAGACAAATCAAAAGGAGGTCACAATGGGTGACGCCAAAAGTTTAGCTCACACAAAGTGGAACTGTAAATATCACATAGTGTTTGCCCCCAAATACCGTAGGCAAGTATTTTATGGTGAGAAAAGGCGAGCGGTAGGGGATATTTTGCGGAAACTATGTGAGTGGAAAGACGTAAAAATACTAGAGGCAGAATGCTGCCCAGATCATATCCACATGCTGCTTGAGATACCCCCGAAAATAAGTGTATCGAGTTTTATGGGGTATTTAAAAGGTAAAAGTAGCTTGATGCTCTATGAACAATTCGGTGATCTCAAATTCAAATACCGCAGCCGTGAGTTTTGGTGCCGCGGGTTTTATGTGGATACCGTAGGCAAGAATACTTCAAAAATTCATGACTATATAAAGAAGCAACTGGATAGAGACAAACTCGGCGATCAGTTGAGCCTTCCGTACCCAGGTAGCCCGTTTACGGGCCTCAAGTAACAAAAATGCAAATGTCAGATCGCGCATGCGCCTGCTAGGGCGCAGCTGGTAAGAGAGCCTTACAGGCGCATATGAAAAACCCCCGGCTATGCCGGGGGATATTTATTTTGCAAAAATAAGGCGTGGATTTTCAATTTTGAAGTTTGCGCATGAAAAGCTGTCACATTGCTCCATTTTGAAGTTTGCGCATGAAAAGCTGTCACATTGCTCCATTAACGAGCAGTGCCGTCAGCTAGTCAGCACTGCCTTTGGGGGAGGCTTGCGGTGCAGCCTGATGATCCGTTTCAGGCGTTGCCTGTGGATCAGCTTGCGGCAGAGGTTCAACAATAATTTCCTGCGCTGTCCTGGAAGACAAGGTAGAAAGATTCGTTACCTGTGAATAGTAGGGAAGCATGAATGCCATTGCCGTCAGCAAGGCCAGCACCAGTGTAAATTTATGACGCATGGGCGCACTGCTGCGACCAACGATGGTCCAAAGAACCAGAGGCACAAGCCATACCAGCACCTTTGCGCTTTCACGCAAGGCGTTTTCAATGGTGAAGATGCCTCCCTGCCACGCCTGTTGTATTTCTGCTACGGTGGAGGCGAGGAAAATCAGCCAGAAGATGGTCCAGGTATTGCGTGCCCACACGGCGCACCAGGGCACCATAGTATTATAGTGGTCGCGCCCAAAGTCATCACGCTGGCGACGCATGGTCAGCCATAAAGCGCCGCTGCCAGCCGACATGGCCACAATCAGCGGCAGGGTCCAGTACAACGAGCACCAGAAGGGCGAAAACCAGCCTGGAAAAAAGATGTCGCCCAAGGTGATAATAGTTGCGTCGGGCCGCACATAGGCGCTGATCATTCGGGCGGAGCCCAGCGTAACCACTACGGCTATACAACCCTGGATGCCGCTGATTATGCCCATGACAATATGCAGGATCGGAACTTTTACAAGAAACTTCCACAAGGCGTAGTAAAGACTGCTGATAAGCACGGCCAGGCCCAGCAAAATCCAGCTCAACTCGACCATGAAATCTGGCAAAGAGTCTGGCGTATAGGAACCCTGCACAAAAAACAGCCATACGCGGCCCGCAACAAGCAAAATCCAGCCCAGAATCATTGCCAGCTGTGCCAATTGCCGCGCACATTTATCGTAGGAAGAGCGCCTGCGCGTTATGGATAAGATTCTTGCCGTGGCCGATATAAAACCAAGCCCCGCAAAGGCCAGCAGGGTAGCCAAGGCCAGGGTTACGCACAGATTATCAAGGCCTGTCTGCAAAAAAGGATAGGCTTGCATCCATTGGCGTGGCAGCTCCATCCAGGCGGACAGTTGGCCCAATACATCCTTAAAGAAGTTCATCGGGCACCGCCTGTGGTATGGCGTGGCTTCAGAACGGAAACACTCATGGTTGCTCCTTATAATCTTGCGCTAGCTTGGGATGATACGCTATGGTCTAGAAAATGTGGACAAGCCTGTATTTGCCTTAAAAATGCCGGGGCCGCAAGGGTTCTTGAAATATGGCCGGGCTTGGGGCAAAGTTGCAGGGGGAGACGTTATGAAAAAACTTTTTGCTGTTTCTTTGGCTTGCGTTGTTTTAGCTGCAGGCTGTGCATCGTCTGCGCAGATGCGACATGTAGAAGATAAAGAAACTGCCAGCCAAAGAACCTTGCGCGAAACCGATCAGCGGTTACGCACTTTGGAGCAGAGTGTGGCCACTCTGGACAGCCAGATGGCCCAGCTCAAGAACAGAACTTTTGAAGTGCGCACCCGTGGCGGCCAGAAGACCAGCATGACTGTTGTACCCATTTTACCACCGGCCCCATTGACCGTGCCGCCTACGGCAGGAGTCTCTTCGGCGGGGCAGAATGGAGCAGGCACTGCTGAAGCATCTTCTGCAGGTTCGTACCAGCGCGAAGTAGCCCTGGGGCAAAACGGACCATCTGTGATTACAGCTCCCGCGTCTGGCACTGGAACGCCAGTAGCTCCCATGTCTTCATCAGTCCCGGCCGCAAAGCAATCGCAGCCCGCTGCTGCACCTGCAAACAATGGAGCGCAGGCTGTTACCCCAGCGCCTGCTCCAGCAGGTGCACCCAAGGGAAAAATTATTGATCCTGCAACGCAGCCAACCTCCTTTCCGCCTGCTGCCCCGGCCACAGCGTCACAAACTGCGGCTGCACCATCAGCTTCCGCCAGTTCTCCCGCTGGCCGGACAGTTACGGCTGGCCCCAGCGGACAAGTGGGAGTTCCCGGCAAAAATACTGCTTCTGTTAGCGGAGCAGGAGCCGCGGTTGGTTTGCCCCCAGTGGCGGCTCCTGAACCAGTTGTACCCCCTGCCGTAAATCCGACCAATTTTTCCGCACAAGCCGCCAATCAATCTGTTGTTCCGGCCAGTTCGGGCAAGGGCGATCCCGCTGGCGGCAATACTGCTGTGCCTATTCCTGCCTTGCCGCCTTCAGCGCTGGCGCTGCCCCCCGAGCATCCCGGTTTGCCTCCCGTGGAAGCAGCAAGCCCAGCCGCGACGCCCCTTGCGACTGCAGCGCAGGCCACTTCCCAGCCAGTGGCTCCTGCGGAAGTAAAACCCGCAGCGACAGTTAATACGGCTACACCGGCCAATCAGACCCCACAACAGGCCGCCAAACCAACCAAAAATGAAAAAGCCGCGTACGAGGCAGCCCTCAAGGTCATGACGGCCGGACGTTCTGCCGAAGGAATATCCCGGTTTGAAACCTTTTTGCAGGAATACCCTCATGGGGGATATGCGGCCAACGCAGAATACTGGATAGGCGAGGGGCTGTACGCTCAAGGCAAGTATCAGGATGCCCTGAACCAGTTCCGTAAAGTGGATGCGTCGTATCCGCAGCACCACAAAAATGCGGATGCCCTGCTCAAAACAGGTATGTGCCTGAGCCGTCTCGGTGATAAGGATGCAGCCACGCAGGCGTACAAGCAATTATTAACGCGCTTTCCCAATTCCGAAGCCGCCCGGATAGCCCGTTCACGCGGGCTGGCACGTTAAATATGTCCGAAGGTTTTTCGTGGGCGGAGCTGGATGAAGAGGCCCGTACGGAATATTGGGCCAGTCTGGCCTTGCGTCATTGTGCTGGTCTTGGGGCGCGCTCATGCTCCCGTCTTTTGCGCACCTTCGGATCAGCGTATGCTGCCGTTCAGTCGCGGCAGCGTTGGCGTGAAGCAGGCCTGAATCAAAAACAGGCCGCTGAGATGGCCACGGGCTCATGGCGAGTTACTGCCCGGCAAGAATGGGATAGGGCGCATGATCTCGATGCCGACATCCTGCTTTGGACGAATCCCTTATATCCGTCACTGCTGCGTCAATTGCCCGATGCGCCAGTGCTGCTGTATTGCCAGGGCGATATGTCGCTTTTTCAAGCGCCAGCCTTTGCAATAGTAGGATCTCGGAGGTCCACGGACCATGGCAGAACTGTAGCCGCCCACATGGCGCGGTGTCTGTCATCCTGCGGCGTTACTATAATTTCAGGTATGGCGCTCGGCATTGACCGCGTTGCACACGAAAATGCTTTGACGCGTATTGGACGCAGTATTGGCGTTTTGGGCACGGGCATTGACGTGATGTACCCGCCGGGAAACAAAACCGTTTTTGACAATATGCATCGGTATGGCTTGCTGGTTTCGGAGTTTATGCCAGGGGCACAGCCCTTGCCTGAGCATTTTCCCATCCGTAACCGTATTATCAGTGGTCTTGCTCTTGGGGTTCTGGTAGTGGAGGCCGCCAGCCGCTCTGGAAGTCTTATTACCGCCCGACTGGCTCTGGAGCAAAACCGCGAGGTCTACGCCGTGCCCGGCCCGGCGCTGGATTCCCACTGTATGGGCTGCCAGGAGCTGGTGCGGCAGGGCGCGCGCCCGGTTTTCAGTGCTGAAGACGTCTTGCACGATTTGGCTGAACAGTTGCGGCCCTTTGGCATCAGTAAGGCCAGTTTGAGTGAAGATGAAAAAAGCGCGCAGAAAGATACTGTCGCTATGCAAGGAAAAGAAGCCGAAGGCGAAACTGCCAGTTCTGCTTCATCCCAAAAAGGATCTCGCCGTAAAAGCTGTAAAGATGACGGCAATGCTGTGCATGTTGCTCCTGCCGTTCAGGAGCAACCTCGTCTCGATGCTGCGGAACAGCTCGCTCCGGCAGAACGCAGGGCATGTTTGCTGGATTGTTTACACCAGCGGGGGCCCATGCAGGCTGACGATCTGGCGTGTGTTTTAGATATGGCAGTATCAGAACTTAATGCCATGCTGGTGGGGCTTGAAATGCTGGGGCAGGTGCGAAGGCTGCCGGGAGCCCGGTATGAGGCCGGAAAATGAACGGAAAAAAACTGAAACAAGGCAAAGGCGCGTGCCGGGTAAGAAATATCTCTGATCCGGCTATTGGTTCTCGCTCGGCAGTGGATGTAGCAGAATTGCCTCCTGCCGGACATACAAAGGGGCCCGCGTCTGGGACTCCATCCGAGCTTTTATCCAGTGCGGCAGGCATTGCTGAAAGTGATGACAAGGCCAAGCCTGACCGTAGTGCGCTGTTTATTGAGGCTTTTTTAACCTGGATGGCTGTGCAGAAGGGGGCTTCAGAGGCTACGCTGAAAGCCTATGGCGTTGACCTGGCCCAACTGGCTGATTTTTTACGTGACCAGGGCGTTAATCTTGGGCAGCCGCAAACCGTAACACGCCGACATATCCAGGCTTTTTTGGCGTGGCTGTTTCGTAAGGGCGAAGCCAAAAGCTCTATGGCACGTAAGCTGGCAGCGACCCGTTCCTTCTTTCGTTTTCAGCAGCGCGGTGGTAGAGTAACGGAAAACGTGGCAGCCCAGGTACGAAATCCACGTCAGGAAAAGCGCCATCCACGCGCTCTTAATGTGGATGAAACGTTTGCCTTGCTGGATGCCTCGTCAGGACCTGCTGGCGCAAAAGGCCCAGTTTCTGGAAGTGCTGAAGAAGAGCGCACTCTTTGTAGGGACCTTGCCCTCGCTGAGCTGCTGTATGGTTCTGGCTTGCGCATATCCGAAGCTTTGAGTCTGGATGTTGACGACGTGCAGTTGTCGTCGCGCGTGTTGCGGGTTATGGGTAAAGGATCAAAAGAGAGGCTTTCGCCCCTGTCGGACACATCCTACACAAGTCTCAAGCAGTGGCTTGAAGAACGCCCTTTTTTGGCGCAATCAGAAGAAAACGCTTTGTTTGTGGGCACGCGTGGCGCTCGACTTAACAGGAGGGAGGCCGCCCGTATTGTGGAACGTTTGTGCCATCGCGCCGGGCTGTCGTTCACCGTTTCGCCCCACAGCTTGCGGCACTCCTTTGCAACCCACTTGCTTGAAGCCGGGGCAGACATGCGTAGTGTTCAAGAATTGTTGGGACATCAGCGCCTTACAACCACGCAGCGATATACGCAGTTAAGCCTTGAACGCCTTATGCAAACCTACGATCAGGCGCACCCCAGGGCTGCAAAAAAATAAAAAAATCACGAGCTATTTTTTAGTTTGTAATTTCAGTATATTATCGTATAGTTCGCCATGTGCTTACGGTGCCTGTGTCAGGAAAATTTCCCGGAGGCGCTTGGCATGGACAGCACTTTGTGCTAAAGAGAACAAATCGGTCAAATTAAACCGCATACCTGAACCATACCGGAAGGAGAGACAGTCATGTCTGCATTAGTTCTTGGTCACATGAATCCTGATACCGATAGCATTGTTTCCGCCATTGTCGCCGCTGATCTGTACAGCAAGCGCGGTATGGACGTCACCCCGGTTGCCCAGGGCGCGCCCACTCCCGAAACCGAATTCGTTCTGAAGAAGTTCGGCCTCACTGCTCCGCAGGTTATCTCCGATGTGGCTGGCAAAGATGTTTATCTGGTTGACTACTCCGATCTGGCCCAGGCCCCCAAGGGCATGGATTCCGCCACTGTGCTCGGCGTTGTCGACCACCACAAGCTTGGTGACGTGACCACCTCTGCGCCGCTGGAAGCCTGGATTTGGCCCGTTGGCTGCACCAACACTGTTCTTAAGAACATGTACGACTTCTACGGCATCGAAATTCCCAAGAACCTTGCTGGCGCCATGCTTTGCGCCATCCTGTCCGACACGGTTATTTTCAAGTCGCCCACCTGTACCCCTGCCGACAAAAAGGCCGTTGAAGAACTGGCCAAGATCGCAGGCGTGAGCGATGTGGTGTCTTTGGGCATGGAAATGTTCAAGGTCAAGAGTGCCGTTGACGGCACCCCCATGAAGGATCTCGTCTTCCGCGACTATAAAGATTTTGACATGAATGGCAGCAAAGTCGGCATTGGCCAGCTTGAAGTTGTCGACCTGTCCATCCTTGAGCCCGTAAAGGCTGGCCTGCAGGCCGAAATTGAAAAGGTTAAAGCTGAAGGCCGCCACAGCGTGTTCCTGCTGCTGACCGACATCATGAAAGAAGGTTCGGAAATGCTTATCGTATCCGATGATCCTTCCGTGGTGGAAAAGGCTTTTGGCGTAAAGGCTGAAGGCAGTACCGTTTGGCTGCCCGGCGTGATGAGCCGTAAAAAGCAGGTCGTGCCCAACTTTGAAAAGGCCTTCAAATAAGCTATTGGATGAAATACTAAAAAGCCCCCGGCGTTCTGCGCCGGGGGCTTTTTAGTATGGATTTAGCCAGTAGCGCGCAAACAAGAAAATCATTCGCAGTGAGGAGGGTGCTGATGAGGCCCACACAAGCAGTTTGTCCGCATGGCCAGATAATTTTATTTATGAATTCCCAAGACCGTATTGCTTGGAAGGTGCTTATTTGAAAGGAAGGCTTTGGTTGCTACGGTCAAATAAAAAAGAATTAGTGTTCAATCCAGATAAGCATCGCCACCAGTGCCAAGCAACCAGTGAGCACCATATAGGCTTGTCTTGTACGAAGAGAAAGTACAGCTCCCAATAAGGCAGCTACATAGAGGGCAGACCATGTTACCGCACGCAGAGCAGGCAGGGATTGGGTGTTTTGCAGGGTACGCAACAGACTGAAGATTACCACGAAGCAGAGGCAGTAGAGCGTGATCTGCCATAGGCTTCTATGCAAAGACGAGAAAAAAAGAGCCGCACCCGGGGCAAGTCCGCCGGGTTTACCCGCACACCATGTCTCAACCTTGTCTACCATTGGGTTTTGGCTGATGCGCTGGCGGTGTTCGCCATAGGCAGCGGCATAAGCCGCAAGCATGCAAAAAATAAGAGGGATAAGCAGATTGCCCGGTTCAGTCAGCCCAAAGTGTCTGCATAGAGGAAAAAGTAGTAAAAAGCTCAGGCTGCCATATGGAGGAACGACGCTGCCCAATTCTAGGGCGTCCAGCCATAGTAGCTCAAAGATGATGCCTAATGGGAGGGCCAGACTCCAGTCTGAAGTAATGGCTCCTGCTATGAGGGCCAGACAAATGGGGCGGTCAATGATGCCAATTATGCAGGAAGAGCGGGCCGCGCCTGCCAGGGCAAAAAAAAAGCGTAAGGTGCCCCAACTAACGTCATTTCATATAAGTTGTTCATGGGGACCCCTTACGGTTTCTGTGGGAACACTGCGGAAATCCAGTTGTACAAGGTGCTGCTGGATAGAGTGCAGGTCTTCCCTGTCCTGGGCTGACAACGCCACATGGGGAAGAATTTGTATTTTTTCCGGGCCGTAATGCAGGTTGCCAATATTGAGAGTTTCCATAATGACGCCCGCTCCGCTGGCGCGTCGAGCATCCTGGCAATTGCCAAAAAGAACAAAGCTGTCTTCGCCGCAGGCGTCAAGCGTTCTGGCCAGGTCGTGTACCGGAATGAAATGGGTGATAATACGTTGTGGCACGGCAAGTTCAATTATCTGCTGGCGCAGTTCGTCTGCAGCAAGCTCGTCGTTGGCAACCACCAGGTGCCTGGCACCAGTATAGGGTAACCACGCCTCTATGACCTGCCCGTGCACCAAACGATTATCAACGCGGAACCACATATAGCTAGCCGTCGTTTTTGGCTCGGGCCTTATTACGCAACATATTTCCGGCAACCACGATGCCCTTTGCCCCCGCTTCGCCTGCCAGTTGCGCCAGTTCTTCCAAAGGTTTTTCGCGTGTTGAGAAAACTTTGAGAAGCATAGGGAGATTCACTCCCGTTACAACCTCAACCTTGTGCGTGGTCAAAAGTGAAAGAGCCAAGTTGGTTGGGGTGCCGCCGAACATGTCAGTAAGAATAATGACCCCAGCCCCCTTGTCCAGCCTTTGGGCTGCGTCAGTAAGGCGTCGTACGGTTTCAGACACTTCGTGGGCAACGTCCACACTAATGGAGCTACAGTCGCTTTGCGGCCCCAGAATGAATTCAGCAGTCCGCAACATTGCCGAACCATAGTCGGCATGCGAAACGATGATGATACCCACCTGTGTCTTCTTGTTTTCGTCCGTCATGGCATTCCTCTCGACTCAAAGCCTGCCAGCTTTTTTAGCCAAGTTCAAGATGTCGGTGTTCCAGAGTTGTTGGATAGTCAGCCTGTTTTAATGCCTGCAAAATTTCTTCGGCCATGGCCACTGAACGGTGGCGTCCCCCAGTGCATCCAACAGCAATGGTGACGCGGTAACGGCCTTCAGCTTCCATAAGCGGCAGCATGAACAAAAGCAAATCCATAAGCTTGGCGCGAAATTCGCGTGCGTGCGGCTGATTGAAAACGTATTGCGCAACAGCCTTGTCTTTGCCGCATTGCGGGCGCAGTTCTTCTACAAAGTACGGATTGCTGAGAAAGCGCAGGTCAAATACAAAGTCGGCTTCGCGCGGGACACCGTATTTGAAACCAAAAGAAATTACGTTGACCTTGATGGCGCGGAGCTTGCTTTTGCTGTCGCTCCAGCGCTTCTGAATGGCACGCCGCAGGTCGTGAATGGAAAAGCGTGATGTGTCAACGACAAGGTCGGCCATCTCCCGCAGAGGGCGCAAGCTGTTGCGCTCGGAAAGCAGGGCGGTTTCAAGGCCCAGCCCCTCACGTTCAAGCGGGTGAGGGCGGCGGGTTGTCGCGTAGCGCCGCAGAAGCTCCTGAACGTCGCATTCCAGAAAAAGAAGCATGGGACGGACATTTTTGGCCGTAAGGTCAGACAATGCCTCGTTAATCTCATCCAGAAAATTGCTCTGCCGCAGATCCATGCCAAGGGCAATGCCCTTGAAGTGGCTCATGGAGGGGCGAGCCATCATGGCGACCATTTCAGGAGCCAAGCTCGCTGGCAACCCATCCACCACAAAATGGCCCATATCTTCAAAAACTTTTAGAGCCGTGCTTTTACCCGCTCCGGAAAGGCCGGTTACTATGCACACGGCCACGGGCTGCTCAGCTGCACAGATTTCAGCTGCAGACTCTTCGGGCTGTTGTTTTGTGGTGTTCATGAATCCCCCGCTAATTTCCCGGCTGCCTGATTGGCAGCCGGGAATCAGGAGTAGTTATAAGACGGGGTCAATCAGCGCGTAGCTGCTTGTGCGCGTGCGGTATACCACATTGATGCGGCCATTTTCTGCGTTAAAGAAGACCAGAAACTCGCTGCCAATGGAGTCAAGCTGCATAAGCGCCTCATCAAGGTGCAGCGGCTTGGTTGCCAGACGATCTGTGCCTTCCACAGGCAGTGCAACATCAGTTTCTGCGTCAATGTTGTAGGTGAAGACATCCACATCAGCACTGCGTGCCTTGCGGCGCTGCGTCTTCACTCGCGAAACCTGACGCTTGATCTGCGCTTCAACCTTGTCGGTCACAAGGTCAATAGCGGCATACATGTCTGAGGTTTGTTCTGTGGCATTGATATGCAGTCCTTCACCGACGACAGTAACCTCGCAACGGTGGCGGAATTTGTCCACAGTCAACACAACACTTACTTCAAGACCGGAAGATTTGCCAAAAAACCGCCCCAGCTTTTCAATGCGGCGGCGGGCATATTTCTTAAGGTGGTCGGAGGCTTCAAAGTTTTTGAAGGCGAAAGAGATGTTCATATAATCCTCCTTATTATGGCAGTTCTCCATGCGGAGAACCAGGAACCCGCCCTTGAGGGACGGTGAAAATCCGGCAAAAGGCCCGGTTTTTCGCAATTTTTGTCTTTCCTTCGTGGGCAGTCTGATTCAGCTTCTGCCACAGGCGATCAAAAAACTAAAAATGTTCCTTTCGTCTGGAAGAGGACGGAATATCAAGAGCGGTGCGGTACTTTGCCACAGTACGCCGTGCGATGTTGACCTTGAGGTGGTCCTTCAGCATTTCGCCAATGCGTTCATCGCTCAGGGGAGACTTGGTGTCTTCATCGGCGATGAATTTTTTTATAAGCGCCTTGACACTTTCGGAACCCACCTGACTTCCGTCATCCAGCTCCAAACCGCTATTGAAGAAAAATTTCAGCTCAAAAATACCGTGGGGCGTGGCCACATATTTGTTGGTCGTAATTCTGCTGACAGTCGACTCATGCATACTGATGTCGTCTGCAATGTCCTTGAGGATGAGAGGAGCAAGGCGCGATACACCAACTTCAAAAAAAGCTTGCTGATGCCTGACAATGCTTTCCATTACCTTGTACAGAGTGCGTTGGCGCTGATAAAGACTCTTGATGAGCCAGCTGGCCGAGCGCATCTTTTCCGTACAGTATTCCTTTTCTTTGTCTGAGGCTCCCTTCATGTCCATTTGGTTCATGTTGGAAAGCTGCAGTTGTGGCAAGCCATCTTCGTTGAGCAGTATGACAAATTCGTCACCCATCTTGTACACAAAGACGTCTGGGCTGACGTAGGTTGGCTCTCCGCCTCCAAAGCTGGCCCCTGGAAGGGGGTCAAGACTTTGAATAATATCCAGATACTCCTTGAGTTCCTCCATATCCAGTTTGAATTTACGCAGCAACGGCTTATAGCGCTTGCCTTCAAGGTCTTCCAGGTGAGAGCGTATCAGTTCAAGCAGTATGGGATCGCGGTCGTATTTCAGGCTTTTTATTTGCACCAGCAGGCATTCACGCGCGTCACGCGCTGCAACGCCCACGGGATCAAACAGCTGCACTTTTTCAAGCACTGTCAAAACGTCAGAAGGGTCCGACTCGGTCATCTGTGCAATTTCATCTATGCTGGCGTGCAGATAGCCTGCGGAAGAAAGATTGCCAATAATGACTTCGCCAATATCTTTTTGCGCGTCAGAGAGCGAAGAAAGGCGCAGTTGCCAAAGCAGGTGCCCTTCAAGGGTCGGTTTGGCTGAGTAGCGCGCCTCTAGAGGAGAAATGTCTTCAGCAACTTCAAATTCACGAGGCTGCACAAGGCGGGGAGTGCTGGCGAATTCGCCAAGATAGTCTTCCCAGTCGGCGTCCTTGGCCAAATCCTGGTCGTATACTTCTTCAGTGGCCTTTTCCCGTCGGTCTTCAGCTGGTTCAGCTGAGCCGTCATCGCCCTGGGATTCTTCCAGAAATGGGTTGTCCAGCATTTCTTGCTGCACAGTCTCCAGAAGCTCCATGCGCGAGAGCTGGAGCAGCTTGATGGCTTGCTGCAATTGCGGGGTCATCACCAGCTGCTGAGCCAGTTTGAGTTGCTGTCGAAGTTCCAGTGCCATGAGCCAGTTCCGCCTTGAATGTCCTCAGGAAAGTTTTTTATTTACAAGTAGTGTGCCATAGTGGCAAAAATTATGCAATAGCCAGAGGTTGCGAGAGCAAAAACATGGTTTGAAGTGCCTTGAAACAAGCTTTGCCCCATTGTTTTCAGGGTGTTGGCTTCACGGATGCCAATCGGGGCAAAAAATGAAAAAGGGAGGTTGGCCCTCCCTTTTTCATTTTCTATGAGATGTCTTTAAACCCTCAGGCGTTAAACCTTGGCGTGTTTTTTAGCAGCACCAATAAATTCGCGGAAGAGGGGGTGGGCATCCATAGGCCTGGATTTGAATTCGGGGTGGAACTGACAACCAAGGAACCACGGATGGTCAGGCAGTTCAACAATTTCCACCAGCGTTCCATCCGGTGAAGTGCCGCTAAAAACCATGCCCTTTTCTGCCAGAGCTTCTTTGAATTCATTGTTGAATTCATAGCGATGACGGTGACGTTCTTCCACCAGTTCTTTCTTGTATGCATCCAGAGCCTTAGAATTGGGCAAAACCTTGCAAGGATAAGAACCCAGGCGCATGGTGCCGCCCTTGTCGCTTCCGGCATCGCGTTTTTCAACGTTCTTTGTGCGGAAGTCGTACCATTCTGTCATAAGGTAAATGACCTTATGCTTGGAACGATGGTCAAATTCTTCAGAGTTGGCATCAGCCATTTCGGCAACGTGGCGGGCAAATTCGATGACCGCACATTGCATGCCCAGGCAGATGCCGAAGAAGGGTATCTTTTTCTCGCGGGCGTAGCGAATAGCCGTGATCTTGCCCTCAACACCGCGGTAGCCAAAGCCGCCAGGCACCAGAATGCCGTCACAGCCCTTGAAGTGCTCTGCCGCATTGTCGGCATCCACGTTTTCGGAATTGACGTAACGCAGGTTCACCTGAACGCGGTTGGCCACGCCGCCGTGGATCAGGGCTTCATGCAAGCTTTTGTAAGCTTCCTTCAAGTCCACATACTTACCCACAATGGCGATGGTAACCTTGCCCTTGGGGTCGGCGCAGTCGCTAACGAGTTTTTCCCAGGCTTCAAGGTGGGCATTGCGAGCTGGCAAACGCAGCATGATGGCTACTTTTTGATCAAAGCCTTCCTCATAGAACTTCAGAGGAACTTCGTAGATGTTGTTCACGTCTACCGAAGAGAATACGGCATCCTGGTCCACGTTGCAGAACAGGGCGATCTTGCGGCGCAGCTCTTCAGGGATACTTTGTTCGCAACGGCACAGAATGATGTCAGGCTGGATGCCGATGGAAAGCAGTTCCTTCACACTATGCTGGGTGGGCTTGGTTTTGTGCTCGCCAGCAGTGCGCAGGTAAGGCACCAGAGTGAGGTGGATGTTCAGGCAGTTATCGCGTCCAATATCTGAACGCAACTGACGTATTGCTTCAAGAAAGGGCAGGCCCTCTATGTCGCCAACGGTGCCGCCAATTTCAATGATGGCCACATCAGGGGCATCGTCGCCTTCTGCCAAGGACAAAACTACGTTTTTGATTTCGTCGGTAATGTGAGGAATAACCTGCACCGTAGCGCCCAGATAATCACCGTGACGTTCCTTGGCGATAACCTGATTGTAGATGGCCCCTGAAGTGGTATTATTCTTCCGTGACATGGGCACGTTCAGATAGCGTTCGTAGTGTCCAAGATCCAGGTCAGTTTCAGCGCCGTCGTCAGTAACGAAAACTTCGCCATGCTGAAAGGGGTTCATGGTGCCAGGGTCAACGTTAATATAGGGGTCGAGTTTCTGTATGGTTACCGAAAGGCCGCGGGTTTGCAGCAGCGCGCCCAATGAGGCTGCTGCCAGACCCTTGCCCAAAGATGACAGAACACCGCCTGTCACAAAGATAAATTTCGTTTTCATGACTTCCACCTTAATATCTTGATCGCTTTTTGGCACAACCCTGTATGCTTAGCCTAAAATCATTTTTTTGGCTAGCATTGACTATCGAAAACAAGGTAAGTAGTGTGTTATTCCCTCTCCAGCATGCGCAGGTACAGCTTGGCTTTGCCTGCGGCTCGTGAGGTGCGGGCTGACTTCGGCCCAAAGGCCGCACTGTGCACGTCTGCCAGCATCAGCACGGCTCGAAAAGATCTGCTAGCAAGCCAAGGAGGCTTTACCCGCATGGGCATGGTCAATACGCTGGTTATCACCGGTTATGGAACAAATTCTCATCTGGAAACCGCCCATGCAGCCCGCTTGGCCGGTGCAGACAGGGCGGACGTAGTCCACTTTTCAGACATTGTGGCGGCCAAAGTTCGGTTGGCCGACTATCACTTTTTGGTCTTCCCCGGCGGATTTCTAGACGGTGACGACTTGGGCGCTGCCCAGGCCGCTGTTATGCGCTGGCGTTACCTCAAGGATGCGCAAGGCGTTCCTTTGCTGCAAAGTTTGCGCGACTTTCTGGATCAGGGCAAGCTCATTCTCGGCATATGCAACGGCTTTCAGTTGCTGGTTAAACTGGGGGTGTTGCCAGCCTTGGGCGGCGTGCGTTTTGAACGCCAGGTTTCTCTTGGGCACAACGATTCCGCCCGCTACGAAGATCGCTGGGTGCACTTGCTTCCCAACGCCAAGAGCCCCTGTGTCTTCACCAAGGATATGCCCTTGCTGAGTATGCCTGTGCGTCACGGAGAAGGCAAACTTGTGCCGCGCGACGAAGAGTGTCTGCGCCGCCTTGTGTCGGAAAATCTTATCGCGCTTCAATATGCTGATCCTGAAACAAAGCAGCCCACGCAGGAATATCCTTTAAATCCCAACGGTGCTGCCTTGGCCATTGCCGGACTTACCGATCCGACGGGCCGCGTTCTTGGTCTTATGCCGCACCCTGAAGCGTTCCATCATGTGACCAACCATCCGGCCTGGACTCGTGGTGAACTGGATCCTCCAGGAACACTTCTGTTCGTCAATGCCGTGCGCTACCTGCGCGGACAGCAGTAGTTTTATAAATTTTGATAATAAAAAGAGCCGGGCATGTGACGATGCCCGGCTCTTTTCGTTACGATTTGTTTTTCTGGCAGCTAGCTCTTGTTGCCATTGAACATGCTCTGCACGCTTTTGCTCAACGAGGCCATAGCGTCATCGAATTCGTGCTGCAGGCTGTCCATAAGTTCGCGGACAGAGGTGATCTTGTTTACGCGTGACACATTGGCGCCGCAGAAGGCGAATCCGCGTTCAAGGTTTCCCTTCATGGCGTTGATAAGCGCCTGAGCAATGCAGTAGGGCGTCTTTTCCTGTTCGCAGGTATGCACGCAGTGGAAAACGCATTTGAAGGGCTTTTTGTTGCCTTCGCGTGCTGCGTGAATAAAACTGTTGTCCAGGGCGCGTCCGGGCATGCCCACCGGGCTTTTGATGATGGTGACGTCTTCAGCCTTGGCGGCAAGGTAAGACTGCTTGAAGCGTTCGTCGGCATCGCATTCGTGCGTGGCAACAAAGCGGGTTCCCATCTGCACGCCGGAAGCGCCAAGGTCGAGAAATTTTTTGATGTCTGCACCGGAGTACACACCACCGGCGGCAATAATAGGCACAGCTTTGCCGTATTTGTCTTCCAGAGGCTTCACAACTTCAACCACCTGAGGAACCAGCACTTCCAGCGCATGCGCCGGATCATAGAGTTCTTCAGCCTTGAAACCGAGATGCCCGCCAGCTTTGGGGCCTTCAACCACAAAGGCGTCAGGCACGTAGTTGAAGCGGGAAATCCATTTTTTGGCGATGACAGAAGCCGCGCGTGCCGAAGAAACTATGGGCACAAGCTTGGTTTTGAAGTCTTCCTTTTTTTCTTCGCACGCTTGAAAAAGGTGCTTGGGCATATCAAGCGGCAGGCCAGCGCCAGAAAAAATGATGTCCGCTTTGTGCTCAATAGCAGTACGCACCATCTGGCTGAATGTGGTCAGGGCTACCATAAGGTTAACGCCAACAATGCCGTTTGTCAGCTGGCGGGCTTTTTCAATTTCATTGCGCAGGGCACGCAGGTTGGCTGTAAGAGGATCCTTGGCAACGTCAGGTTCCTTCATGCCGATCATAGCTCCGGCGATGACGCCGATGCCGCCCTGATTGGCCACAGCAGAAGCAAGGCCTGAAAGCGATATTCCAACCCCCATGCCACCCTGAACAACAGGGATTCTGGCAGTGAGGTTTCCGATTTTAAGTGCGGGAAATGACATTGCAAGACCTCCGTCCTGACTTATATGGAACAAGCTCAACAGCTCCCGTGGGCGCTACCGAGAGTATCCCCCATATGGAAATTAGGCGCAACAGTAGCTGTAATTTTTATAAGATGCAACAATAGCGTGCACTCTTTTGCGAATAGCGTCAACAGCCCGGCATTTATAAAGAACAAAGGCCAGAATATGGGCACCACTGACAATGCTTGTCGGGGCGGGCAGTGAACGTTGGGGAATATTCCATATGTAACAGGGTCAGGGTAAGGGCCGTGCGGCAAAACCCTAGAGCAGCATTCAGATCTTCTTCTACCAGTCCTCCGAAAAGAGGATGCTCTTTCCCCTCATCGCGCAGTTCCACCAGGGCAGCGTCGCCCAACTGGGCCATACCACAAGCGCCAGCCATCGACAGATAGCACGGCAACTGCAGGCTGGGCAGGCGTGTTCGTAGTTCGTCAAAGAGGTTTTCAAGGTTTTCCAATTGTTCCGTATCGGCTTCCGTAGCTGGCGTCAGGGCCGCGCACAGACGATCAGCCCGGGTAAAGTACGCCAGGTCAGTCCACAGGCTGCCGTCATGTTTTTTGATGGTTCCTGTTTTGTAATCAAGCACGTGAAGCAGACCGTCGCGGCGGTCCACGCGGTCCACCGTACCAACAAAAGCATAGTCGCGTTCGGCCAGCCGCAATGTGGCGCTGATTTCTTTTTCCAGAGCCATAATCATGATGTTGTCTGGTTGGCCTGATAAAAAATGCATGAGCCGCATGGGGGCTGCCTCTTCCAGCATCAAGCAGCTGTCTGCGGGTAACAGGCGTCGCAGGTCGGCAGCTTCAAGCTGCTCCAAAAAACGCGCACGCACGGTTTCAGCGGAAATATCACCGGGGCGTATGACCTTGTGCAGATAGGGTTCGTAAAGAGCCTTGAGCGTGTTGTGAATGCAGGTACCGACCGCAGCGGGATCATCACCTTCATTGATCTCTTTTGGTGGGCGCAGGTCGCACAAGTATTGCCAGGCGAAGCGCAGGGGGCACTGAAGGTAGACATCCAGCCTGGTGGCGGAAAGCGGTTTACGCAGCAAATGCGTCAGGGCTGTGTTTAGTTCAACCCCGCGCGTCAGAATTTTTGTTTCAGAAGCGGCAGCCTGTACTTCGCAAGCGGCGGTTTCAAGAGGCGGTTCACCGGGGGTGAGCAAAGCTCCTCGCCGTTGTTCTTCCTGCCAGAGCAGTTGCTCCACAAAACGGCTGCGGCTTTTTTTACCGTCAAAGAGTGCAGAACGGCTGATGCCTTCCTGCCAGAAAAAGGAGACTTCATCCGCCCCGGCGCAAAGGCGGTACAAGCTATGCGCAGCGGCCCTTTCACGACGGCGTGAATCGGGCAGGCCAAGAGTTTGCCGCAAAGAATCCGGCAGCAGCGGGTCCTGTGCAGGGTTGCCGGGCAGTTTGTCATCAGTGGCATCCACAATGAACACCCGGTTAAAATGCAGCAAGCGTGTTTCAAGCATGCCAAGTACTTGCAGGCCTGTAAGCGGCTCGGCCTCAAAGGGCACCCGCTCTTGCCCCAGCACTTCGCGCACCATTCCGTGCAGCGTTGTGAGGGGAAAATCCGTGTCTGCCAGAAGGTTTTCACGCAAGACGGGCACAGCTTGCCGGATGAGGCGGTACATGGCCTCTGCATCCAGGGGAAAGTGTTTCCACAGGTCGCCGCCACGGTTGAGCAAAAAAGAGCACAAGTTTTGCAACACGTCGGCCATGCCCCTTGTGGTGCTGGCAGTGGATGGCGCATGAACAAGCACATGTAGTGTTTCTTCCAGCAGTTGAGACAAGGGTTCAGGCAGCTGGCTTCGGCAAGAGTTCGCCACTTCGGCCAGGTCAACGAAGCGTGTGCCTTCGCGTATGTGTTTTTCCAGGGGACGCAGGGCGTCACGAAGCAGCAGGGGCTGCCCGTTGCTATCCTGAGTGCGCAGCATGGTCACATAGGGGTGACGCAAACATTGCAACACTTGCCGCCAGTAGTACCGCCCCTCGTCGCTTCTGTTTGCCTGAAGCCGCAACAATGCGTCCAACAACCTATTGAGGGGTGAACGGTCCAGGGGATAACCCATGGAGATGTTAACATCCTTGTTCGGCAAATGATGGAGCACTGGCATGAGCAAGGAGCTGTCTGTTAGCACTACGGCTGTGGAGGCAGAAGAATCAGCATCATTTGTTTCTACCTGATCGCTTTTGCACTCAGGCTCAAGGTCTCGGCGCAGGGCTGCAAGCTGCGAATGGCAGTCGTAGCCTGCAAAAAAGTGGAATCGAGGTTGGTGAGATTTTTCTTTCTCGTCAAGCTGCATGGCTGGAAGTGCCTGCGCTTTCCAGCGGCGCAGCCATGCGGCCTGTTCATCACAAGCCCAATGAATGCCGCTTTCTCTTTCTGCCAAGGCCGGATCACCGTGCAGGCAAAGTTGGGCTCCAGCTTGCCAAAGACGTTTTAAAAGATGGTCCTCGCCGCCCGTAAGCAGGGAAAAACCAGCCACCACCACGGGACGATCATACTGCGGCTCCAACAGGTAAGGCACAGGAGAATCGCTGTGTGCCAAAGCGAAAATATCAAGGCCCGGCGTTGTCCAGTTGTTTTCCAGCAACGCTGTTTCATAGGCTTTGCTGATGCGTCCCAAAGCGCCCAATAGCGCGGCTGCAGGAGCGGCAACCTCATTTTCCAGATGGGTAAGGTCCGTCGCCTCCACCAGTTGCCCGTACATTTCCTCCAGAAGTGCAGCCAGCCGCAGACCCCAGGGTAAAAAAAGCGCCATATCCATACGGGCGAAACGGGACGCAAGGCTGCTGTCATCCTGCGCCAGAGCGTTAACGCACTGGTACAGTAATGCCACGCGGTCCAGCGTGTTGGCTGTATGCAGCGGAGCGGCACTGTCAAAGGCGCGCCATGAGGCTATCGTGTCGGACAACGTCATGACCTTGGGCAAAAGCCCTGTGTAGCCTTCAGATGCGTATAGCTGCACAAGATAGCGCCAAGGGCGATTGTGCGGCACAAGCAGCAGGGCCGAGCCAGGGTGCCCGTGGGTGAGTTGGTTCAAGTAGTCCTTGAGGGCTGGCAAAAAAGGGCGCTGCCAGGGAAAAATCAAAAAGGGCGAGGCATTCATGACAGATCTTCTTTGATGGGCAGCAGGTCATGACAGTGTGGAACGAGCTCTGAAGCACTGTCCTGTGTCACAAGGCGAAAGCGCCGCTGGTCAAGGTATACCAGCAAACCCCTGGCAGGCGTTTGCTCTTCATCATTCCCCTGGTTCAGGCAGGTAAGGTATTTTCTGACCTGATCCACATGTTCGTCTTCAGGTTGGCCGCTTTTGTAATCAAGAACCAGCAGACCCCAGCTTTCCCGTACTAACAGGTCCATGCGCAAAAGTTGGCCGTCTTCGGTCATGATAGAATGTTCGGGCCAGCCTTTTTCAAGCCAGCGAGTTGTCTGTGGCTGGGTTGCCAGCCAGTGCAATGCCTCTGTTACGCCCTGGCGCAGATCTGCGTCATCGGGGACGGGCAGAGGATAATGACGCAAACCGAAATGCAGGGCTGCCTGTACGTCTTCTTGCGGATTGCCCGTGAGGCGCAAATGTTCCAGGCAAAAATGCAGTAAATTACCTCTGTCTTCAGGCCTGAAAGAAAACGCCGCCAGCGGGTTGCGGAAAATTTTCAAACGAGGCAGCCACTGCATGGGTCGCCAGTCTTCAGGAATGGTATGGTCCAGATTTGAGGCAGGCATGGAAATTATTACAGGTTCCATCTTTGCCTGTGCTGTTCCCTTGGCAGCGTCGGACTGTACCGCCATATTTTTTTCAGGTGCGCGCACGACAGATGCCTGTGCTGCCAGCCCGGCGGGCTCAATGGCTTCTGGAGCAGAAGCCAGACTGCCAAGGGTATAGGGAGGCTGCCAGCCCGTGCGCTCCCACAGAATGTCCAGGCCCGCAAGGACGGGCGACTGCCGTTTGGCCGAGGTGCGAAAGACATACAGGGCGTCTCTGGCGCGCGTAAAAGCCACATAGAGCAGGTTGAGGCTTTCACGGGCCTGCCGGGCCAAATCTTCATAATATGGACGTCCAAGGGCTTTCTGATTGCGCACCATCATGCTCAACCCCTGGCGTTCATCACGTACCGGCTTGTCTGAAACGGAGAGACTCAGGCCAGTAAAAGGAACAAAAACCACAGGAGCTTCTAACCCCTTTGACTTGTGCACGGTCATGATGCGCACGGCATCCATATTCTCCGGCATAGGAACTTTTTCTTCGTTACTTTTTTCACTCCAGTGCTCAAGAAAGGTAGAGAGAGTGGCAAGTCCTTTTTCTTCAGCACTGTGCAACACTTCCATAAAGCGGCGTAAAAAAGTGGTTGCTTCAGGAAAACGCTGTTCAACCTGAAGGCGCGCGTACCATTCAAGCACCGTGTCATACGGCGTCATGAGGCCCGACTGGCTGAAGAAAGGAGCCAGCAATGTCTGCCATACATGAGGCCAGCGCTGCCGAAAATTTTGATACAAAAAGCCTTTTTTTTGTAAGGCGCACCAGCCGTCCAAATTTGTATGGGCAAGGTCGGCTGCATCTGCATGGTCATGAAAAATATTGCCCGTAATAAGGGTCAGAAAAGCGATGTTATCATCCGGGCTGTCCAAAAACGCCAGAAAGGCCACAGTTTGGATAACCAGAGGGTGGGCAGAAAGAAGAAGACTGTTTTCAGTAATGACCGGGATGCCCTGACGTACAAGATGGTCGGCCAGAAGCGCTGCCCCGTTATTGCTGCGCACCAGAACCAGAACATCGGCCCAGGGACGGTGCGGAGCAATATCTTCGTGCAGGATGTCGCTCAAGCGCGTGAAAACTGCGTCATTCAAAAGTTCGGCAGAGTCAGCTGATATGTCTTCAATCTGAACAAAACCACTGTCAGGCGTGTGTTCCGGGCATTGCTGCCTTGTACCAGCAAAGGCGCTTACAAGAGCATTGACAGATGACGTCATAATTTCTTCGCGCAGATCTAACGGCATTTCGTTGGGCAAGAGGGCGCTCATGACGGCGCGTGCTGTCTCTGGCTGCTCCAGAGGCGAAAAAAGGGCATTATTATGCTCCACCACCTGTCGACTGCTGCGCCAGTTGAAGGGCAGGCTGTCACGGCTGGTAGTTGCGGCAATAGCCGTGAGGCCCCTGTCGTCCAAAATGCCGTCGAAAAGTTCAGGGTCGCCGTCACGCCAGCCGTAGATTGATTGCTTAACGTCGCCCACCCAGGTCAGTGAACCGCCGTGGGCAAGGGCTTCTTCCACCAATGGACGCAGAGCGCGCCATTGCTCCTGGCTCGTATCCTGAAATTCATCTACAAGAAAATGACTGAGGCGGCTGCCCAGACGGCAAAGAGTGTCGGGCACGCCATGATCGCTTTCCAGCACCTGTCGCGCCATATAGGGCACAAGCAAGCCCGGCAGGGTGCCTTCCTGTTCCTGATTGTGCGAAAAGGCCGCAGCAAGAATGCGGGCCATCCGGATGGAAGGTTCAAGGCGCAAGGCTTGCCGCAAGATGAGCCCGTCAGTTGTGTACGCCTGGGCTGCCTGGGAAAAAGCTGCGTAAGCGTGCTCCACCTCGTTGTCGATTTTAGCCCCTTTTTTGAAAACCTGAGCTGCTTCGTCCTTGCACAGATAGGCTGATGTCTTACGCTCGCCATTGGACCAGGCTGTAACGGCTTTCAAGGCATTGGCTTGCCAGGGCAGTTCCCTGCTGGCTGCCAGTTGTAACAAGTGAACTGCGGTTTCGTGTGCGGTCTTGTTGAGGGCCGTCAGGCGTTCATCAAGCTCGTCATATGAAGAAAGTTCGCCAAAATCACCCAGAAGCGCGCTATTCAGCAAGGGGCGTAACTGATGGAGCAGTTTTTCTCCAGCCAAAAAGCCCTTGCTGCCTCCGTACCAGACCATAGCCCGGCAAACTTGCCGCAAGAGGTCGCGCATAGCTTCGTCACCCTGCCACGCTTTTTCCATCAAAAGATCAAGGTAAGGCGTCAGGGCTTCTTCAGTTGCAAAAACAGGCTGAAAGTCTGGGTGTAGCTTGAGTTCCAGAGCCGCAGCACGAACTATGAGGTGCAGCAGACTGTCAATGGTACGTATATTCAGGGCGCTCATGTCACGCATGATGGCGTCAACCCAGCGTCCAGCTGCTACGGAGTCAAGGGCGATCCCTTGCATTGGGCAGCCCAAGGCCGCGCTTTTCAGTTGCCTGATGACGCGCTCTCGCATTTCGGTGGCTGCGGCATTAGTGAAGGTTACAGCCAGAATATCGCCCCAGCCGCAGGGACCGCCTGAACCAAGGGCGCAAGCAGGGGAGGCTGCTCTGCCCGGTGCGCCGCAACTCACAAGGCGCTGCAAAAAACAGCGCGTCAGTTCATAGGTTTTTCCCGACCCGGCAGATGCCTTAACTTGGCGTAAGTGCTGCATGGAAACTAAATAGGCGGCAGCATGCCCTTGAGCATGCCTTGACCTGTTGATTCAAGTACTGCCCGCCAAAGATCCGAGTAAATGTTGAGCTTACGGCGTTTGCGCGTGACCAATTCCAGAGGCAGGTGCACATAGCGGTCTTGGATTTTGCCCACCACCATGTCTGTGCGGCCAGCCATAGCGGCATGCACGGCGTATTGCCCCAAAAAGCCGCAATAGACCTTATCGTTGGCATTGGCCGGAATGGAACGGATAATATAGCTCGGATCTATGTACTTTATGGAGTGGGCCATGCCGCGTGCATCAAGGTAGGTGTTAACAGATTGGCGCAGCAGTTCGGATATGTCTCCCAGCACAGGATTGCCCGAGGCATCCGTGCCGCTCTGTTCTGCCAGCAGATGCTGGCCAGCGCCTTCGGCTGCCACAATAACGGCGTGTCCGCGTGCTTTCAGGCGTTCTTCAAGTGCGGGCAGCAGTCCTCCTTCACCGTCAAGGGTAAACGGCGCTTCGGGAATGAGCACAAAATTCACTTCTTTCAACGCCAGGGCGGCGCGCGCGGCAATAAATCCCGATTCGCGTCCCATAAGTTTTACGATGCCAATGCCGTTGGGTACGCCACAGGCCTCGGTATGAGCGCATTCAATGGCTTCAGTGGCCTTGAAGACAGCGGTTTCAAAACCAAAGGACTGGGGAATGAAGTTAATGTCATTATCAATGGTTTTGGGAATGCCGAGAACGGAAATTTTTAGGTTACGAGCCTGTACTTCATTGCTGATGGCCCGTGCGGCCTTCATTGTGCCGTCACCGCCAATGACAAAGAGTGCATTGACGTTGCTGCGTTCCAGCGTATCCACAATTTCTTCGGCAGACTGCGGTCCCCGTGAAGAACCAAGCATGGTGCCGCCAAAGCGGTGAATGTCTGCCACGCCCTTGGGAGTCAACTCTTGAAGTGTGTGCCCGTATTTGGGAATAAAACCTTCAAGGCCGTATGGAATACCCAAGATGGAAGGCACATTATAGGCATGAAAGGCTTCCATAACAATGGCACGGATAACGTCATTGATGCCCGGGCAGAGTCCGCCGCAGGTGACAATGGCGCATTTGGCCCGAGTAGTGTCAAAGTACAGCTTGCGGCGCGGCCCTGCGGCCTCAAAACATACACTGAACGGCTGACCCGCATCTTCAGTCAACTCTTCATCCACGAATATTTGTATGGATTTGTCATCGGCCCATGTGCGGTAGGGCAGATTTGAGTCCAACTTGCAGGGGCCAAGGGTGCGGATGTCCGTTTGCATTGTGCATTCGTTATTCATGAGGCCCTCGCGTTCTGTTATTTGCTCAATCCAAGTTCTTCGGCATAGGCGCGCATGGCTTCAATGGACAAAGCCAGAAATTCGTCAAGCTCCAACCCTGCCTCGGCACACTGGCGTATATTTTCACGGCTGACACTGGCTGCAAAGGCCTTGTCTTTCATCTTTTTTTTGATGCTCTTCACTTCCATACCATCAATGCCAGTAGGCCGCATGAGAGCCGCAGCACTGATAAGGCCTGTAACGCTTTCACCACAGCGCAAGGCGTAATCAAAGCGGCTTTCGGGCTGGGCACCGTTCATCTCGGCAGCATGAGCACGAATGGCGGCAAGAGCGGCTTCAGGCAACTTGCCAGACAGTTGCTCTGCACTGTCCAGTCCGTGCCTCTGCGGATTTTCTGACGTGGTAGGGTAGTCGAGATCGTGGAGCAAACCCGTAAGGGCCCATACGTTTTCGTCTTCGTTCAGACGATGCGCCAAATCGCGCATAATGGCTTCGGTAGCCAGTGCATGCTGCATGAGCGAGGGCGGAGTTTCGTGGTCAGCCAAAAGTTTTAAAGCTTCGTCTCTTTGTATCATGGTATTGGCTCCTATATCTTCATCAAAGTAAATCAGAGCACGGGTGAAGGCAAGTCAGGTTGGGGCTACCCCATGATTGGGTGCGCTGCGCGAATCGTTTTATTCCTTCTGCCCTTGTGCTTCTGCCCCTTTGGGGCATAAGTTTGTTAAGGCCGTGACAAGCTGCATTAAGATGTTTGCACGACAATGAGCCGTTATTTTATTGTTGCTTTATGGCAAATCTCAGGCTTCAAGCGCCCACAATCGGCCTTATTCGGGCTTGAGCTGTTGACAGCAGGCTTTTTATGGCCGAAAAGAATTTTTTCAGAAATCGTCTCACAAGGTTTTGCACTGTGACCTCTATGCCCATATATGGCCTGCGTTTTCGCGCGCTTGGCCAGACAAGCTATTATAGTGGCCCTCCTGGTCTTGAACCTGGGCAGCATGTGCTTATCGAAGCTGAACAGGGGCATGCCCTGGCTCTTATTGTTTCTGGCCCGGCCCATAATCTGCCGGGGCAGGAGAGTGAACCGCTGCCTTCAATCCTGCGGCTGGCAAGCCCCGACGACGTTACGCGCGGCGAGGCTAACGAGCAGTTGAGCAAAGAAGCTCAGGTGTTTTGCCGGCAGTGCATCCGCCAGCGTGATCTGGACATGAAGCTTGTGGATGTGGAAGTTTTTTTTGACCGCAGCAAACTCATTTTTTACTTCACAGCGCCCTCGCGCATAGATTTTCGCGATCTTGTCAAAGATCTGGTGCGTGAATACCGCGCCCGCATTGAGCTGCGCCAGATTGGTGTGCGTCACGAAACGCAGATGGTCGGCGCTGTGGGCAACTGCGGCATGGTTTGCTGCTGCCGTAGGTACCTGCGCAAATTTGCGCCTGTGACCATTCGTATGGCCAAGGAGCAAAACCTTTTCCTGAACCCGGCCAAAATTTCCGGCATCTGCGGTCGCCTGCTGTGCTGCCTTTCGTATGAGCAGGACAACTACGACCATTTCCATAAGAATTGTCCTCGGCTTGGCAAAAAATACCAGACCGACAGAGGCCCAATGAAGGTGCTGCGGGCCAATATGTTCCGCAACTCGCTGGCTGTGCTCACCGAAACAAATGAAGAAGTTGAACTGACACTCGAAGAGTGGCAGGCACTTTCGCCACATCGGCCAGAATCCGTGCAGTGCGTTCAAAACCAGCCGCGGCAAGCGCCCAAGCCGCAGATTGGCGACGGCTTGCTGGTGGTTTCTGCCGCGCCTGACACCCTTGATCATCTTGATACGATGGATGAACTTTTTTCGCCGGATGCCCCCGCGAATGCTGATAATAGTCGGCAAGAAGGCAACGGTCGTGCCCATAGCCACAACGCTGACCACGGCGACAGTGGTGAAGCGCACGGCCCCGACGGGCAGGGCGAATCAGGCAAGCCCCGGCGCAAAAGGCGTCGGAAACCGCATAGTAAACCAGAGAATCAATAGCCAAATCAAGATTACGGAGCCTTGAGTGAACACCTTTTTCATCACAACGCCTATTTACTACGTCAATGCCAAGCCGCATCTTGGACATGCCTATACCACTGTTGTAGCTGATGCTATGGCCCGTTTTCACAAGCTGATGGGTCAGGACACGCTCTTTCTCACAGGTACGGACGAACACGGCGACAAGATCGTGCAGGCTGCCGAAAAAGAAGGTAAATCGCCCAAGGAATTTGTGGATGACATCAGCGCCCGGTTTCAGTCGCTGTGGCCCAAGCTGGATGTTGCCAATGACCGTTTCGTGCGCACTACCGATGAGGCGCACAAAGCTTCGGTGCAGGCTTTTTTACAGAAAGTTTATGATGCCGGAGACATCTACTTTGGCGAGTTCGGCGGCCACTACTGCTACGGTTGTGAACGGTTCTACACTGAAAAAGAGCTGGAAAACGGCCTTTGTCCCCAGCATATGGTCAAGCCGGAATTCATCAGCGAAAAGAACTATTTCTTCCGCATGTCCAAGTATCTGCCGTGGCTCAAGGAGCATATCGAGCAGAACCCGTCATTCATCAGGCCGGAACGCTACCGCTCGGAAGTTCTGGCCATGCTGGAATCCGGTGCTCTGGACGACCTGTGCATATCCCGTCCCAAATCGCGCCTGACCTGGGGCATTGAGCTGCCTTTTGACAAAGACTATGTGTGCTATGTCTGGTTTGACGCCCTCATCAACTATATTAGCGCGCTCAACTGGCCTGATGGCAAAGACTTTGAACACTTCTGGCCGGGCGAGCATCTGGTAGCCAAGGATATTCTCAAGCCCCACGCCGTGTTCTGGCCCACCATGCTCAAGGCTGCGGGCCTGCCCCAGTACAAGCATCTCAATGTTCACGGCTACTGGCTTGTGCGCGACACCAAGATGTCAAAATCGCTGGGTAACGTTGTTGAACCTGAAGCCACAAGCCAGCGCTACGGGGCGGATGCTTTCCGTTACTTCCTGCTGCGTGAAATGCATTTCGGTTCTGACGCCAGCTTTAGTGACGACTCGATGGTTGGCCGCATCAATGCCGACCTTGCCAATGACCTTGGCAACCTGTTCAGCCGCGTACTTTCAATGACTGCCAAATATTTCGGCAGCCGTATTCCGGCTCCCAAAAGCTTTAATGAAGCGGATGAGGCCATCATTGAGTTGACCTCAACGGCCATGCGTAACTTCAGCCAGCTTTTCGGCAACGTGCAGTTTGCGCAGGGGCTTGAATCCTTGTGGGAACTGGTGCGCGCCCTGAACAAGTATGTGGACAGCCAGGCCCCCTGGTCCTTGCACAAGCAGGGCGATATGGAACGGCTTGCTACCGTTATGTATGTGCTTTTATCTGCCATGCGCAAAACGGCCCTGTGCCTGTGGCCTGTCATGCCCGTAGCCTGCAGCAAGATGCTGGAACAGCTTGGGCAGTCTGTTGAAGCCAACATGCCTCCTGTAAAGGCTCTGGAAGCTGAAATGGACCATTTTGACGGACTCGTGCCTGGCACGATGGTAGCTGAAGCCTCAAACCTGTTCCCGCGCATTGAAGTAAAAAAAGATTCGGATGAAGCGGAAAAAGCCAAGGCCGCCAAGGCAGAAAAGAAAGCTGCCAAGCAGCAGGCTGCGGCAAAAAGTCCGGCTCAGACTGCCCCCGCGGGCGCAGAGCCTGCAGACACCGCGGCGGGCAAGCCGAACATAGACTTTGATCACTTCAAGGCGGTAGATATGCGCGTAGGCACTGTGCTGATTGCTGAAAAGCATCCCAATGCCGACCGCATTTTGCGTCTGGAAATTGATTTTGGCGAAGGGCAGCCCCGCCAGATTCTTTCTGGCCTGGCCGAACATTATACCCCGGAGGCTATGGTGGGTAAACGCGTTTGCGCCGTGCTCAACCTTGAGCCACGCAAAATTCGCGGTCTCATGTCGCACGGTATGGTGCTCACAGCTGGAAACGATTCGGCTCTGACCCTGCTTGGCCTGGACGCAGAAGTGCCGAACGGCAGCGAAATAGCCTAGTAAATTGACACGGCGGCGGGTTGGTTAGTCCGCCTTGCCGCCGTTTTTCTGGAACAGACGCTCCAGAGACATAGCATCCAGTGGTGTGAGATTGAAGCGCATGCCTGTTTCATCCAGCAGGGTAGCCAGGCTTTTACCGGAATTTCGGTTCAGCTCTTCTGTCAGATAGGCAGCAGCTTTGCGCACCAGCTCACTTTGCGGCATGATGGTATTCATTGGATACGTCCTTTTTTTCACCAATAGCTGTTTGACCGTTTTTTGGCAATAACGGAACATCAATACGCGAATATACCGCGCCAGTTTCGGGCATCACGCTCAAGACAGAGCCTCGCCTTATGGCGCGCACATAGAGGCCATTTTATATGGATAACTTGCTCACTGCCCTGATTCTGAGCATTGTTGAGGGACTGACAGAATTTTTGCCGGTATCTTCATCCGGGCACCTTATTCTTGTTGGCGACCTGCTCGGCTTTGTAGGTGAAAAGGCAGCCACGTTTGACGTTGTTATTCAGCTTGGGGCCATTCTTGCCGTTGTGGTGCTTTACTGGAAGCGTTTTTGGGGCCTTGTGCGGCCTCAGCCTTATGTGCGCTTTGCTGGCATGCGCGGCATTACGCTGCTTATTCTTACGTCGCTGCCAGCCTGCGTACTTGGCTTGCTGCTGCACTCCTACATCAAGGAATACCTGTTCCGCCCGTCCACCGTGCTTATTGCCCTGGTCGTGGGTGCCCTGTGCATGATTTTTGTTGAAAAGCGCAAGTTCAAGACCACCTGCATCAGCCTTGACGACATGACGCCCAAACTGGCGTTGGGTATAGGCTGCTTCCAGTGCCTTGCCCTCTGGCCCGGATTTTCGCGCTCTGCGGCGACCATTATGGGCGGTATGCTTTTGGGAGCCAAAAGACCTTTGGCGGCGGAGTATTCCTTTATCGCGGCTGTGCCCATTATGGTGGCGGCCACAGGCTACGACCTGCTGAAAAATCTGAGCATGTTCACCTCCGCCGACATTCCTTTCTTTCTGGTGGGCATGATTGGTTCTTTTGTGTCGGCTTTGCTGGCTGTTAAGATTTTTGTGGCTCTGGTGGGGCGTATGACTCTGGTTCCCTTTGCCATTTATCGGCTGCTGATCGCGCCCTTTGTGTATTATTTTATGGTGAACTGAGCCTCGCAGCAGGAGGCCATCATTGCGATGGAATACCCTGGCGGGTACGAGTTTAAGCGCCCGCATGTCGCTCATAATAGTTTAAATTTATTAGCACTATTTAGAATATGAGCGGCGCGCGCCTTAGATTTTTTGGATGCATCTTCTCAACGATAATCTGCTCTGGCTGTCGCCTTGCGCAGCATGAAAATTGATAGGGTGCAGGGTGTTGGAAAAATTTTACTTGCCAAGCTTGTGCAAATCTTATATTTAGATCGTCGCGCTGCCTGAGGGCAGTACACGGCAAGGTAGCTCAGTTGGTTAGAGCATGCGGTTCATACCCGCAGTGTCGGGGGTTCAAATCCCTCCCTTGCTACCAAGTAGTATAGGCGCTTGAAAATGAGTGCCAAAAATAAAAGGCGCTTATGCATCGATGTGTACTGAAAAGTGCGCAGAAGGCATAAGCGCCTCGTTTTTTATTCCTGCTCGGCAGTTCAGTTATCCAACGATGCTATTTCCCCATGGGTAAGACTGGCCGCTCAATTGCGGCTCCTGCCACAGGATCAGGATTCTTAGCCGTACGGTTTGACTCATAAGGCCACAGAGGAGAATTTAATGGATAGTTCCGTTTCAAGGCGCACCTTCATTAAAGCGGGCGCGGTCACGCTCTGGACAGTGGCCATGACAGGCACAGGAATTTTTGCCAATGCGCAGGAAGGCTCTACCGTATATTTTACCAAGGATATCAGCTCAAGCGGGCTGACAAAAATTTATGAGCATCTTATGCAGGGCCGCGCATTGCCGGGCAAGGTAGCGGTGAAGCTGCATTCCGGCGAGCCGGGGGGGCACAATTATCCTGCGCCTGCGTTGATTAAAGACCTTGTGCAGTCTGTGGATGGAACGATTGTAGAGTGCAATACCGCCTATTCTGGCAAGCGCTTTAACACTGCCGACCACCTTGTGGCCCTAAAGGATCACGGCTTTATGGATATTGCCCCGGTAGACGTTATGGACGAAAATGGCTCCATCAGTCTGCCGTTTTCACGAGGCAAAAATATTACGGAAAATTTCGTTGGCGCAAACTTTGCTAAGTATGATTCCTTTCTGATTTTGTCGCACTTCAAGGGGCATGCGATGGGCGGCTTTGGCGGCGCTATTAAAAATGTGTCCATCGGCATTGCTTCCGGCGAAGGAAAAATGTGGATCCACACTGCTGGAGGCAGCCGAACGCTTGGTAACTTCAGCCGCTGTTACAAGACGAAGAAAGAGCTATTTTTGGAGTCAATGGCAGAAGCGGCGGGTTCAGTGATTGAAAAGCTGGGCACAGACAGAATCGTGTATGTCAGTCTGATGAACAATCTGTCTATTGATTGCGATTGCGACAGCCACCCGCCCCCCCCAGAATTGGACGATATTGGCATTCTGGCGTCCTTTGACCCTGTGGCCTTGGACCGGGCCTGCGTTGACCTCATTTACGCCGCAGACAGCGAAAAGAGCGCCTCATTGCGCAAACGTATTGAATCCCGCAATGGGGTGCATGCGCTCGATCATGCCGAATCGCTTGGGATTGGCCGTCAGCAATATACGCTTGTGGGCATTGACGCCTAGACGCGCCTTCGGCCTCTGCCCAGCGCGGTAAGGCTGAATGCTAGGCGCGACACGCTATATGTGGCGCGGTGATGGGCGGGCAGGGTGTTTTTCTGCTGCCTTTTGCGCAGACGCGGTGTTCATAAAGGCCGCCAGGCCAAAATACATGCGCTGCTATGGGGTGAGCGCAACTGCTGATTGTTGATCTTGCACGATCAGCTTTTAGCTGTGCGCACTATAGTATTTAATTGGGGGCAATCGCGCACTGGATTATTCACAAGTAATAAACCTGCGATAGTGTCAGTGGCCTAAGAAATTGCTGAATTTTATATAGAATATATCTGATACAGAAAAAATTGTTCTACTATCAGATGCAATAATAAGCATTTTTTATATTTGCATATTTAGACTTAATCCTTTTTTCATGATACACCCCACGGCTAAATGAAATAAGGAGAGACAAACATGCGTTCACTTGTTTTTACTTTTGCTTTGGCAACAGCGTTAATTACCACAGGCTGCCTAAAAAATTCACCTATTAATGATTTGCTTGGCCCCAGCTCAGACAAGGTGGCGGCAGCCCCAATGGCCCAGGTTTCGGACTTTGTTACGACCTATAAAGAAAACAGCGTCAAGGCCAACAAGGAATACGCTGGAAGATGGGTCAAAATTACCGGAAAAGTCGCTGCCATAAGCAAAATAAAAGGAATAATCGACGGTCGTATCTACTATCTTGTCGATCTGAATGACAAGGACGGCAAAGTTTCAGAAAGAATTGTCTGCCGGTTTAACTTCAACAAGCAGGATGAAGTGGCCGAGCTTAAACAGGGCTCCATTGTTGTCTTTTATGGGCGTATTGACGACCTGAGCAACATTACCCACAAGGATCAGCATTTGCCGATGATAATCGATAGCCAGATTGTGCATTGATTATAATTCAAAATAGATAGTAAGAAGAGGCCTCAAGCGGGCCTCTTTTTTTTGAAGATTTTTCAGGGGTTCACTAAAAGTATTTTGTGGTGGCATGCAGAGGAAACAAGCCGTGCGCCCGCCAGCAGAGCAGGGGCCATTGAGGAGTAGTAAATACCAGTGAGCGCCCAATTTTATACTATTGATGGCGAAGCGCTTGTGCGCTGTCGCCTGCTTTACGATATGGAAATTCTGCGCACCAGCTCTTCTGCAAGCATTCGGGTTGGGAGTTGCCGCAACACCTTTTCTTTGGCTTTGTAATCTGCCTCTTCATCCTCCGTTTTATACAGCGGCCGTATGGGAGAAAAAGAAACAAAAAGCGGGCCGTTGCCAGTTAATATCCATTCCGGGTTGGCACAGTTAAGCCGCATGAGAACAATCAGCCAATTGGCCGGGATACTTCCGCGCCGCTTCGCATCAGAAATGGAAGACTGTTTGACGCCTAGCAGGTCAGCCAGCTCTACCTGGGTTCTTTTGCCAGTAATAAGCTTTATGCGCCCCATTTGTTCGTCAAAATTTTGATTATCCACCCGCCCCTCACAATATTTGATTATCATCACGACCTACCATTGATAGTCAATCGAACTACAATAGTGGGTCAATTTTGTAAAGGGGCGCTGTATCCAGATGGCATGAAGAAGAACTTTGATGAAGATAAATTGGCGAAAACTTTCATGCCTGCGGTAATTCGAAGGTATCGTGATGCTGCTGGCTTGTCACAGCAAGAACTTGCAGATCAGGTCGGCATTTCCAAGAGCTACATATCCTCACTGGAACTCGGCTACAGAGCGCCCAACCTGAATCTGCTGGTGAAAATTGCCCAAAGTTTAGGCGTAGCGCCAGGAGAAATGGTTGACGCAATGGTTGCTGATGCAGAAAAATCTTGTGATTATTGATAAAAAATCAGTTGCGACTGATTTATAGGTTTACAGACGGGGCAGTTCAGGGTAGTTATCTCTTTCGTGTCGGGATGTAGCGCAGCCTGGGAGCGCACTTGAATGGGGTTCAAGGGGTCGAAGGTTCAAATCCTTTCATCCCGACCAGAGATTTGAAGGGAATTCATGGAAACATGAATTCCCTTTTTTCACTATAACTCTGAAACACGCTTGAATGGCATTCAAGAGGTCAAGACTTCAATTCTCTTCAGCTCCGCCATGTAGGTAATTAAAACCCCCGACCATTTTTCAATGATCGGGGGTTTTTGGTGTGCCTTGGTTGGGGATTGCCCACAGCAGAGAAGATCAAGTGAGTTTGAGATTGAAATAATATCCTATAATTATTAATAGCAGAACATTAAAAGCTAAATTTAGCACGGAGTACACCATGCACCTACTTAATACCGTCTCATTACTGACACCAGATGGATATTTTTATAAGGCTGAAAACTGTCACGGTGGACTTTTGCCTGGTAGCGCTGTGAACATAGCCCCTCCAAAACTTAAGCCCTATGAATCAGCCAGAATCAATGAAGCAAAAAATGATTGGATTATTGAGGAAGACCTTAACGGATTACATGCTCCTGCCTTTGATTTTAATGAAGTGGATCAGGAGTCTTTTATTTTTGATGATAGGTTTTATACGCATATTCCAGACGTTAAATACTCCTTAGCAACACTTAGAGCATTGTCACGACATGCTGTTCACAGAGTTCGAACAAAAAATGGTGATAGATTTTTCAATTTTCGCGGAATGGAAACACAAAATCGCTTGATTTATCTTAATAATAACCTAAATATAATTGCCAAAGAAACTGTTGCTGCATATAATTTTTTATATAATTCCACTGGAGTACCATGCGATAATTATCTGAATATTCTTTCGAAAACAAAGTTTGGAATAGAACAGTCAATATATTGCATGAAATTGTCTTTTGATTACCTTATCCAAATAGCATCTTATTTCCTTTTCAAAAAACGAAAATTAGATTCACTAGGCGCATTTTTGAAACTTTTGGGGAAAAACAACGATAATGCCCTAAAAGTAAAAGAATTAATATTCAGCCGCTATACAGATAAGAATTTTAATTTTTTAAAATTTTTGAATGGCATTGCAAACTGCTACAAGCATTCATACCTCCAAGCATTTGCAGATTGCCTTCATGGGAAAGGAGTTCCTAGCGTTATAACTGTCCACTTGGAAAAAAACGACGTTATAACTGTTTCAAATGGTCAATATCTGCAACTTATCTATGGTTTTCATGTTAGTATGGCTGAATCTATGAGTTCAATAAAAGATACGCTATCAGAGGACATACGCTGTTACTTTGAACAGAGGGAAAATGACCCAATGGGTTTTATCTAATTTCCTTGATCTTTTCTGCTGTGGGCAATCCCCAACTAAGCACCCAAAACCCCCGAACTCTATGTGATGATCGGGGGGTTTTAAACTTTCTGGTGGAGCTGGACAGGATTGAACTGACGGCCTCTTCAATGACATTTAAGTGCGCTAAACGAGAAAAGGGAATTCATGTTTCCATGAATTCCCTTCAAATCTCTGGTCGGGATGAAAGGATTTGAACCTTCGACCCCTTGAACCCCATTCAAGTGCGCTCCCAGGCTGCGCTACATCCCGACGCGAGAGAGATAACTACGCTGAACCACCTGGTGTGTCAACACATTTTCTAAACTATTTTTTGCGAATCAAGGCTAACCCCACCAATGGCGGCAGATACAGCCTAATATCGCCTTCCTGCCGATCTGGCAGCGGGGTTGTAAAATGCTCCGTTACCTGGGCCTCTGCATCAAGGTTGCCGTGCCCGCCAAAGCGTTTTTCGTCAGAACTCATCATCTCCACGTACTTGCCGGGGGTTACGGCAAACGTCAGGGCTTTTTGCGCTTCAAGTTCATGAAAATTAAATACAAAAAGTAATTGCCCGCGTTCAAAGGCCAGCAGGCGTTTTTCTTCATGAATAAAACGAAAAACTGGCTTCTGGCAAAAGCTCTCAAGGTGAGGGCGAACAAGCTCAAGCATCTGCGTTTTGTCCCAGGCGGCCAGCAGGCTGTACCTGAGTTCGGGGGCATCAGCCAAATGCCACTGCCTGTGGGCGTAAGCCTCTGCGTCCAGCCATTCGGGATGCCCGAACTCATTACCCATAAAGTTCAGATACCCCGCATCTGCCGTTGCCAGCGTGATGAACCGCATGAGCCGATAAAAAGCAAGCCCACGCGACACATGCCAATTATCAGTAGCAACAGACATGTGGCTGTACATGCGATTACCAAGCAGCCGCCATATCATTGCATCCTCGCCATTGATGCACTGGTCGTGGCACTCCACATAGCTGATGGTGCGGTCATACGGGCGGTAATTCGTCATTTCGTACCACAGGCTGCCCATGTCGCGTGGTTCTTCAATGCATTTGGCCCAATAGTCCGGTATGCCCATAGCAAAGCGGTAGTCAAAACCCAGCCCGCCGTCTTCCGGCTGGCAGGTCAGGCCGGGCATGCCTGAAAATTCCTCGGCAATGGAAAGGGCAGAGGGGTAAAGCTCGTGGATAAGCGTGTTAGCCATGCACAGGTACAACTCGCCCTTCTCATTGGTGCGCGGCAGGCCCACTTTGTCATAAAAGCAATGACTGACATGAATGAAATCGTCATCCTTGCCGTGATCGCGATACAGAATGTTGCCCACAGCATCAAAGCGGAACCCATCAACCCTGAACTCTTCAAGCCAGTAGCGGCAGTTGGAAAGCAGAAAGCGGCGTGCCATTTCTTGACAGAAATCAAAAGAGGGCGTTCCCCACTGATTAAACTGATCGGTGAAAAAATAACTGCTTCCGTCATACTGCGCCAAACCCTGCTCTGTATTGGGGCAGGCGTGCCCATGTGGAATGTCGAGCACAACCGCAAGGCCAAGTCCGTGCGCTGCGTCAACCAGAGCCTTGAATTCGTCTGGCGTGCCGTAGCGTGAAGACGGGGCAAAGTAACTGCTGACCTGATACCCGAAGGAGCGGTACAGGGGATGCTCAAGAATGCCCATAAGCTGCACCACTGTGTAGCCGCGTTCACGGATGAGGGGCAGAATATGGTGAGTAAAATTGGCGTAACTGCCCACACTGTCTGCGCTGTGGTGCAGGGCTGGCTGCGCCATGCCCACATGCACCTCATAAATGCGTGGAAAGGACTCCACACGAGGCCTGCGGTGCTTGAAACGGAATGGCTCTTCCGGCTGCCAGAGGCGGGCGCACCATTGCCCAGGCATGGTCTGGTCCTGCTCAACCCAACGGGCGAAGGCGGGTACTCTGCGCAAGGCACGGCCCTGGGCGTCGTCGCCCGTGACTGCATCGGCCTGAACTCGCAGCTCCATATATGTGCCGTGCTGCAAGGCATCGTGCGGTAAGGTGAGTTCAAAAAAACCGTCATTGTCGCGTTGGTATTGATAGCGTGCATGACGCTGAAAATTGAGTTTGTCTGTGGTCAGCCATACCGCGCTTGCATTGGGCATGTATTCACGCAGACGCCATACGGGCTTTCCTGAGGCGTCTTTGGCCTCATGTACCCCAAGGGTGGCGTGCAGATCGGCATACGACCGCAAAGATCCATAGAGGCCATTTATACGCTCTATTTCAGCTTTGAATCTGTCGCTTCTTGCGAGCAGGAAGGAACGGTAGGACTCCAGCTCTGGGTCCTGCAAGGGATTTTGTGGAATTTGTTGGGTCATGGCGGCCTCCACGGACTGGTTCGCCCAGGGAGAGGGGGCGCAGGCGCGTCATGCAAGCGAAACCGCCCGGCAGACAAGGCTGCCGGGCGGAAAAAGGTATTCTAGCTGTGTGCGTGCCACTGCTTGCCAGAAAGGGTGGCAAGGCAGTCTATAAGGGCCTGAGTGCCCTGGTCACCCTGGCCTCTGGCCTGCATGCTGCGGTACAACTGTTCAGCCAAGCCTATGCCGGGCAGCACAATCTGCATGCGGCGGCATTCATCGAGGCAAAGGCCGAGGTCTTTAATGAAGTGATTGATGAAAAAGCCAGGGTCAAAGTCCTGCTTGAGAATGCGGCGGCCAAGGGTATCCATCGCCTTGCTGCCAGCAGCGCCCTGCACCACCAGCTCCAGCCATTTGGCTACATCCAGACCTGCTTCCTGCGCAAAAAAGCAGGATTCGCATACGCTGAACATGACGCCAGAAATGGCTACCTGATTGGCGAGTTTGGCTTTCTGGCCAAAACCAGCCGCACCGCAGTGCAAAATGCTTTTGCCCATTACGTTGAAGCAGGGCTCAAGCTTTTCATAGCCTTCTTTATCGCCACCAACAAAAATAGAAAGGGTGGCGTTACGGGCGCCGATGTCGCCGCCAGTAACCGGGGCGTCCATAGCAACGCAGCCCTGCTGAAGGGCGGCAACGGCAATGCGCTCGGCAAGAACTGGGCTGGAGGTGCTCATGTCGCAAACAAGACCGCCGGAAGCCAGACCCTGCAATACGCCATTTTCACCAAGAATCACGCTTTCCACATCGCGGGGGTAGCTCACAATGGTAAAGACCACATCAGAATTGGCCGCTACTTCACGCGGGGTATCAGCCCACTGAGCACCCTTGGCAAGCAGTGGGTCGGCCTTGGCGCGGGTGCGGTTGTATACGGTCAGGGGATAGCCTGCGGCCTGCAGGTGACCCGCCATCGACAATCCCATAACGCCTGTGCCAATCCATCCAATGCGCATTTTGTCAGCCATAAAAAACTCCTTTGACTACTGAAAGCGACGTTCCAAAATTTCCTTCTGCATGGCCTCACGCGGCAAGGCCTTGTTTTTACGGAACAAGTCTACATGCTTGCGGTACAATTCAAGATTGCGCCGCATGTTTTCGTTGAAGGGGTCACTGCCGCTGAAGTCTTTGCTCAAAGAGTCATAGGCTGCCGACAGTGTTTCCGGCGTCAGTTGCGCGCCGTCCTCCACCTTGCTGCGATAAAAGGTCAAAGACTTGTCCAGGCTGGTATCCAGCATGACTAGCCCTCTATGGGCAGTATCTATTATCTGGCGCAGTTTTTCAAGTTCGGCGCCCTTGGCTGTCTTGCTGTCTCTTTGCATGCCTTCAAGCTGCGATTGCAGCGAGTTGCGCCTGCTGGAGTAGTTGCGGATGGTTTCAGTCATATACACGCCAGTGCGCAAGAGCGATTGAGCCTCAAGCTGCTTTTGGCGTTCAAGCATAATGTTGTTTTCTTTGATGGTATTGCGCAATTCTTGAAGATTTTTCTTCACTGCCTCATTGGGGGCAGACACCAGCAGGCGGTCAAGCTCTTCAAGGGGGTTGCGCGCGGCCTGCGTGTCGTATCCCGCTACGGTCATTGACTCGCCAGCCTTGCTCCATTCGGCCTGCAACTCCTGCGGGCGGTCGCCGCCGGGTGTATTGATGCCTGAAATGACGGGGCGAAAGCCCATATCACGGGAGTGTGCCGGGCCATCCGCCATAAAGAAGGGAGTTTCTTCACGGCGGCCGGGCAATATTTCGGCCTCGCCAGAAAGGAATGAGCCGCCCTTGCGCACAAAGCCGCCAGCAGAGCCGTGCAGGCGGCCAGCCAGTGAAAAGCGAAAAGCGTCCAGCACCATTTCGGCAGCATTGCCGGCAGTGTCGTATATCCCAAGGGGATTGGGTTTGCGGGAACCTATATTGGCGGTGTCTTCAACGCGTGCTGAACCCTCGGGGCGATACACGGCGTAGTCTGCCTTGTTGGCATCTGGGGGCAAGGCGAAGAAGTCTTCCTGCAAAAGCTGCTGGCTGCCTGCCATATGGCCGCCGCGCGCGGCGTATTCCCATTCAGTCTCTGTGGGCAGACGCACAAAACCCACATTGCGGCTGTCGCCTGAAAAGCGCGGCAATGACTGAGGCGAATTCTGCAAAAGCCAGGCAGTATATTTTTGCGTAAAGTCTACCGCCGCGTACCAGCTTATGTCGGTAACGGGCTTGGCGGCATCCGCTGCGGGAGGCTGCGTTACCGGGCAGGCGTTATCCATCACGGCCTGCCATTGCAGATTTGAAACTTCATATTTGGCAATAAGATAAAAGTAATTTTGCCCTTTGGGAGCCAGTTTGCGCCAAGCTGGCAGCAGATCTTCCAACGAAAATGCGCCTGAAAGTGCCGTGTTATAGCGACGGTCATAGAAGGCGCGGTCGGCATTGGCACTGTCGTCTATGCCGGGCCGCATAGGCATATCCCACAGCAAACCTTTGGCGGGCACAGCTACGAGCTTGAATACCATGCTGAGATTACAGGGCATGGGCAGTATGATGTCATCATCCGCAGGTTTGGGATTGCTGACATCCGCAAGGCTGAGTTCGCCCTTGCGGGCCAGTGCCGCATTTGCCAGATCAGGCAGTGCCGTGAGGCACAACAGACTGCACAACAGGATCAGGCTGAACAGGGGCAAATTTGCGCGATGGCACAACCTATACTTCACGGATAACCTCCGAAGGTTCTATGCGGGCGGCTCGTAGCGCTGGCCCAAGGGCCGCTGCCAGGGCAAGGCCCGCCACGGCTGCGAAAGCCAAAAGAAAATGCTGCGGTAACAGACGGCAAACTTGCTCCATACCACTGAGGCTGGCGCTGAAAAGATGATTTATCGCCACGGCTGCCAGTGCGTACAGGCCAGAGGCCAATGCCGTGCCAAGCAAGGCGGTGAGCAGGGACTGCGTCAGGGGCAGCAACATCAGTTCGCCCGTAATGAAGCCAGCCAGATTCAGCAGGCCGAGCGTGCGTTCTTTACGTTTAACGCTGGCAAGCGTGCTGCTGGTTGTGGAGGCCAGAAATCCGGCTGCCGTGGCCGCGCAGATAAGAGCAAAAACAAGGTTCAGCGCGCGCGCCAGACTGTTAATCTGCTCAATTTCTTCGGCATGGGTGTACACATCAAGCTTTTGCTGTGCAAAACCCTGACGCAACCGCATGACGGCGTCCAAATCCTTGGCATACAGCCTGAAACCAGGGTACAGGCGTGTTTCTTGCGGGCGGGCTTCGCCTGTCCAGCCATTGCTGGTGCCAAGTTCTGGCACGGCACGGCCATCTCGATAGTCTTCTGTGGCTTCCAGCAAGGGCAGCGGAATAAAGGCCACATCCTTTTGCTGTGCTGCAAGGGGAAGAACAGACGCAATCTGCAAGGGGACGCGCACGCTTTGCATTTGCCCGGAATAGCGGCGCTCGACGCGGCCAGTAATGGTGTCGCCTACCGATACATGCAATTTTTCCGCAGCAGTGGCCGAAAGCGAAACGCCAATGGCTTCTTTGTCGGGATGCTGAGGCATAGCAGGCGAGGATGCGCCATAGCGCTGGAGAAGCGGATCGCCCGTTGCCGTCGGTTCAAGTGAAACCAGAAGGGTTGTGCGGTCTGTACCCTGGCCTGCCACAAGGTCCATAGTGGCAGCAATGGAGCGCGTGCGCGGCAGTACAAAAGCAACGTCAGGATGCGCGGCGAGATCATCAAGGTATTTCATTGAAAAGCGGCCGCTGACCACCGGAGAAATTTCAAGGGTGCGCGGTTCGCTGCGCAGTCTGTCCGTAAGGGTTTGCATCACCCCAAACTTGACGCCATAGAGAACCAGCAGGGGAGTGAGAACGGCGGCCAATCCAAGAACAGCGCAGGCAGAAAGCAACTTTTCATGCGCGTAATCCCGCCAGGAGAGGCGAAGCATCTGCCTCAATGTTTTGCGACGGCGCGGAGCGGCAGACTGGTTGCTCATGCCCGGGCTCCTTGCTGTTTGTGGGCTGGGGCGACGGACTTCTGCTCAACACGGTGATCGATGCGGGATATCGAGCTTGGTCCGCTTTGATCAAGCGTGACCTGTATGGGGCTGAATCCGGCCTCAAGAGCCATTTCAAGACTGTGCGTCACCATAAGCACGGTAATGCCCATCTTTTGGGCAAGGTCGGCGAAAATCCGCAAGGCATTGCGTGCATGCATAGGGTCAAGGGCCGCTGTGGGTTCATCCGCCAGTACCATTTCAGGCGCATGCGCCAAGGCGGCTGCTATGGCGACGCGCTGGCGCTCGCCAACGGAAAGGGTGGCAGGGAACTGTTCGAGCAGGCGTCCAATGCCGAGGCCATCCACAATGTCTTGTATTTGCTGGTGGCGTTCATCGAGGCATCCGAGGGTGCTGCAACGCAGCGTGATATTGTCGCGCGCCGTGAGAAAAGGCAGCAAGCCGCCTGTTTGCTGTACATAACCAAGGTGGCGTTGTCGCTGACGAGCCAGAGTGTTGAGCCCACCATTACGCCACGTTTGCAGGATGTCTATGCCTTCGTGGGGCAACGGATTGAACAAAAAGCGTTGCTCTGCTGCGGAGGATATTTCTTGAGCATCCATATCCGGGCGAAGTATGCCAGCCAGCAGATCCAGAGCAGTGCTTTTACCGCAGCCGCTTGGGCCCACCAAGGCTTGCAGGCTGCCCCGCGCCACATCAAGGGTTGCCATATGCAGGCAAAAGCCATCCGCACCGGGACGGCTTTTGCCTATATTGCGTAATGAAAAGACCAGATCATTCATGAGGATTCTTTTAGGGCAGCATGCTCAGGGGCACACGGTATACCCAATCGCCAGGGTTGGATTGGCCAAAGCTTTCCCAGTTGGCTCTGTCGCGGTCATATTCTTCATAGCGGGCCAGACGGGACTTGAGCCTGTTGATGAAGGCCGTTTGCTCGCCCACGCTCATGCGGTACCAGTCTTCTTCACGCAGAAGCATGATGTCGCTCCTGTAGGGCAGGCCATCAAGAAATTCTGCCAGAACACCCAGTTCTGCGAGATTTTTGCCCTGCGTGGGCATATTGGGGTCTCGTGCCATACGGGTGGAAGCGGAAAGCACGCCCTGAAAAAAGTCGCGTGAATCCGTTTTCTTGGTGCGTTCGCCACTATCAATGATGGCTTTTATCTGGGCGCTGAGGTCATTGAGCTGATTCTTGGTCAACAGCACGGCAACCTCAACACTGGGGCTTTGCTCGCTTTTGGCAAGGCGCTTGAGGTCCATATCGGCGATCCATGAGCTAACCACGCTTGGAGCCTGATTTTCATGTGCTCTGCCAAGATATTCAAGCTGCATGGCGTACCCAAGGGTGGCGGCAAGGCGCGCGGCTTCTTCTTCAGCCGTGAGCTTTTGGGGTTTTTCGTCCTTGGGTTTGGTCATAACCTTGCCGGAAGCTGTGTTTTTGACCATATCAACCATGCCAGAAGCCAGAACCTTGGCGACTTCTGCAAACTGCTTCGCACCTGCGGCGGCCGTAGGCGCGGCCACTACCTGATAGTTGGAGCGGTTGCCGGAAAGCTTGCTCAAGGCGCGATAGTTTTGTTCAGCATAGGCGTGGTTTTTGGCCCCGCCCGGGCTTTTGATATGCAGTGCTGTTATCCAGATGCCTTTTTGGCGTGCAAAGTCATTAAGCTCATTGGGCCCCATGCTGACAGAGGCGTACTTGTCTGTGCTTTTAAGCGGGCCAGCATCCGTGATGAGCAGGATGAGCCGCGATGAGTAGCCGCTCCAGTCCAAAGACTCCACGGCTTTGTAAATACCCGCCAGAGAGTCTTCGTTGAAGTCGTGGCTTGAAACCGTGGCTTCCTGCACCTTGCCCAGTTTTTCTTCAAGGCTCTTACGGTTTTTGGCCGTGGCAAAGTCACTTACAACCTCGGCAACGTAGCCCAAACCGGGAGTAGCCGTCGTGCTGTTACGAAACGCCACTACGGCGAAGCCTACGTTGTCTTCCAGTTTGTCCTGCTCAATCTTGTCGTATATCTGCCGCACAACGTTGAGGCTCTGGTCAATATAGGGCTTCATGGAAATAGTGGTGTCAATAACAAGGGCAATGCCTGTTTTCGGGGGGCCGCCCTTTCCGTCCTGACCGCCAGCAAGGCTGCCCGGATCGATGGAGGCCACACGCAAAAATTTTACACCATCAAAGGGATCTTTCATTGCCAGAATGGGCATGAGGTAAAAGCGTTTTTCTGAAATGGCCCCGGCGGCATCCGCAGGTTCGCTGGCAATTACAGGAAAATCTGCAGGGGGCGTTTTGTTGCCCTGCAACAGACTGACGGCTTCTGTTCCAAGCTTGTCCAGCTGGGCGTCCATATCAGGAGCCGAGCAGACATCATTCAACGCAGTTTCTGTTTTGAAAAAAAGAACAGGGTCACGGCCCGTGCGCGGTGTGAAAAGCAGGGTGAGCGACTGATTCCACTCTGTGGTTTTGGGCGCTTCAAGCCAGCCTTCGGGTGATGCTGTTCCCGTACCAACCTGAACCCATCCTTCATTGCGGGCGTATACATAAAAGACTGTGAAGGGCGTTACCTTTTCTTTTACCACAGCTGCGTCAGCAGCGGGAGCCGCCACAAGACGCGCGCCAGGATGGCTCACCACACGCTGGAAAAGTGTTTTTTTACCTTCAAGCAGCAGTGGTGCCGCCTGCGCGTCAGCAACAGAAAAAAACACGCCTGTATCCAGAACAGACATTAAGGCAAAAGCGCAGGCCAGAATGGCGAAAAAGGAATGTCGGTAATATTGAGTCATGACAGAGCACATGGCATATCCTCGCAGCCGTTACGGCTTTATTTCCACGTTTGCAGCAGGGCGCGTGCTTCGGCATTTCCCTTGGTTTCTTCCGCCTTGGCATATTCCTTGAGCTTGTCCAGAGAACTTTGTGCCTGCGCTTTGTCCTGTCCCTTTTGAAGGGCTTCGTCATACCAGCGCTTCGCCTGGGTCATGTCCACCGGGATACTGCCGCGGGGCAAGGTAGCTGTGGGATCGTAGTATTGCCCCACAAGCAGCATTGCTTCTGCGTTACCCTTTTGAGCTGCGTCTTCAAGCAAAAGGAAGGCAGCGTCGCTTTCTTCAGGTTTGGCGTCAGCCTTGCGCATGGGTTTGGCCATAGCCAGACTTACATCGGGCAGGGCTTCGCCACGTAACTGTTCGCGTGCGGTAGCCAGAGGAGATTTTTCAGACGGATTTGCATTTGCTCCTTGAGCAGGAGATGTTGCAGACGCCGCTGGGGAGCTTGTTTGCTCTGGCGTAGCTGGCAGAGCCGGGGTTGCAGGCTCACGTAGTACAAACCACCATAATGCAAAACCTGCACAGAGCAGAAGAACAAGCACGGCAATCAGGCCGATCAATTTTCCTGAACCATTGCCTGAAGTTTCTGGTGTACTTGCCATCTGTAATGGCGGTTCGACTTGCACTGAAATTGGGTCCGGCTCCGGTATGGGAATTTCTTTCGGGGGCGTTACTGGCATAGGATCAGGTTCGGGATCAGGCCGTGTTGCTGGAGCTTCCGGCGCTTTGTAGCCACCCGCCATGCCTTGTCCACCGCTGATATTGGAATACATGATCTTGCCTACGCTCATCGCGCAAGCGCCAAAACCAGGAAGATTGATGCGGTAGGCGTCCAGACTGTCCAGTTCGTCCACAACTTCAGGACCAACATTCAGACGCAAGTTGCTGTCAGTGGCGTTCCAGTCGTTTGGAGTAACTGTGGTTTCACTTTCCTGCCAGCCGCCAGAAGAAAGGCATTTTCCGTCCGAGGCCCGTTGCAGTACAAAAGCCGGGGAAGATATACCGCCCACGCCTTCAATTTCAATAATTCCGTAACCGGGCCCACGTGATGGATCCACTGCAATGGTGGCGCGCATAATTATCCCTTGAAAACCTGCAAAATATCACGCAGGCGGTTATTTTGTTCAGGGTCCAGCGTCTGCTGGCCGTCAAAATCTACGTTGGCAGTAATGCTGAAAGCCAGAGCACGCAGCCAGTCTGTATACCAAAAACGGTCATACGGGGCTTCTTGTTCGGCAATGCGTGGCTCACCAACGATATCTGGCGGCGGATCAAACAAACTGATGCTTTTGCCGCCAAAAAGAATTGTGCGTTGGCTCTGATTTTTGAAGCGAGGGTCAAAGCCCAACCAGTCCACAAAGGCATTAATGGCATCGGCAGCCAGGCTGACCTGCTTCCAGATCAGTCGTTCGCGGGCGATATTGCTGTAAGACATGCTGCGCCGCAGGTTGTCTTCCAGATTTTCGCGTAAATGACAGCGCGAAGCGGCCAATATGATTTCGTGGCACAACTGATCAAGCTCAAGGGCTGGCAGCCCCAACTGACCACGCGCCTCACTGGATGCACCAAGGTCGCGCAGGCGGCCAATCCAGTGCTCCATAACAAGAGAGGCAAATACTCCGGCCATATCTCTTGCCTGTTCCTCGGCACTGTCTTGGGTTACAGGCGCGCTTGCTGCGCTGTCGCCAAAAATGTCCCCCAAAATGTCATCAGCCGACACCCGGGTGCCCACTACCTGCACACTCGCGCTGCCTTGCCCCTGCTCTGGAATTTGCCGGGCATTGAGGCACAGTTCGTAAAGGTCATAATCGCGCACCTGCAAATGACGTAAAAATTCACCGAACAGCTGTTTTTCAGCCAGCTTGGCGAGCAGGGTGATCAACGTGCGCGAAAGTTGTTCTTTCTGACGGCGCAACTCTTCTCTGTCGTCCGTACGGTAAAAGGGCGAAAGGCGTGTTACAATCTGTTCTCTTTTTTCATCAAGACTGACGCGAATCTGCTGGCGTTTGAGTTCTGGATTGCAGAGAGGCCGCAAGCTATCACGCAAAAGGCTTACACCGCCATCGTTGAGCGTCATAGCAGCCTGCCAGACTGTCTCAGGCGAACCCACATGACGTTGCACTAATGGTGACTGCAAGAAAGACTGACGAACCTCTTCCACAAAAGCCAACTGGTCCTGACGGACACCGGTTTCGCGTCCGTTGTCATAGTCAAAAATGGCTTCGCAGGTGAAGTTGGGGTTGCGCAACAAGAAGACATTATTAAAGGGTTGGATGCCATCCCAGTTTTCCGTCCAGTCGTGTACCTGACCGAAGAATTTGACCAGCGATGATTCCATACGGGTGGTCCATCGCGTCTCGACAGAAGGAGACCCCTTCTTTTTTTCAAACTCCATATCCATCTTGGTGAGCACGAAGAAAAGAGCCGGAGCTTTGCCCGCACGACTAGAAGGTTTTTCGCCGTGCGTGGAGCATATCCACTCATAGACAGCATGGGGCAAGTCGTGAACTTCCTGCGGACCGGGGGCAATGCATAAAAGCATGCTGGTGAGCTCTTTTTCCTCACGGTAGCGCTCAAACAGGTAAGCGACCTTACCACGCAGAAAAAGCTCTTTAAGCATTTCTTCTTTGCTGGCCAGTGCTGCGCGCAGGTCTGTGAACTTGTAACGCGAGCGGTAGCCGGGAAAGTCCAGCAGGTCCGTGTGATCAAAGAAATCATCAGGTTTTTCGCGCATGTAAATGGTTATTTCTGCTGTAAGGGCAGTAACCACGGCTCTTGGCAGGTTAACCTTGAGGGCGCTGGGCGCAAGAATGGGCAATGTATCGTCGGTGGGGTGTTTCAGACCCTGCAGGCGTTCCACATCAATGATGCTCCGCTCACGCGGAATAAGAGCTTCAAGGGGGCAATTTACCTCAGCGGCATTGCCAAGACTTCGTAAAGCTCCGCACAGTTGCAGATAGACTGACTGAAATTCTTCTACTTCATCCCATACAAGGCCAAAGAGGCGAGCGCGGGCTTCCATATCCAGGCGCGGGGCAAGAGCTGTCGCACGCGCCCAGTAACCATTTTGAAGCATCTGTACGCGGGGACGTGAACTGAAATTCTTGTTAACGTAATCGCGCAGGTCTTCAACATCGTCAACATCAAGCCCATCTGCAACAGGACTGGCAGGGGCGCTTGCCTCCAATGCGTCGAGCGCTTTTACCAGAGCCTCTGCGCTGGGGGCGTCCTGGTGGTCGCAGTCAGCATAGTAGGTATTGGCCAAAACGCGGGCTACGTCTGTTTCAGACAACAGGCGCAGACGTATGGGAAATTCTGGCGAAATTCCTTCTGGTTGCGTGGTGGTAAAACGCGTTACGAGCCCTGTGGACTCCTTGCCGCCTTCTGGATTGATTTTTTTAAGAAAATCATGATTCTCGCCACAAAAATCAGCCAACAAAGCACCATTGGCGTCACTTGCCAGGGCTGAAATCAGGTACGATTTGCCTGATTGGCTGGGGCCAAAGACGCCAGCGCACATTTTACGCTCGGCAGCCTGGCCACATTTACCGAAAAAACGGGCTGCGTGGCGCATATCCTTAAGCAAGGAAACCCGTTCGCCACCGACCATTTCGGCATTATCTTGAAGCCACGTCCCGGCCTTTCGGGCGGTGTCCGCAAACTGGCGGCATTTCCGTGCAAGGTCCATATCCTGCTGCATAACCATATCTTGCCTCACTTAACCGCCGTTAACCGGCATCAGTCACAATGCCCGTATCCAGCCAATACCCTTCGTCCAGCTTTAACGTCTGCAAGCGGATTTCGAGATCCCGCCTGTCTACGCCACGGCCTTGATTATCCACAATGGAAATAATGCTGAACTCGCCTTCGCTGCGGTCTTTCTCATCGTCGGTTCGAGGGGCATCATCCCACACATCTTCAACAGTGAGGCGAACCTCCACTTCATAGGGAAGGCGGCCAGAAGCTCTGGCGCGCGCGTCTTCATTGGCAAAAGTGAGCAGATGATACCGCGTTGTGGGCCACCGCTCAGCGTCCAGTTGCCGATAGCCAATGGAAAGCGGGCCACTGAACGCGACACGCCGGATTTGCTCTGTGCCCTCATTGCTGTCCACATCAACAGCAAACCAGACCTTGGGTTTTTTGAGCTGGCTGTTGATATCCATCTCACCAATATACCGGGCTGTCGAAGTGAGATGCAATGCGCCAGAGTCAAAAGAAAAACCTTCAAGATGCCCGTCTGCCAGGGCGCAAAGGATGGCGCCCACAACCACAGTGGTTTTGGGGTCGGTAATACGGCCTTGCGCGTCAGCAAAGGGATACCACGATCCGGCATGATAGCTGCGCATGGGAATTATTCTGTCAGGAGGAACAGGCAGTTTGGCCAGAACAGAGGCGACAACGCCGTTCCATGAGCTGGGGCGGCCCGTCAGCAGCAAAACGTCACAGTCATACATATGCACCACTTCGCACAACGCTGACAGCGTGGGGCCAAGAGTAGAGCGTATGGTCACATCAACAGCTGCAGGACTGACCGTGATGGGCACATCCAAAATGTTAAAGTTCTGGATGAGGGGGGCTCCCCTGCGAACCATATTTTCCACGGCTTTGAGTATGGCAGCCTGCGGGCGCGGCGCGAGAGCCGCTGGTTCAAATCCTGCTCCCTCGGCTTTGCCTTCGGCTGAACCATGTTCACCCTCGGGTGAGCCAAGAGGGTCGGGTTCAAAAAAGTCTCGCAATGCGCATGTGTAGCTGGCGTGACGCATGTCAGGGTTTTCGCAGGCAGCAAGAAGGCCCAACGCCACGGGCACTGCAATTTGTCGCACCAGACGGACTCTTGTATTGCGGTCTTCCTGTGACATGCCGATGGAATCGCGGCCAAAAAGTTGCCCAAGAAGGGCGCGGGGCTCGGGCAAGCCCTGTTGTAGCAGCGCCTGCCCAATGGCCGGAATCACATGGTTGGCCACAACCTCACGCAAGACTTCGTCGCCCGCGATATTGAAACCGTCTCTGAATTCGGTATGCGGCACTATTCGGGCTGTATCACCTTCACCGCTAGCCAGTTCGTAAGTGGCTATGGACAGGTCCGTCGTACCGCCGCCGATGTCAATGGAAGCCATTCGCACGCAGGGGCGTCCCTGGCAGGAGGCGCGGGGTTTGCCCAAAAGGCGGAAAAGATGATGGGCGTCGCCGTGCTGTTTGACTGCCAGTTCATTGTAAAGCAGCACCAGTTGCGAACAACTGGCTTCGTCCCAGTCACAGCGCACCTGCGGACTCTGGCGGTAGTCACCGCTTTGACCGCGCACCAAGGCTTTGGGCGTGTACCACTGGCTCCAGCCCAAGGCATTCCACACAACACGAACGGCCCAGACAACCCAACGGCGAAAAATGCGTTTTTCGGCTACGGGCATGGCTGTAGGCACGGTAAAAATGAGCCTGCGCAGGCGGCGGGGCAGGTTGGGCAGTTCGCGGCGTGCGCGGGTTGCTGGAGAGTTGATGGTTACAAGAGCCTGCGTAAGAATTTCGCCAAGCATGAAATGCATGAGCGACGAGCGTGTGAACAATGATTCAAAGATAGGTTCAGCCTGTTGTTTTTGCAGGGCTGGACTTTTTTTGAAAAGCGGGTCGTCAAAACAGGCAAGCGGGGTGCCCAAAGGATTAAGCTGCCGGGGAAAAAGGCCACGGCTTACCATAGGTTCAGCCTTGCCGCCAGTATTGTAGCGCCAGCTTTGCTGCCAGGGGCGTTCATCCCACAGGTACCGCTTGGGGCTGGACATGCCTGTCGTACCCTCGGCGCAAACAGCCTGAGTTGCCAGACGTGCAGCTTCCGGCCCGATGCGTACTGCGGAAGGCCATGCAAAGGCAGGGGTTTGCCTGCCGGAACGGCGGGAAAGCGCGTCATTGCCAAAAGCCGCATCAACAAATTCAACACGGGTTTCAAAGGGGTCAGAGTAAATATTCTCTGGCTCGCTCAGATCCCGCAGTTCCAGTAAATAGCTGTCGTTGAGGTTGGTCACGCGCTGGGGCAGCGTTTCCACCAATATGCCTGTGGTGCGGGAGTTGCCGATATCCAGCACAAGGTCCACGTCCACAGGCGTATCGCGGTCAGGATTGATAACCTGCGCCGCCAGATCATTGAGGGCCATGCGCACCACGTCAAGCCATGTGAGGTAGTTGGCCAGATGCTCCAGCACATACGGTGTGTCATCTTTCCACGAGCCGCGTCCCCGATGCTGCGATTGCCGCCATGCATCAAAAATACCGCTCAACCATTCATCTACCCACGCGGCATTGAGAAACCACGAATTGTCGCGCACAAGATGAGCCAGCATGAAGTGCCCGTGGGCAGCCACATCCTGCGGGGAAAGGGCATGGTAATTTTCACCTTCGGCAGGGCGCTGTTCCACATTGGTGTCAAAGGCCAGAACAACGCGCAGTTGGTCGGGATGGCGCTCTGACTGCATAACGCGCGCGCGCGCCCAGTTTGAGGGGCCGCATTCAAAGCGTTTGCCGCCGTCGGGCCACGACTGGTCAAGGGTGCGCAAAAAAGGAATGGGCAGCCAGTGACCATCCCATACGCCAACGGCGCGGCGGGCTTCAACGCTATAGTCTTCATCGCAGGGCTGGCCCGTCAGCTGGTCAATAAAGCCGTTTTCACTTTCAGCCAGACAGCGCAAATAGTGCGTGTAGCGTCCATCGGGATCGCCTTGATTCTTTTTTTCTTCGCGAAAGTAGCGCCGCATTCGCCGGATGGAGTCCTCTGGCAGAGAGAAGTCCAGAAACTGCGGGCAACCACCAGGAATGATGCTCACAGGAGAAAGATAGCGGGGTATGACATTCATGCTTATTTCCTTCTGAAGCGGGCATCCCACTTATTGTTGCGCCCACCCTGCTCTTTGCCCTTGCATTGCGTGGTGTTTTCACTGCCGGTGCATTCCACCTTCTGGGGGACGTAGGTGCCACCTTTGGGGCATTTGGCCTGACCTGAATCAAAGTTTAACCTGTTGCCCTGAAAGCGGGCTGAAGCTGGGCCGCTGCACACCTGACCATTGCGCTCACGCACAAAGCGGCGGCCACTGCCTTTTTTGTCAAAGCAGTATTCCGCAATGATAGGCTCATTGGACGGGTGTGAATACAAGCCCGTTTCGCTGGTCCAACAACCTTCAAGAAAACTCAAATCGTTCTTTTTGGCCGCGTCCTGCGGAATGCTCAGATCTTCATTCTTTTTCTTGGGCTTTTCCGGTTCCTTGGGCGGCTCAACGGGTTTGGGGTCCGGTTTTGGCTGCTTTGGCTGCTCCTTGGGCTTTTCAGGCTGAGGAGGCGTCACGGGAGTTTCACCCAAGAAGGGTTCTACCATTTCAGGTTCCGGCGCAGGTTCGACCGGCTCTGGCTGTTTTTCCACCACGGGAGGAATAACTGGTTTTACAGGCTTGCACATGGCTGCACGCTCTTGAAGCTGCTCCCACAAGAGGGCCAGTTCATCATCAAGAGCAGCAGCGCGTTGCTCTTCTGCAGCGAGTTTTTGGCGGTCTACTGGCATGCAGCCCGCAGGAATGGGTGACGGCAGAAATCCCAAAGCTGCACCCAAAAGCCAGAGCAGAAACAAAAGCAGCAACAAGGGCAAAAGCCAGGGCAGGCAACCGCCAGCAGCAGGGGCCACAGGCGGGAGAACCGGCGCAGCTGGAGGTGGCGGCGGAGATGCCGCGCCTAGACGCGTTAGGTCCTGAGGCAAAGCCCCGGAACTGCCGGGGGCAAACCCCCAGTTGATAAGCACAGGCTGCCCGTTTACAGACCAGATGTCGTCGTCGGACGGATACTGCAAGGCCTGCCGCAACAGCTGGCCTGAAAGAGCCTGTCTGGCTTGAGCGTCGGCGGTAAGTTGCTCTGACAGGTTAGCTACATCCCGTGCAAGGGCTGCGGCTTTGGAACGCACAACATTGGCTTCGTCTTCTGAAAGATCTTTGAGGGCGACTGCCGATCCCTGACCTTCAGCATACCAGTCTACAGTGTTGGCCTCGGGATCGTGTTGCGGCTCTGCCAACAGGGCCGCGTGCTCGGGACCAAGCTTTTGCAGCAAAATGGTTTTAAGCTGGGCATGGCAGTCTGTAGCCAAAATGCCCTGACTGGCAAGCGCGCGCATGGGGCCACGCATGGTTACGGCGATGCGTATGCTCATGGCCTGCCTCCTTGCGCACCCTTGGCTGTATCAGGGGCATCCTGTGCCTTGTTGCCCGTGGTATCCTGCTTGGATGCGTCCGCCTTGTCAGAAGACTTGGGGGATTGTGCCTGCCCCTGACTTGCGCGGGGGGGCGCCATCGTGAAGGGCACTCCGGCTGCCTTGAGAAATTCTGCCAAACTGGCGCTTACAATAGCCAAACTGGACTGTCTGTAAGATTCGTCATCCAGTTTAATAAAGGTGTTGATGCCCACGACCTCTCCCTTGTCATTAACCAGTGGGCCACCGCTGTTGCCCTGTGACACGGTTGCCGTGTGGACGATAAGGGCTGGTTTGCGCTCAAGAATGACACTGACCACACCGTCGGTGTAAACCACTTCGGGAGCAGCGGCGTCGTTGCCTTTCAGTAATGCCAAAAATTGTGGGTCGTCGTTGGTCACAGCACCGGGGAAACCCCAGGCGCTCACTCTTTCAGTGCGCCAAACGTCGTTGGTCAACGCCAGGGGAGTGATCGCGGGGCCGCCATCCACTGCCAGTACGGCAAAGTCACGGCCATTGCTCTGAACGGTTCGCAATACGCGGGCAGAAAGAGGCGAGCCTGTGGCCTTGTTGACAACAGCTGCCTTTTCAGCGGTGCCTACCACATGCGCGTTGGTAACCACATACCCCGGCGCCACAAAAAAGCCAGAGCCCATAGACAAACCTTCCTGCCGCAGGGCCAGAACAAGAACAGTGGCCTGCTCCATAAGGGCTGCAAAACCCTGGGGCGCAACCGTGGGTTGCGAAGCCTGAGGATTTACAGGGGCAGGGCGCGCTGTTGCGCCAGAAGCTTCAGGAAGTGTGCCGCCTGCCTTTTCCGCATTGCCAGCCAATGGCGGCCAGACAATACCTGCAGGGGCAGAAAGATGGGGCAATTGCCGCTGTACTTCACACGGCTCTTCTTTAAGAAGCTGGCGTAAACGGGCAATAAAATCCTGACGCGATTGATTCTGCTTCTGTAACTCAACGGTTCGGGCTGCTGTTTGCTCTTTGAGATTTTCTGCTGCCTGCCATTCTTTCCAGAAGAGCCATGCTACCAATAAAAAGAGGCCCAAAAAGAACAGAATCCCCCAAAATAGAGGGCGGCGAAACCAGGGTAAGGCAGGGGTGGGCTGAGCGCTGGTATGCGCTTCTTGCCCCTGAGCAGCGGGATCGGGCGTTTGACTCATGGCAACTCCGCGGCGTGCCGCCGCAAAAGATGTTCGCGCGCCCCACCCACAAGGAATGGGGCTGCGCGATCATACGGCTAACCGAGCAGGTTATTGACAGTCTGCTCGTAACTGTTCATGCGGGCGTCAACATCACTGCGCGTACTTTCAAGCTCTTTACGCGAAGACTTCCATTCCGAAGCCTGTGGCGTCAGATTCGCCTGCTTGACAGCAGGTGTTGTCTTCTTCTTGGCAGTAGTGGGCGACGACGCCGCAGGCTGTTCTTGAGTGGTTGGGCCTGCCAGCACTTTTTCGTATTCGCTATCTTTTTGGGCCATTGCGACTGAAGTGTCCTTCAGAATGAAGGCGGTTTCTTCCAGGCCGCTACGGATTTCGTTGTAGCGATCTTGAAGCTCAAGACGGGTAAGCTGACCTGCCTTGAACTGGTCGACAGCCAGTTTGAATTGCTGATCGTAGCACTTGGTGGCCAGCTTGGCGGCTGCTGTGGCACGGTTCATACTGGCAGCTTCGGCTCCCATCTGGCGATTGTATTCAGCCAGATAGTTTGCATCACGCTGACGTTCCTGTGATTTCCCGTAAATATTGCCGCCAACAGCACCTGCAGCACCACCTGCAACAGCGCCAACCAGTGCGCCTTCCACCTTGCCAGTTGCGAGGCCCCCAATAAGCGCGCCAAGCAGAGCGCCACCAGCAGCGCCAGCAGCCGTGCTTTTGCCGGTGCTGTTTTCATCCTGGCGCAGCTTGGCTACAGGTTCATAGCATTGAGGATAGTAATTTACTCGTGTTTTTTGCTCACCATAACGGCTGGTGCAGCCCGAAAAAAGCAGGCTGCCCGCAAGAAGAAACACGAGAGGAAGATATACGCGCCGCTGCATGCCACGGCCTCCTGATTAAAGTTAAAGAAAGTCATCACTTCTTTAATGATACTGCAAAGTCATGCAAAACAGCAAGTCCCGGCAAGACAAAGCACCGCCGGGGTGCGTGTGCATACGCACTGTTTCGTAACATCAGCAGCTCAAAAAAAGAGACTAATAAAGCCCGCTGGGTGGTCAAAAGTTGCCAGAAAGAAACTTAACTGCAAAACATGGGCGCTGGCCTGTTCCTTTGCCTTAGCGCAGCACTGAATAATCCACGTCAGTTTTCAATGATGATAGCTAGCTGTTATGAATAACCAAACAAACTTTAGTGGAATTTGACAAGTTTATGGGGTCAGTGGTTAAACAGCCTGCGGCAGTTGTACCGATTGCGCATAAAATTTTGAGTCATATTTTCTGCTCATGCCAGTTGCGTAATCAGGCTGCGGCATGCCGTAGACCAAAGTTTGAACAATTTTTACCCTGTGAGTTGTCATGGCTTTTTTTGCCTCTCGCGATGCCAGAACTTCGTTGAATTGCCCAAACTGCGCGGATAAGCTGCATATCGTTCGTACCTGTCATGAGGTATTCATGCGCTGTTCGTCATGCAAAGCTGAATTTCCCCTGCAGGAGTATATCAAGCAGGCTGACGATGCTATGGAAAACTTTTTGGAAAACGTTTACTGCAATCGAATCTGATACAATTTTTTGCGCTATGCCTTGGCCGCGTGGCTTATTTCTCCAGGTAATGCCCTGGCAGCGGCCATGCCACTGGCCCATGCCCAATGCAGGTTATAACCTCCAAGCAATCCAGCCACATCCAGCACCTCGCCTACAAAATATAGCCCACGAGTGCGAAGACTTCCCATAGTCAAGGGGTCCACCTCACAGGTGGATACGCCGCCAAGGCAAACTTCTGCTTTTTTTAATCCGGCCACTCCCACAGGCAACAGCGCATGGTTGTGCACGGCTTCTTCTAACGCTGTGCGTACTACACGTGACAGCTCCGCCGCCTTGCGTCTTGCATTTTCCTGTGGCAGCAGGGCGTCTACCAGCCTTTGCGGCAACAGGCGGGCAAGAATGGCCCGCGGCGTCTGCTTTCCAGCTTCGTTGGCGTCCAGAAGTGTTTTAAACTTTTGGTTCGGCAGAAAATCAACGCGAACTTCAGCCCCTTCTTCCCAATACAGTGAAGCCTTTAACGCGGCTGGTCCACTCAATCCCTCATGGGTAAAAAGAAGATCGTCCTGCCAATGGCGTTGTCCGACCGATATACGAACCGGCAGGCTGATGCCAGCAAGTGCTGTAAAAGGATGCGCAGCAGGCAGAAGCAGGGGACTCAAAGCCGGACGTGGCGGCACAACGCTGTGGCCAAGCCCTTGAGCCAGCCTGTAGCCTTGACCACTGCCGCCGGCTTGGGGCCATGCTGGGCTGCCCAAAGCAAGTACAACATTTCTGGCGCGCCATGTGCCCACGGTTGTTTTCACTTCAAACATGTCGTCCAAAGCGTGAAGAGACTCCACAGAATTTTTGCATTCTACGCGGCATTCACGCTGACGGCAGTCCTCCAGCAGGGCTTTGACAATTTTTTGTGCGGGAACAGTCAAAAATAACTGCCCATGCTCTCTTTCTTCGAAAGGCAAATGCCACTGGCGCACAAGGCGAATCATGTGCGTTGAAGTAAACGAGCGCAAAGCAGGAGCACAAAAATCGCTGTCACCCACACCTGCACAGCGATAGTGGGATGTGTTGATCTGCCGATTTGTAAAATTGGCCTTGCCTCCACCGCTTATAGCCAGTTTGCGTCCAGGGACAGATCCACGTTCAAGTATAATTACTTTAAGGCCGCGCCCGGCGGCTTCTCTGGCACACATAAGGCCAGAGGCTCCAGCACCCAGAATGAGAACATCGGCTTCGTTTTTGGCCGAATCTTGCTGCCAGTCTTTGCCCTTGGAATAGGGGGCACGCAAGGGTGGAAAAATCGTGTTTTCGATTTTTCCACCTAGATTTGACAGCTCTTTCTGGGGAGCGCTATGTAAGTAAGTTCTTTGCATGGCGTGAAAATATACGAGACGGCGACGTCTGCCAAGATGCCCCGCACACCAGTGCCAGTTGCACCTGATAACAACCTTAAACAACAAACCACGAATTGAGAGGATCATGCCTGTACTTGATTCGAACTACATTTGCCCCTGGTACATGACTAACCCCCACGTCAACACCATGTGGCCTTCACTTTTTCGGCCACAGTTCCCATTGTCGCCCCGTGTGACACGGCAACGCATCAATACGCCGGATGGCGATTTTCTGGATGTTGATCTGCATCCAGCTTCGGACGAATCGGGCCAGAGCTTTGGCATGGGAAGGGGGATAGTTATTTTGTCCCACGGGCTGGAGGGCAACAGCCGCCGTAAATATATTCTTGGCATGGCTGCGGCTTTGCGTGTTTTAGGCTTTGACGTCCTCGCCTGGAATATGCGCTCCTGCTCGGGGGAACCAAACCGCACGTCCCGTATGTACCATATGGGAGAGATTGAAGACCTCTCAACGATCATCCGTTTTACGGAAAGTTTCAACCGTCCCTTGCTGCTGGCAGGTTTCAGCATGGGCGGCAACCAGATATGTCGCTATCTTGGTGGTGACACAGTATCGCCCTTGATAAGGGGAGCCATCGCCATCTCTGTACCGTGCGACCTTGCTGCCGCAGCGCCAGTTATGGATGGCCCTGCCTGCCGGGTGTATATGTGGTATTTTTTACGCACGCTACGTGAAAAAGTGCGTTACAAGGCTGAACACTTTCCGGGGTACCCATCTATAGACGGCCTGGAGTCCATCAAAACCTTTGCGGAGTTCGACAGCCGTTTTACAGCGCCAACCTTTGGATTTTCATCTGCTGAAGACTACTGGAAAAAAAATACAGTGTTGCCGGATTTGCCTCGCATATCCGTTCCTTTGTATCTTCTTATGGCGGCGGATGATCCCTTTTGCGCGCCGTCCTGCTATCCGTGGGATACCGCAAGGGCCAGTCAACATCTGTTTCTTGAAGTTTCAAAGCATGGCGGGCATGTGGGCTTTGCTCAGGCTGGTGGCATGTACTACAGTGAGCAACGAGCGCAGGAATTTGTTCGCAGTTTGATGGATCAGGGCAAAATTTTCTAAAGTCTTTCTTGTTTCAGGCTATCTGCCCCTGAGCACGCCGTAGTGAAGACTTCATATCCTGGCTTTGGGCCTGATTTGTTTAGAATGTTGGCGCACCATGCCGTATTTTATTTCTTGCCTGTTGCGGCCAGCTTCTTTTTGGTCAGGGCAGTGGCTAAAGCCGTTAAAGGGTCTTCAGGCCAGGGGTGGCGTGGGTATCGCCCCCGCATTTCACTGCGTACCGACAGGTAGCCATTACGCCAGAAATGAGCCAGATCGCGTGTAACCTGCAATGGGCGGCCAGCAGGGGAGTTAAGGCGCAAAAGTAAAGGAATACGCCCTTGAGCTATGGTTGGAGTGTCAACGCAGCCGAACATTTCCTGTAACTTTACGTCCAGAGTCGGGCCTCCTTCTTCACCATATAGTACAGGTCTCTGCGCTCCAGAAGGCACCTGCCAGTGAGTTGGGGCGAAGTTTTCAAGCTGCCGGCGTAAATGTCCTGGCAGCAAGCTGCACAGAGCACCTTGAAAGGCGGAAGGCTGTATGGACGCCAAGGATGTGCATCCTTCCAAAGCCTGAGAAAGCCAGGTTTCCAGCCCATCAAGCAATGCCTGGTCATCCATGCGCGGCCAGGGATCGCCGTCCAGCTGTTGCAACAGAGCCACGCGTGCGCGCCACTGAAGACTCTGTTCGTCCCAGGGAAGGCAGTTCAGACCTTGCGCGCGAATATGTGCGCATAAAGCCTCTATGGCCTGCTCCGGTTTAGGGCGTGGCAGGGGAGTGTCTTCAAGCAAAAGAGAGCCCAATTTTTTTTGGCGGCGTGTTGCAAGCTGGCCGGATTCGCTGACATACGTCATATCTTGCTGAATAATCTGCTGTGCAAAAATTTCTTCAACCATCTTTTTTGTAAGCGGCGCAGCCAGACGGATACGTCCGTGCGGCAATGCGCCATCAACGTGGGCCACTGACAAAAAATCCTGCCGGGCCAGGGGATCTTCCTGTGAAAGCAGGCATGCCCTTCCACTACGCATGCGATAAACCGCAGCAGGTCTGTTTCCGATATTGCTGCCCTTGGAATCTCCAGGTTGCAGCATACTCACCTGTTCTGGCCACGCAACGGCTACCAGCATGCCCAATGCTTGGGTGTCTGCCAAAGCTTCAGCAAAAAAGCGCTCAGAGTCTGTATCTGATTGAGTAGTGACGGCTGAATTTGTTGCGCCTGTCCGTACCAAACGGGCCAGGCGAAGACTCTGGCGGCGCAGCCGTTGACGTGTTCCCTGCCCCATGTTGCATGCTTTGCCGCGTTGACTTTTGTCCTTGAGGGCGTGGCACAGCCAATCAATGCGTCTGCCAAGATCGCAGTCCGGTTGATGCGCTGGGCGTTGTCCCTGACTGCCATGTTGCGTAGTCGGTATCAGCGGATCTTTTTCTTCAAGCAACGCGGCCAAACAGCAGGCCAATGGCCCATGCCCGTGCAGAACTCCCCACAGGAGCATTCGAGCGGTTCTGGGAGCCAGAGGCAACTCTGCCATGCGTCGTCCAGTGTCAGTGAGCTTTCCTGCGCTATCAAGTGCGTCCAGAAGCTCAAGGGTCTGACGCGCAACAGCTAGATGCGCCGGGGGAGGAGAATCCAGCCAGGACATGCCCGCAGGCTCCAATGTGCCCCATGCTGCCAACTGCAACAGCAAACCCGCCAGGTCGGCATCCAGTATTTCTGGCCGAATATGGGCGCGCATGCCTTTTTCTTCTTCAATTGGCCACAAACGGCAACAAATGCCTGGTTCTGTCCGTCCGGCACGGCCCGCGCGTTGGTTTGCGCCTGCCAATGATACACGCTCTGTCACCAGCCTTGTCAGCCCGCTGGCAGGATCAAAGCGCGATAAACGCGCGAGCCCTGCGTCAATAACTATGCGAACGCCTTCAATCGTTAGTGATGTTTCAGCAATGGAAGTTGCCAAAACCACTTTGCGTTTGCCTTCTGGCGCCGGGGCGATGGCTTCATCCTGACTGTCTGACGAGAGGTTCCCATACAGCGGACAGAGCAACACATTTGAAGGCAGGCGGTCTTCAATAAGGTTTGTAACGTGGCGTATTTCTCCCGCACCTGGTAAAAATGCCAGCAAACTCCCCTTTTCTTCATGAAGTAAAGTTAAGATTAGATGGGCCATGTGCTGCCACAAGACGAAGGTGTTCGCCGAACCCCCAATGCTTCCCTGCCGGGATGGTGGCAGTATATGGCGCATTTCTACAGGATAGGCGCGGCCAGGGCACTGGATTGTTGGGCAATGCCCCATCACATGAGAAACGGCCTGCATATCAAGCGTTGCAGACATTACCAGAATACGCAGATCTGGCCGTAAAACAGCCTGACTTTCAAGGCAAAGAGCCAAGCCAATATCTGCCGTGAGCGAGCGTTCATGAAATTCGTCAAACAGTACACAGGCAGTATGCGGCAGGTCAGGATTTTGCTGTAGCAGGCGAGTAAGTACGCCTTCAGTTACAACTTCAATGCGCGTGTCGCTACTTATATGACTTTCGTCACGCATGCGCAGCCCAACCGTGCGCCCAACTTCTTCACCCAAAAGCGAAGCCATATAGCGTGCAAGGGCGCGAGCGGCGACTCTGCGAGGTTCCAACAAAATAATGTTGCGTCCTTCTAACCAGGGCGCATCAAGCAGCCATAATGGAACCCGACTGCTTTTTCCCGCGCCAGGGCTGGCGCTAAGTACAAGGTTGCAACCTGTGCTCAGTGCAGCAAGAAGAGCCTGACGCTCTGTGTCCAGAGGGCAGGGAGGTAAAACCGTCGCAGAAGTTAAACGGGCAGGGTGTTCAGTCATGCGATGCCGGATGCTGCATAAGAACCTAAAGTTCAAACAGCTTTTTTACTGGTAATCCTTTTCGCGTCAGTGTATTGACACAAGAAAGGATTATTGGTGGAGAAGTACTCATGGAGTTGAACAAAAGCGGCATAATCGGCCAGAGCACAAGCCTGGTTGAAGTGTTTAAAGTTTTGGGCAAGGTTGCTCCCACAGACAGCACCGTGCTTGTAACCGGGGAATCGGGAACAGGCAAGGAGTTGCTGGTGCGTGCTCTGCATTCCAATAGCAGTCGTCACGACAAGCCCTTTGTGCCCATCAACTGCGGAGCCATCCCCAAAGAACTGCTGGAAAGTGAACTTTTCGGGCACGAAAAGGGCGCATTCACACACGCCATTCGCTCTCGTCCTGGCCGCTTTGAAGTGGCGGACGGTGGCACCATCTTTCTTGACGAAATAGGCGAAATGGACCTGAGCCTTCAAGTCAAAATTTTACGCGTATTGCAAGAAAAAGAGATTGAACGCGTTGGCGGCAGCGGCTGCAAAAAAGTGGATGTGCGGATTGTTGCGGCCACCAATCGTGACCTTGAAGCCGAGGTTGCCGCCGGGCGCTTTCGCGAAGATCTGTATTATCGCCTCAATGTCATTCCATTACATTTGCCGCCGCTGCGTGAAAGGGGCGGGGATGTTCTTGTGCTGGCCAAATATTTTCTGAATCATTTTTGCTCCAAAAAAAAGCGTCCCGTTCTTACACTTTCTGCTGATACTCGCCGTGTGCTGGCTGCCTACGCTTGGCCGGGTAACGTGCGTGAACTCGAAAATTTTATGGAGCGGCTGAGTATTCTTGTGGACGATGATATTGTTCGTCCAGATGATTTACCCAGAAAAATACTTGACCATGTTGGCGATATTGCAGAACTGCCAGAGGTTCAGGAAGATACTGACGAAGCCTCACCAACGTATAATGAAGGGCCCTGCCTGGACGTTACTTCAGGGGCAGTAGAGGCTGTAAAATCAGCCGAAGCCTCAGAAGGGCAATCAATTGCAGTTCCACAGCAGGGAACAGGATTTTTTGTGTGGCCGGACCTGGCCGTGCTAGAGGCACAAGCAGTAAACCTCAAGGATTTTCTTGACGCTGTTGAGGGGCGTCTTATTGACGAAGCACTGGATAGGGCTGAAGGCGTTAAAAACCAGGCAGCCGAGCTTTTGGGCATAAAGCGCACAACACTCATAGAGAAATTGAAAAAGCGTAATTCCTAATGGCACTTATTTTGCAAGATTTTGTTAGTTTCAATGCCTGCTAACATTCCGCGAAGTATACGTGAATAAAAAAATCCTCACTGGCGTTGCCCAGCTTCAACTTTTCACCAGCGAAGGCCTAGCCTTCAATCTTCGAGCAGGTTTGCATTGCCTGTTACGAGCACTTGTTGTCTGCTCTCTGACTCTATGCATGTTTGCCTTCCAAATTCCTGACGCACAAGCCCTTTCATGGAGTTGGTCAACTCCACAGACTGGCGTTGAAAAATTACACTTACAGCTTGATGAACCTGCACAGCCCAGTAGTTTGGTTCGCGCTGGGGGTAATTCTTTAATCCTATACTTGAACTCTTCTGAGTCGCTTGTGCCGTCATTGGAGCTGAATGGTTCAATGCCGCCCTCTGGCGCGTTGCTTGAAAGTGTGGGCCTTGTTGATAGCCAAGTACGCATTTTACTTTCTTCTCGTACCGTAAGGCACGCTGTTCACCGCACAGCACCAGATAAACTGGACATAGAATTTTTTGCCGCTGGCGTTGAATCTGCTGGCCAGCCTGGTCCTAACAATTGGTCAGGAAAGGAAAAAAATTCCTTCAGTGCCCCCGATGCAGATACTTATGTGGCGAACATTTCCGGTTCAGGACAAGTAGCGTATGGTGAGTTAAAGACGGCTGAATCCAATTCCAGTTCAGCTTTCGAAGTTTTGCCAGCAGTAGCTGGAGGAGAGAACGCCACTTCAGCCGAGGCCAGGCTGGTATCAGCTGTCCCCGCTGAAAGCCTGGGAAATGTTCTGCGCCATAAGCTCGGCTCTGAATCTTCTTTAAGTTTTTTGCAACTGATGCGCTTCAGCCCGGCGGACGCTTCAAACGAAGCATTTATAGGCGATTCTGAAGTGTCTTCCTGGCGGTTTTGGGATTCTTGGGGCCTCTCTGAAGCCCAGGCAGCGCAGCGGCCGTCTGAATCGACCCCTTATGCGCCAGCAGTCACGCAAAGCCTTGGTGATCGGGGCGGCATGGTTGATCGCCAGACAGTGCTTGGCAGGGTGAATACTGGAGGCCCCGAGGATTGGCCAGAAAACAAGGCTCTTTCGACGGTAAGTGAATCACTGTCTGATTCCGGCAAAAGTGATCCACAGCAGAATGTTGGCGCACCCCACACTGCTTCGGCTCAAAGTTCCAGCAATATGCCGCAACGAGGTGATGGAGCTGCTGGTGCTCCCGCCACGGGCACTGCCACCAGCATGGATTCTTCTGCTGAAACCAAGCCTGTTTCGTCCAGTAGCGCCTCGCCTTCTGAAACCACAGGGCAGCCCTCTTCGACATCTGTAAATCAACAGGCCAAGATCGAGCAAGCTTCAGCGGGTGGAGCAGGCCAGCCACCAGCAATCTCACCAGTGACGCAGCCAGTGTCTGCGCCAACCAAGACGACCGGTACTGCCGCGGAAAATGCCGTCCAGCAAGGGGCGGATGAGCAGGGCAAGGCTGATGCTTCGGGTAGCGTGTCTGGCAAGGTAAGCGGACAGACCGTAGGTTTGACATCTGGGCAGCAAGCCCCTGAAGAGCCAGCCAAAGCGCCTGAGGACCGTCCGGTCATCTATGTAGACGAGCAGGGCAATCCCGTAGCCAAGCCCATTAAGCCTGAAGTTGTGATGGAAGAGGCGGAGAGGCTCCTTCGCGAACACAAATATGTTGAAGCACTGCCTCAACTGGAAAAACTCAAAACTCTGCCTGGCGTTAGCCCGGAATTGCTCGAAAAAACACTATACTACATTAGTGACTGCATGTGGGCACGCTATGCGGACAATCCTCTTGCGGGTTATGAAGCTATCGTTTCGTCTACCAGCGAGGCGATGAATGCCAATCTGCGTTCACCTCGTGTGCCGGAAGCGTTGTTGCGCCTTGGGCTTGCTAACGTCAATGTTGGCAATCTGGTAGATGCTGGTGGATACATTGTGGCCTTGCTGCGCCGTTATCCAGACTATCCCGGTGTCGCTCAGGGCTTTACCAGCTTGGGTAAGGCACAGTTGAAACGTGAACTTAATGAGCGCGCGGAACAATCTTTTTCCATTGTTCTAGACAAGTACCCGGAATCCTCTTACCTGCAAGAAGCTTCTGTAGGCTTGGCCGAGGCCTTAACCAAGCAGAAAAAATTTCAGAACGCACAACTTATCCTTGATTTCATAAGCAAACGCTGGCCACGCTACTATATTGACCAGCCCGCTTTTTTGCTTTTGCAGGCTGGAAATGACAAGGCGCTGGGCAAGCTCGCTACAGCTTTAAACCTGTACTGGCTGTATTATAACCTCGTTCCTGCCCATGCTGGCAATGATGCCCTTTTACTCGAATTGGGCGATATGTACGCCCGGCAAGGGGTTTGGACTACCGCCGAGTTTGTTTACCGCTACGTTGAACGGCAGTACGCGGGCACTTCACCTGCCTCTACAGCTCAATTACGTTTGGCGGAAAAAGGAATCTACGACTCGCCCATTACCTATCAAGAAATGAGCTCTGTATTTGCGAAAGCTGATAGTGGGGCATTGTGGAAAATTTATAGTGATCTGGCAGCAGCATCAAATACTGCTCCAGAGGCTGTTTTGGCTCGCCTCAAAGAGGCCATGTGGCTCTACTGGGACAAAAAGTACACCGAAGCAATGGGCAAGGCTGCAGATTTTATTGATGCCTACCCTGAAAATGCCAATGTGCCTGAAGCACGCGATCTTATATGGGAAGCCTTTCAGAAAGAGTTATCCAACTCGCTGGCCGAGAATAACTATGGGCGCATCCTTATCCTCTGGAATGGGTTTCCCCTGGTTCGCGAACGGTATGGCAATCCTGATCCACGCATGCGGTTTGTTCTTGCACAAGGACTGCTTGAGCGCGGTGATGACGCTGCCGCTCTGGCTTTGCTGGCAGACTTTTTGAAAAGTCCGATGGATCCCAACTATGGGGAAGCGGCCTTTACCGAGTTTTTCAACCGATATCTCAAGGCTGGCGCATGGAATAAAGTGCTGGATCTTGGCAAGCTTGTTTCTACCTGGCCTATGAACAAGCAGTTACGGAATCAGCTTGACTATGCTATGGCGCTGTCTGCCCAGAATCTCAATCTTACTGGCCCTGCACTGGCCATGTGGGCACAACTGCTTGAAAAGCAGGATATTCCTCTCTATCAACGGGCGTATGCCGCATACTTTTTGGCGCGCGATGCTGAAGACAGAAAGGATATCAAAAATGCCTACGCGTTGAACCGTAAAGTTCTCGAGCTGTTCACGCAGCTTCAAGAAGAGCGTTCTGACAAGGCTGACCCTCAACGAATCAAGGATGCCCTAGCCGCGCTTATGGATATAAGTGAAGTGGCCAACCGGGTGCCGGAGGCCCTTGAATGGGTTGAGCGCTATAACGCCTATGCACCGCCACAGTCACCAGAATATCCTGGGTTGAGATTTCGTGAAGCACGGCTTTACCGCAAACTTGGCGATGCAGCGCGCGCGCAGGCTTTATTAGAAGATGTTGTACGCAACTACCCCAACTCGCCTTTTGCGCAGGCTGCTGCAGGGGAATTGCGTACTTTTGAGGTGTCGCGCGACCTGCAAAACTATTTGCCTGGCGGCGCGTCGGCCCCGCAATCTTCTTCGGCGCAACAACCTGCTCAAACCCAGGGCCAAGGAACGCCAGCTGCCCAATAACAGTAGCTTTTTATTGTCTTCTTTTTCGTAACATAACATTCTGTTGACGGCATTTTTTGCTAATACGCGTTGCCAGCCCTGCTGGCATCGCATATACTGTCTTATGGGCTTCATGCCGATGAACAATTGGTCAAATGTCGGTAATGAATAATGACAAAAGAGGTAATTATGAAGAATTTGCGTCTACTTTGTCTTGTAGTGCTTCTTGCGGCACTTGTTACCGGCTGCAACGCTGGCTTACAACGTGGAATGGTTGGGCCTGTCTATGTATCAACAGCGCGTCCGGCAATCAGTTTGACGGTAAAAGATATGCCGCTACTGGCTGGCGGGCAGGGGCAGTGCAATCTGACCTGGACGAGCGTTATGGGCGGATTGCCCGTATCTGTATGGCTGGCAGCCTACGGAGAAGGAACGCCGCAGTCGCCGATGGCAATTGTAGCACAGGCTGAACTGCCGCAAAGCTGGTACTGGAATAGCGACTCCACCCCTCCGTTCAGTGTTGATCACGCAACTGAAGTAATTGGCGAAACACAATTCGCAGCCAGTACCTTTATTGTTGATGGTTCCCGTGATCCTTTTATGCAGTTAGCAGGTATACAGCCCGACACGCCCCCGGTGCGTTGGCTTGTGCGCAGTTTTACGGCCCGGTTCAACTTTAATGCCGACAAGATTATATTGGAATATAGGGAACCCCTTCCGCCACAAATGGGTTTTCTTGACGTGCTCAGTATCGCTCAGACTGACCAGCTGAAGGCCTTTGAAGAACGCGCAAGAAAGGTCTTTATTGTTGGCCAGATACCAGAAAATTTGATCGGGCTTAAGGATTCATACCTGAAAAACGTAAGCTGGCAGTTTATGGGCCAACGTTTTCTGGGTACTGTATCACGGTTTGATGTCTTCAAAGGCAACTGATTTATTATTAATAATCAGTTTTTATTGCAGCAAAAACCAATGGCAACGGCCCTTCAAAACTGGTGTTTTGAAGGGCTGTTGTACGTTAAATCATGATTTTTTGTGTGGAATTTGTTACTCTATTGCACCATAAGAGGCAATATACTCAAAATACCTACAATAATGTTTGCAAAATGATTTTTTAAATACGCATTAGTACATTGACGAAATAATAAGCCCTGTGTATGTTCTGCGAATTGGGAATGTGGATTAAAAAAACAGATCTGTTTTGAATATAAGCGCGCCCCCCATTGTTGCGCGTTTGGCGGATCATAAAGACGACCTAAGGGGTAACTATGGACGATTATTTGAAAGAAGCTCTGGAAATTACCAGGGCACAGGCCGGTGTGCGTGTGATGAGTGAAGAAGAGATTGCTACCTTCATCCAAAGGGTTGCTCTCGGTATTCGCGCAGTGGCCGAAGGTGAAACCCCCGCTGAAATGGACAGTCTTGAAATGGCTCAAGAAGCCCGCAAGTCTGTTAAAGAAAAATCCGTGACCTGCCTTGAATGTGGCAAGAGCTTCAAGATCTTGACCAAGCGCCACCTCGCCGGACACAGCATGACCACTGCTGAATACCGCGAAAAGTGGGGCTTCAAGAAAGATGCTCCCCTCGTTTGCAAAGCCCTGCAGCGTGAACGCAGAAAGAAGATGAAGGATATGAAGCTGTGGGAAAAGAGGCGTAAAGCCCAATAGCTTACAGGCCCGCCGCTCAGGCGGGCTTTTCGTTATGGGGCAGACGGTTTTAAGAACTGCGTTATCGCTCTTACGATTATGTATTTCCCCGTTATCTGGCATTAGACAGGCTGTTTTGAGTGCAACCTTAATGCGCTCAAAACGGCCTGTATCTTCACAAGTAACTACATTGGAAATCCATAGTACTTGTTCGCATGTGCTATCTCAGGTTTCAGGGTCTAGCTATGACTTTATTTTCAACGGCAAATACTCCTGCTGAAGCTCTTCAGCTTTTGTCACTTCCAGAAGATGAGCTGTTTGCCAGCGCAACTAAACTTCGAGCTGCCACTTTTGGCAATAAGGTGACCCTCTGCGCCATCATTAACGCACGCAGCGGAAACTGCGGGATGGATTGCCGCTTCTGTTCGCAAAGCAAGCACAACCATACGCCCATTGATGTTTTCCCCTTGCTGCCCGCGGATGAACTTCGCGAGCGTATTCTGGCGTTGGTTGAGCAACCTGTGGCCCGCATTGGCGTTGTGACCAGCGGAGGCGCTCTTAGTGGGGAAGAATTCGAACGCCTGCTGAAAGTCCTGCGTTCACTGCCCGAACATGCGCTCGAGCGCGTTTGCGCCTCTCTCGGCAGGCTCAGTGCCGAACAGCTTAAGCAGTTGAAGGATGCCGGGCTTGATCGGTTTCATCACAACCTTGAAACTTCCCGCCAGTACTACCCCAACATTTGTTCAACGCAAACTTGGGATGAACGCAAAGACACGCTGCTTCGCGTCCATCAGGCTGGCATGACCGCCTGTACAGGCGGCCTGTTTGGCCTTGGTGAAAGCTGGCAGGATCGCATTGATTTCGCTTTCAGTCTTAAAGAATTGGGAGTGGGGCATGTTCCCATTAACTTCCTCCATCCGCATCCTGAAACTCCTCTTGCCAGCCGCGAGCCTCTTTCTGCGAGTGAAGGCTTGCGTATCATTGCGCTTTTCAGGCACATCCTGCCTACGGCTACTTTGCGGGTGTGCGGTGGCAGGCCTCTTGTGCTCGGGCAAAGGCAAAATGAAATTTTCTCCGCTGGCGCAAATGCGCTTATGACGGGCGACTATTTGACCACACATGGGCGCGGGCTGGTTGATGATCTTGCTATGATTCGGGCACTTGGGTTGGAGATCGACTGTGACAAACAGTACTGAGCATAGCTCTTTGCGACCTGACGGCAAACCGCTTCTTGGCGTTTTTGTCGCTGGTTCAGGCACTGATGTGGGCAAAACTGTATGTACTGGCGCTCTATTGCGCGAGCTGCGGCAGGCTGGGTTTGCCGTGCAGGCTGTCAAACCTGTGCAAACTGGAGTTTTGGCAGCAGAAATTGCATCTTCTCCGCTGTCTGATGCACGCGTCTATGGCAAAGCCCTTGAAGGCGTAGAGTCTTTGGTAGGCTTGCCGGCGGCCGCTGTGCTTCATTGTTTTGGTTTGCCAGCTTCTCCCCATCTTGCTGCCGCGAAAGAAGGAAAGCGACTGGACTGTCAAAACCTGCGCAAGGACATCCTTGCCCACTGGAATGTTGTTTCAGCCAAAGCTTTTCTATTGGAAGGAGCAGGGGGGCTGCATGTTCCTCTCAATGAAGACGAGGACATGCTGGACCTGATGAGCATGTTGGGGTTGCCTGTTTTTCTTGTTGGCGGCAACTACCTTGGCGGCCTCAATCATATTTTGCTTTCTGTTGAAGCGATACTGCACCGTGGCTTGTCATTGGCAGGGATAGCGCTGGTGCCAGCCTCTGACCCTGCAATGGGCTGTCCCGGGGTTGATGTGGCGGGGCTGCTGACAGACAACGCCCATATTTTGCAAAAAAAGCTCGAACGCCTTGGCTGCGCAATTCCTTTAGTCGAAATTTCCCGGGTAGAGAAGCTGGATCAGGCCGGGTGGGAAAAACTGGCTTGTCAGCTCAGACCAGCAGCAAAACGTATAGCCAGTAATTGGCCTACTGCAGGCCAAGAATCCTCAGAACAGCTGTCGGAAGAAGAGAGCCTTGTGCAAAGGGACAGAAGCTCTGTCTGGCATCCCTATGCATCCGCCACAAATTTCCCTCCCCTTAACGCGGTCAAACGCACATTCAGCAACCGTATCGTACTTGCAGATGGAAAAGAGCTTGTGGATGGCATGTCTTCCTGGTGGGCGGCCATTCACGGATACAATCATCCCCGCCTGCTTGACGCTCTGCATGCCCAGGCCGGGCGTATGCCGCATGTAATGTTTGGCGGCCTTACGCATGAGCCTGCCGTAGCTCTGGCTGAAAAATTGCTTGATATTGTGCCCGAGGGGCTTGAGCGTGTTTTTTTTGCTGATTCCGGGTCAGTTGCTGTTGAAGTGGCTTTGAAAATGGCTCTTCAATATCAGCAGAGTCGTGGGGAAACACAGCGTACTCGTTTTTTGACGCCACGCAGGGGCTATCACGGCGATACCATTGGAGCCATGTCCGTTTGCGACCCCGTGACTGGTATGCACAGTCTTTTTTCAGCAATGCTGCCAGAACAGCTTTTTATGGAGCGTCCCTCCTGCCGATTTGACCAGCCCTTTGATCCCGCATGCCTGAATGATGCCCGTCAGATATTGGCGATGCACGGCAAGGAAATCGCAGCGGTTATTCTGGAGCCAATAGTGCAGGGAGCAGGAGGGATGTGGTTTTATCATCCCGAATACCTGCGCGGATTGGCCCAATTGTGCCGCGAAGCTGACACGCTTTTGATTTTTGATGAGATTGCCACTGGCTTTGGCCGCACTGGCAAAATGTTTGCCGCTGAATGGGCGGATGTTCGACCTGATATTCTGTGCTGCGGCAAGGCGCTTACTGGCGGCATGCTCACGCTGTCCGCCACAATTTGCAGTGGCCATGTGGCTTCGGGTATTTGCCAGGATGGCGGCGTTTTCATGCATGGCCCCACATTTATGGCCAATGCCCTGGCTTGCGCGGTAGCTAGAGCCAGTCTTGATGTGCTTGCATCTGGCGATTGGCAGCAACAGGTAAACAGCCTTGAGTCTGCACTGCGTGAAGGCCTTGCCCCATGCCAGAACTTGCCAGGTGTCGCAGATGTGCGGGTTCTGGGAGCAATTGGTGTAGTTGAAATGCTTGAGCCTGTTAATACGCACTCGCTGCAGAAGTTCTTCGTGAAGCAGGGGGTATGGCTACGCCCCTTCAATAGGCTAATCTACCTCATGCCTCCCTATGTGACGCCCAAAGAAGATATGCTCAGGCTCTGCACCGCAATAGAAGGAGCCTTGCGCCAAGGAGCGCACCTATCGTGATATTTTTGCTCGTTTATGTAGCTGTGCTGTTTTTGCATGCGTGGCTGACAGCAAGGCGCAGCCCTGACAGGGATACGTACTTTGTTAACGGACGCCGCAGCTCTGCAAACTTGGTGGCCTTGTCCATAGTCGCTTCCTGTGTGGGCGGTTCCGCCACAATGGGGATGGCTGGTCTGGCGTGGCAGGTGGGCACACCTGCCATCTGGTGGCTGATGTCAGGTTCGCTTGGGCTGATTCTTCTTAGTATCTTTCTGGCTCGTAAGGTTCGTGGCAGCGGCGCAATGACCATGCCGGAAATGCTTACGACATTTTTGGGCGCTCCCAGCCGTGCTCTTGCCTCTGTCATCATTGTTACGGCATGGTTGGCAATTCTTGCAGCCCAGTTCAGTGCCCTGGCTACCATCATAGCCCCATTGGCAGATATTGATAAAAATGTGGCAATGTTTGTGGGCGCAATAGTGCTGGTGGGGCATACCCTGGCGGGCGGTCAGGCATCAGTAATGAAAACAGACCTCTGGCAATTCAGCATTCTGTTGCTCTCCCTTATGGTGGCTCTTATGCTCACACTGCATCTTGGCGGGGGACAGGCATTCGCCACTGTAAAGCTGGAAATTTTCAATGAGCAATTCCCCATATCAAAGCTGCGCTACTTCCTTTTGATTCTTGGCGGAAGTTATGTGGTTTGCCCCATGCTTTTTGGACGTCTGCTTACTGCTCGCAACGAGCAGGCCGCACGCAGGGGTGGGCTTATGGCTGCTGCGGGGCTTACACTTACAGCTGCGTTGATTGTGGCCCTTGGCATATCCTGTCGTGACCTTGTGCCTGTGGGTACGCCCCCGGAGCAGGTTTTGACCACAACATTACTGGCGCATCTGCCTTCCTGGGCGGCAACGCTTATTCTGCTGGGAATTTTCAGTGCCATTTTTTCCGCTGCGGATTCATGCCTGCTTACTGCGGCCTCTGTGTGCAGCAATGACATCCTGCGCCGCCCGGGAGTAATGACCTGCCGTCTTTGCCTGATTTTCCTCGGCGTTATGGGCCTAATTCTTGCTTTGCCTGGCAAAGGGATTCTTTCTTTGCTACTCATGGCCAATGATATCTATGTATGCGGCGTCGTGCCTCCGGTTTTTGTGGGCATGCTTTTGCATAACAAGGCGCATTTTCACCCGTGGGGTATGGCAATAGCCATTCTGGGAGGAGGCCTTTTGGGATTGACTGCCGCGCTCACTGGCGTGAGTAATTGGAGTTTTGCTGGCTTGATATTTTCGCTGGTTATGAGCCTTGCGTCTGCCCGTCGTCTTCCTCTCCCCGCGCAGAAGGAGGCAATGGCATCGGCAGACCCCGGAATATAAGCCTCGTAGCAGTGGAGTCGGCCAATTCAGCGACATCCATAATTTTTTCGAGTAGCTCGAGAAGATAGAAACGGTCATTTTCGCAGCCGTCTTTAAAGTCGTCTTCCAATTGGCCGGAATTGATGTAGGCTTCTAAATTTTCCAAGTCTTTTACAGTCAGCATGAACAATCCTTCGTAGGTTGCTTCAACCTTGCTATACAATTTTCCGTGAGGGAATCGGCGAGGCTGAGCACTCGCTCTATTTCCTCTTTGGTGATACAGTCAAAATGAATGCCAGCACTCACGCAAACTGTGCAATTTAGCTCACTTGCCATACGGTGAGCCATCTGTGCCGCTAACAAATCTTCGCGGTGCCCAGGGAGAGTAAGCAGATCATTCTGATTTTTTTTATTTACGGCATCGTGTGAACACGGGCTGGCCAAGGCAACGGCTCCAATATGGGCTTGACCTCCACTGCACATGACCTGTAGGTCTCGCCCCTGATGCAGTACTCGCAGGGTAATGACAAGTCTGCCATGTTTGGCGGTCAGACGCATGGGCTCCCTCGTGTGTATCTATTTGTCCAAATGAGCGGCCTGATCAACTTAGCTTAGGGGGCGTTGTCTCGCAAGCAGCATCATGGATCACGCAAAGCACATTTTTGTTCATAACATAGTTGAATATACCAATTAAATATATGTTAACAAAAATGCGCACATGATTTATAGTAAATACAAGTCTGCATTTTCAAAACATCATTATTCGGTCACAGAATAATGATGTTTGAAACAAGAAAAACATATTTACCAATTTGGTAAAATTTCTTCACAGTTTTTTGCATTGGCTGAAAGTCTTTGCACCTAACCATACAATTTAAATAACAAACTATATTCTGGAGTTGCCATGACGCTAGATCCTACAAAGAATCCCGATTGGAAGATCGCCCTGGATGCGGAAAGCCGCATGAAGACAATTGAAACGCTGGCATCTGAATTGGGCCTTGAAAAGGCGGAACTGCTGCCTTATGGGCACTACATGGGGAAAATTGAGCAGCATGCAGTGATGCGCCGGCTGGAAAATCGCCCCAACGGAAAATACATCGATGTCACGGCGATCACGCCCACCCCACTGGGTGAGGGCAAATCCACAACAACTATAGGCCTGGTACAGGGGCTTGCCCGGCGCGGCCAACGCTCTTCAGCGGCTATTCGCCAGCCATCCGGTGGCCCGACGATGGGTATGAAAGGTTCCGCCGCCGGAGGAGGCCTTTCGCAGTGCATTCCTCTGACGCCGTATTCGCTTAACTTCACGGGCGATCTTCATGCCGTGAGCGCTGCTCACAACCTGGGCATGACGGCTCTTACCGCCCGCATGCAGCATGAGCGCAATTATGATGACGCCACGCTTGAAAAACTCTCAGGAATGGCCCGTCTGAATATTGACCCCACGCGCGTCAATACGGGCTGGGTAATGGATTTTTGCGTTCAGGCTCTGCGAAACATTATTATTGGCATTGAGGGCGAAGGGCGTCGTAATGACGGCTTCATGATGCGTTCGCATTTTGACATCACTGTTGCTTCTGAAGTCATGTGCATTCTCTCCATCGCTCGCGACCTTGGCGACCTGCGCCAACGTATTGGGCGTATGGTGCTCGCACATGACCGTAACGGCAAGCCCGTGACCACAAGCGATCTGGGCGTTGCTGGAGCCATGACCGCGTGGCTTGTCGAAGCTGTGAAGCCGAACCTTATTCAGACCATTGAAGGTCAGCCGGTTTTTGTACATACCGGGCCCTTTGCCAACATTGCCCTTGGGCAGAGTTCGGTCATTGCAGACAGAGTCGCGCTCAAACTCAGCGGCTACCATGTGACAGAATCAGGATTTGCCTCTGAAATGGGCTATGAAAAATTCTGGAACCTCAAGTGCCATTACAGTGGGCTTACCCCGGATGCGGCTGTGGTTGTGGCCACGGTTCGCGCGCTCAAAAATCACGGCGGCGCGCCACAGCCCAAGCCTGGTCAGCCGCTTCCTGAGCCCTATACAAGGGAAGATGTAGGTCTTGTAGAAGCGGGTTGCGCCAACTTGCTTCACCACCTTGGTGTTGTGCGCCGCTCTGGTGTGCCTGCAGTGGTTTGCATCAACAAATTCCATACCGACACCAAGGCTGAAGTGGACGCCATCCGCCGTATATGTGAACAGGCGGGGGCCAGGGTGGCTTTGTCCGAGCATTGGGAAAAGGGTGGCGACGGTGCCCTTGAACTGGCTGACGCCGTTATGGACGCCTGCAAGGAAAAGAATGAATTCCGTCCCCTTTACGACTGGAAGCAGCCCATCACAGAGCGAATTGAAAGCATCGCGCGGAATGTCTATGGGGCAGATGGCGTGGAATTTGAGTCCCTCGCAAGCCAAAAGCTCAAGACCCTGCAAGAACGGCCAGATGCAAATGAACTCGGCGTGTGCATGGTAAAAACCCAGTACTCTTTGTCTGACAACCCTTCGCTGAAGGGAGTGCCCACAGGTTGGAAACTGCATGTGCGCGATGTGCTTTTCTTTGGCGGTGCTGGCCTTGTCGCGCCTGTGGCTGGTGATATCAGCCTCATGCCCGGCACTGGTTCCAAGCCATCATTCCGCAATATTGATGTGGATGTAGACACGGGTAAGGTAACCGGGCTGTTCTAGAGCTGATTCCCTTATGGATACGCTCTTCAGCCTGCAACCGTTTATGGTTGAAGATACGGTTCGTTAACGGCTGAAGACTACGAGAGTATTATTAAGCATCCTCAAGGTTTCGTGTTCTGTTTGCTTTGAGGATGCTCACAAAAACCGATAGTGTTTATTTGCCGTTTGAGCACCGCCGAGTAGTGGTGCTCAAACGGCAAAAAGCAATATTCTCAGTACAACTACGCGCTCTTACGAGCGCTTTTTTGTATAGTTGATATACAGTTATATACGTTTGACACAATTGTAAGCAGAAGATATTTTTATAGTAAATAAATCTACTTAATAATTAAAAACAAAGGTGATACCGTAAAGAGACTGTGATTCCATCTGAGCCGTTGAAAACAATAACAAAATCTGCCAAATTTTTCCTATCTTAGTGTACTATCTATCAATTAATTATTTTCTTTATTCAAAAGCAATGTTTATGCGTGATCTGGGACTATTTGTATAGAAGTACCCACAAATTATGTCTATGTTTTGATTAAACGCGCAGTGAATTACTCTTTCACTTTCATTGAAAATGAATCAATTTTATATGGTAGTTATGGGAGGAGTCTATGATTGCCTATATTCATGGTTTTAACTCCAGTCCTGAAAGCAATACTTTTAAGTTGCTACGACAATTTTTTCCAGATGCTCAGGCACTGAATTATCCCTCCAGTGGTTTATTCCCCGAAAATCTTGCGCGACTGCAAAAACAGGCTCGCGCTCTGAGTATGCCCCCCGGCACATCCTTGATTTTGGTCGGTTCATCACTTGGTGGGTTTTACGCATCTCAGTTGTCTGCACTGCTTGGGTGCAATTGCGCTCTTTTCAATCCTTCTGTTTGGCCTGCCCAGTCATTACGGCAATTTGTTGGCCCCAATACCTATTTTTACGGTGGTCAACACTGGGAATTCACGGAAGCAATGTGTGACAGTTATAGCATTTTTTCTGATGTTCGAACTGCTCCCGTAAAACGCTTCTTGGTCCTGGGCTTGGCCGATACTTTGCTAAATCCCGAAGAAGCTCGCGCCTATTGGAAAAATCACGCAGCTATTCATGAAACCAATGATGGTCATAGCCTGGCCGCATTGGACGACACTATTGTAAGCACACTGCGCAATTTACAGCAGTAGGGCATATCCTTTCCCGTTTTTGTAACATGTGGAGATACTATGTTTCATAAATACCTTGTATATAGCCTTGCGGTATGCACGCTGGTGATGGGCCTTGCGAGCGGTGCTGTTGCAGGCCCGGCCTACCGTATTGCTCAACCCAGCCAACCTGAAGCCGACAACTGGCGTAGAGCAGATGGTTTTTCCATAAGCTTTGAAGTTGATGTTGAGCGTTGCAAAAAGCAGTACGGCACAGACTGGTCACGCCAATGCTCCGGCCCGCCTGCTGGCCCGGAAGGGCATTTGGTTGAAGGCGTGCAAATGACCCCAGCTGTTCAAGGCCAATGGCGATGGGAATACGGCTCAACAATGGTTTTTCAGCCCGAAAAGCCCCTGCGCCCGCAGACCACATACACCATTTCGCTTGATAAAGTGTCTTTACCTTCACGCTATGAAGTAAATCGGCAGGTTCGTTATACGACACAGCCGCAAGCAGTACGGATCGGCAAGGAAACCTTCTGGACAGACCCTTCACCCAAGGGAGCTAACGCCGTTTCCGTACCAGTATATTTTATATGGCCTGTCAATCCGCAAAGTATGGAAGAAAATATAACCCTGCGGCCAAGTGATCCAAAGAGTGGCCTGGCCCTTGGCGCGCTTCGTTTTGTATGGAACGAACGACGCGACGAGGTTGTCGTTTCAGCCACTGTAACAGCACTCCCCAAAGATAATGCTGCTGCCGTCATATCTGTCAAAGGCTTGCCCGGATTTATTGAAAAGAACAGTAAGCGTACAGTTAAAATTTCAAAGGCCAAAGGCTCGGAAAATTCCGAAACGCTGCTTTATATTACTGGCCGCGACCGCATTATGAATGTCAGTGATATTAGCGTGCGAGCCGCGTATGATAAGGGGCTGGACAAAGAATACCAGCTTGTGGTGAAGACCAGCTTACGCGTGCTGCCCTCAGAGGTGTTGCGCTTTCTGGATGTCATTCAGCTGCCAAGAAAAATTACGCCAGAAGCAGGGCAGGAAGCCAACTGGGAAAAAATGCCCGCCATCAGTGCCGCAGATATTGCGCATGGCGAAAAACTTCATCCCCAGCTTGTCCAGGCTGCGGACGAACCCACAGATCAAGTTCTTTTGCGGGTAAAAGCAGCAGCCGGAAGAGGGTTGCTCACCGCTGTGAAGCCAGGGCTCACATCGACTGGTGGCTTTTCATTATCGGAAGTTCGCCGCTTTATCCTTACAGTCCCCGGTATGGGAGCAGAGCTTTCCTTTTTGCAGCCCGGCAACATTCTTGCGCTCAGTGGAGACAAGAAACTTGATATTTATGCCTTGGGTCTGACTGATATTGATTGGCGCGCCGAGCGCGTGCGCGAACCCTTTATGGCCCTTTTGGCCAGGGGGGGCAGCTTTGAAGACCCCGATGCAGATTTTACTGTTCTGAGTGATGTCGTGCAGGGGCATATCAATGTGCCCAAGGGCGACCGTGAGAATACACCCGGCGAAGCCTTTTTTAGCGTTCTGGATATGGCCCCGTTGTTACAAGGGCAGGATGGGCTGCGTCACGGTCTCATGCGCATGGTGCTTACCGGGCGCAATGGCGACAAACATGTAGCGGAAGCCACCCGGTTGCTGTTGATTACCGATATGGGCCTCAGCATGAAAACAGCTTCGGACGGAACCCGAGCGGTATTTGTGCAGAACATTGCAACGGGCAAGCCTGTGCCCAATGCTGAAGTGCGTCTGCTTGGGGCCAACGGGTTGCCAGTATGCAGCGCAACCACCAATCCACAGGGGCGTGCCGATCTGCCATCTACCGTTGGACTTGAAAGAGAAAAACGCCCGGTGGCCCTTGTGGCCCTTGCTGCGGCTCAAGGCGGCGGCCAGGATATGGCATGGCTTTCTCTTGACGACTATGCCCGTAACGTAGACTACAGCAATTTTTCAGTGTCGGGGCGTCATGCTGCAAGTAATGGCCTGAGTGCTTCAGTTTTTAGCCAACGAGGTCTATATCTGCTTGGGGAAACACTGCATTTTGGCTGCATTGTACGCAGATTTGACTGGCAACCCTTGCCTGCTGATCTGCCGCTTGAAGCTGTGCTCGTAAGCCCTACAGGGGCGGAAGTCATGCGGCGTTCCTTTACTGTAGGCCCTGAAGGGCTCCAGAATTTCACCTGGACCAGCACTGAGGATGCCGCAGTTGGGCAATACCGTATGGACATCCGTCTTGCCTCGGACAAACCAACCTATGGCGGGCCGATTCTTGGCAGCACTTCGACGAGGGTTGAAGAATTTCAGCCCGATACTTTGGCCTTGGCTGCAAACTTTGACCCCGGCGCTCCAAAAGGCTGGATTCGTACTGGCGAGAATATGCCTCCTGCGGTGGCAGTGGCACGGCTGGACAATCTTTACGGTGAACCTGCAACCAGCCACCGCATCCATACGGCTTTCCACGCGCGTAAGGGAGCGCTCCGGTTTCCCGGATATGAAGACTACACCTTCTATGATGCTTTATCTTCCGGCGCGCAGGATCAATACATTGACCTGCCTGACGTTTTTACTGACAGCAAAGGCTTTGCCAAGCTGGCTTTGCCTTTGGGCAAACTGCAAGGCAGCACTTTTTACGGAACAGTGCTGATTGAAGGCTTTGAACCCACGGGCGGCAGGGCAGTCACCCGGCAGCTGTCAGCCCTGTTTTCACCGCTGGAAGTTGCCCTGGGCTACAAACCGGAAGGGCAGGCCAACAACCTGGACTATGTGCCCCAAAATGCCAAAGCGTCATTACGACTGCTGGCCGTTAACAATGACCTTGCACCTGCAGGTTTGCGCGGTGCGGAGATAGTGTTTTCTGCCCGGCGTTATGTGAATAGCCTTGTTACAGATTCGCGCGGTGAATACCGTTATGATGCCACCCCGGTCGATACGGAAATAACGCGCCAGACAGTTGATCTTGATCCAAAGGGGTTGGCCTGGCCCATGCCTACGGCCGAAGCCGGAGATTACCTGGTCACAGTTCGTCAGAACAACGGCAATATCCTGGCCCTTATTCCTTTTTCAGTTGCGGGCACGCGTCTGGCCGAACCTTCTGATCTTTCCACGCGTTCTCTGGCCAAGGGCAACCTGCGTCTGAAGCTTGAAAAGGATCAATACGCTTCTGGCGAAACCATAAAAATGAGTCTTTCCGCTCCGTACTCTGGAACAGGGCTTATAACCATTGAAAGAGAAAATGTTCTGACCCACGCATGGTTCACGGCCCAGGCCGGAGAAAGTGTGCAGGAAATACGCATTCCTGACGGGTTCGAAGGGCGCGGTTACGTTAACGTATCTTTTGTGCGCTCACTTGGGTCCGAAGCAATATACATGAATCCCCACACATTTGGGATTGCCCCCTTTACCGCAGGGATAAGCCAGAGAAATATGGGCTTGAAGCTCACGGCTCCTGCGCGCGTATTGCCCGGTGAAAAAATCACTGTTCGGTTAAGTTCGCGTGTGCCTGGGAAAGCCCTGCTTTTTGCTGTCGATGAAGGCGTTCTGCAACTTACCGGCTTTACCACGCCTGATCCACTGACCGAGCTTCTGAGCGACCGCGCTCTTGATGTTTCAACTCTACAGGTTTTTGACCTACTCATGCCCGACCATGCGCGCCTGCAGGGCCGTATTCCCGGGTTTGGCGGTGATATGGCAGGAGCTGGCGGGCGCTTTCTTAATCCATTCAAGCGGCGCGGCGAACCTCCTTTTGCCTTTTGGCAGGAAGTGACTGCTGTCAATGCCAATGGGACGGACATTACCCTTACCATCCCTGAATATGTGAGTGGACGCATCCGCATAATGGCTGTGGGCAGCAGCTCTGCGCAAGGTGCGACATCAACAGCAGGAAATGCTCAAGCCAGCACTGAGGTGCGTGGCACGCTTATTTTGAAACCTCTTCTGCCTTTGGCTGTGGCTCCTGGCGACGAATTTGACGGGGCTTTGGTTATCGCAAACACTGTCGAAGGCAGTGGCAAGGATGCCAAGGTCAATGTGAAAATGGAGTGCGGCCCAGAGCTGGCATTCCTGAGCGGGCAGACCCCACATCCACTTACGATCAATGAAAATGGCGAAGCTGTGGTACGTTTTCGCATGAAGGCACTGGACCGTCTGGGCTCAGCTGACGTGCGTTTTACCGCCAGCTTCGAGGGGCAGAACAAGCCGGGGAGCCAGCGCAACCAAAGCTTGTCGGTGCGTCCTCCTGCTCCTCGCGTACGCACCGAACAGGTGGTTCCCCTCACGGGCAATATGGAAGTGCCTGTATCCAGAGATATCTACCCATATGACGCGCAAGGACAGGCCAGTGTTTCTGCACTCCCACTGCTTGGTTTACGCTCTTTGCTAGACCAACTGGATACATATCCCTACGGCTGCACTGAACAACTCATCAGCCGCGCAATGCCTTACGCCGCACTGCTGGGTAATCCGGCATTGCGTGAAAAGGTTCTGCTCGATCCCAAGGCTTCGCCTGAAATGCTGGCAAAGCGGGGTAATGCTGTCATCAGTGCGGCTCTTGATACAATACGCAGTAATTTTTCCTACTATGAAGGTGTAGGCCTTTGGCCCTCAGCACCAGCTAACGATTTTGTAACAGCATATGCAGGAGATTTTCTGCTGACGCTGCGCGAAAGCGGCGTTGTTGTGCCTGAAGGACTGACGCGCAATATTCTCGATACGCTTGAAAACACCGTACGCCGTTCGCCCGTGGATATCGATGACGGGCGCATCAAGGTCTATGGCGCATGGGTTCTTTTGCGCGACGGACGCATAATGACCCAGGAAGTTGAACGGCTGGAACAGTGGTATAAGGAAAACACCAAGGGCTGGAACAACGAGCTTGTGGCAGTGTTGCTGGCAGATTGCTACAAGATATTGCGTATGGAGCGCCGCGCGCAACAACTCATGCCCACATCATTCAACGCTGCAACTACCGACTATATGCTGGATGCAGGCGCAGCCAGGGCGCTTCATGCCGCAGTTATACTGCGCCACTTTCCTGAACGCCGAAAAGAAATCAACACTGCAGCCTTACTTGATGCCGCATTCAATACCACGGCAACTACAGTTGATATGGGGCTCTTGTCCCGCACCCTGACCATGCTGGCTGAAAAAGGCGCACCTGCGCCCGAAGGCATTACCCTGACCTGCACACGCTACGGTCAAGGCTTCACAGCTGGTGTTGATAAGGCCGAACTGCTTGGCCCGGTTCTTGAATTAAATGCTCCCGGCTGCCAGAATTACAGTGTAAGCCTGCCCAAAAGTGATTCTGGCTGGAATCTTCATACCGTAACTGAAGGCTTTGAGCGTAAGCCTTTGGCTTCAGCTGCCAATGGTATTGAATTGCAACGGCGTTATTTGAATAACAGCGGAGAAGCCGTCACCAGCGCCAGGCTTGGTGAAGTGCTCACCGTGGAATTAAGTGTGCGTTCTGCTGAAGAATACAGCAACGTCGTTTTGGTAGACCTGCTGCCCGGCGGTTTTGAGCCGATGTTGGAGAAAAAGGCAAATGAACCGCAGCAGGGACTTATTCGTCATGAACGGCGTGAAGACCGGGGCATTTTCTTTGTGAATTCCGGTTCTGATCCTCGCACCTTTACCTATAAGGTACGCGCTGCCACCAGAGGACGCTTTGTATTACCTTCTGCTACAGCTGAAGCCATGTACGAGCCTGCGATCAATGCCCGTGTGGGCGGCGGCCAATTGATTATAGATTAGGTTTTTAGCAGAACTAATGAAAGGCAGGGCAATGTACTGGAGCTTGAAAACAGCCCAATCATTGCCCTGTTTTCCTGCTGGTGACGGCTGCTGAACAAACTATGCTCAAATAAAAACAAAAATAATTACCTTCTTTTATGGCAAAAAAAACAGCGATAGACCAAAAACAGGTTGAATACAACGCTCTTGGAACATGCAAGGCCGTGTTAAAGCGCGTCTCTTGTTCTGTATCCCGCCGTAGTAACTGGTGGCTGCTGCTACTGCCTGTTATGGTATTCGTTGTTTTTATGCTCTGGCCGCAATTAACGCCTTGCCGCCATCCTTTGGATGATATCAGCTTTTCGCGCGTCATACGTGACAGCAAGGGCGGCCTTATGCGCCTGAGCCTGTCTAAAGATCAAAAGTATCGTGTGTACACCCGGCTTGCTGATATTCCCCCTGCGGCAGTAGATGCCGTGCTGCGCTATGAGGATCGCTATTATTGGCAACATCCAGGGGTTAATGCTCTGGCGCTTGCACGCGCGGCCTTTGGTCTTCTCACAGGAAAACGCCTCATGGGCGGGTCTACCATAACGATGCAGGTGGCTCGACTCACATATGGATTGGAAACCGGAAAAATCGGAGCCAAGCTGCGCCAAATACTGTTGGCAGTTCAACTGGAATGGAATTTCAGTAAGGAAGAAATTCTTGAGGCTTATTTTAATCTAGCCCCGTATGGCGGCAACGTAGAAGGGCTTGGCGCGGCGTCCATCGTGTATTTTCATAAAGCTCCTGGGGAGTTAACGCCCGGCGAAAGCATGGCTCTCATGCTGGTGCCGCAAAACCCTGTTCAGCGACGCCCAGCGCAGGATAATGCGAACTTTACAGCTGCTCTGTTCAGGCTGGAATCTTCTTGGCACGGCCGCAAAGAACACGCACCGCTACGAGTATTTGGCGCAAGTGATCTGCCTTTTGCCGTCCCGCACCTGAGCACAGAACTTTTGCAGCAACAAGGCGACAACCAACTGCGCACAACTATTGACCCTGCTAGCCAGAAGAAAATTGAACGCCATTTGCGCCTGTTTACTGCCAGACAGCATTCGTATGGACTCACTAACGGCGCGGCGCTGTTGGTGCATTGGCCCAGTATGGAAGTACGCGCACTTGTCGGTTCTGCAGATTTTTTCAGCAATGACATTATGGGACAAATGGACGGCACACGCGCTCGGCGTTCACCTGGTTCGACGCTCAAACCTTTTATTTATGCTTTAGCTCTGGATCAAGGGCTGATCCACCCACTAACACTTCTTGCCGACACACCGCGCAGCTTTTCCGGCTATGATCCTGAAAACTACGATGGCAGTTTTCGCGGCCCTATTGGTGCGGCTGATGCCCTGAGGACAAGCCGCAACGTGCCAGCCATCGCCTTGGCTGCACGGTTAAAAAATCCTAATTTTTACGGGTTTTTGCGAAACGCCGGTGTAGAGTTTTTATCTGATGAAAACCACTACGGGCTTAGCCTTGTGCTCGGCGGGGCGGAAGTAACCATGCGGGAACTTGCGGGCCTTTATGCCATGCTGGCCAACAAGGGCGTGTGGCGGCCACTGCGAGTTTTGCATGCTACAGGCCGCGAGGATACGGCTTTGCCCTTGCTGTCGCCGGAAGCCGCTTTTGTCACACTTTCAATGCTGGAAGACGGCGACCCAGATCATCAGATACGCTCGCAAGGGGGCACAGTGCTCCCGCTCCGCCTCAAGACAGGCACATCCAATGGCTTTCGTGATGCCTGGGCCGCAGGCATTGTAGGCCCGTATGCGCTTGTGGTCTGGCTGGGAAATTTTGACAACAAGCCAAATCCACTTTTAGTGGGGGCAATTTCGGCAGTGCCCCTGTTTTCTCAAATAGCGCGCGAATTGGCCGCCTCTGAACCAATGCAAGACTATTTTGCCAAACCAAATCACGGCTTGAATCTGGAAAATATTGAAGTTTGTGCAGCAACGGGTGATCTGGATACCTCACTTTGCGCAGATACGGCAAAAACTTGGTTCATACCCGGAGTTTCGCCTCTTGCGCCATCAGGAGTGTTCCGGTCCATACTTGTAGATAAAGCAACCGGACTGCGGGCCTGTATGCCGCAGGAAGGCCGGACTGAAATACAGTCATGGGAATTTTGGCCTACGGAGCTCGCGCAAATGTTTGCTCGGGCAGGTATGCCCAAACCAGAGCCGCCGCCGTTTATGCCAGAATGCGAACGCAAGGATATTGTGGCAGGAAGTCCTCCACACATTGTTCAGCCCAAGGATGGCTTGGTCTACAGACTGAGTTTGAGCAATAAAGGAAACGAAAGTGTGGCATTTATTGCCCATGCGGAAGCTGGAGTGAAAAACCTGCACTGGTTCGTCAATGGGAGTTACCTTGGCAGCAGGGCTCCCGGTGAGATCATTTTGTGGAAGGCAGTGCCAGGTGATGCCGAAGTTCGTGTGGTGGATGATGCCGGGCGTGCGGCCCAGAAGCGCCTGCGCGTACGAGCCGCACAGTAGCTAGAACAGAATAGTACGTTGAGAACGTACATTTCAAATCTAAGACACGCTAATTCGGCGCGTAGACCCGCAAAAATTACGTGCTGTTCTTCTATAGCGAAGCAATCCTGCGCTGTAAGACGGTTTCGTCAACGATTCAGGCTGCCCCATAAGACTCTGCGTCAATGGCGCACGCCCATAAGGCGGACGGTTGCTCACGCAGCCACTGGAACATTTCATAATCAATGCTCTACCTATGCCCAAATTTGCTGCATCTTCTCAAATTAACAATGAAAAAATGCTGCCACGTTGCCTTATCAAACAGAAGGCTGCCTGGACGAGCGCACAAAATAGCCGATTACCCCAAAAATGCAGGCCGGCACAATCCAGCCAAGTCCGGCAGAATTGAAGGGCAGATGTGATGTGATGTTCAGGGAGATTCCCCATTCATCTAGCACGCTGAGGGCGCTGGCAAGCAGAGCGCCTGCCGTGGCAAACCTGAAAATATTGTCATTGGTGATGTGTTTGTCAAAAAGTGAAAGTATAATGACAACAAGGGTGCCGGGATACAAAAATGTAAGGATTGGTGCTGCAAAAGCGATAATATTATCAAGGCCAAAATTGGAGACGATCATGCTGAAAAGCCCCGTACCAATAGCAACAGCCTTGTAGCTAAGCCGTCCTTTACTAAACTGGGAAATGAACGTCCCAGTTGTTCCAATAAGCGCCACGGAAGTAGCCATGCATGAAACCGTCACGATAATGGCCAGCAACACTGTGCTTGCACTGCCGAAGAGCCTGCCCACCAAATTGGTGACCAAGGCGCCTTTTTCCATATCTACGGGGTAATAAGTAGAACCAGTGGCTCCCAGGTAGCACAAACCCAAATAGATAATAAACAGCAGGGCGCCTGCAACCAGGCTGGCAATACCCACTGAAAGTGCTTTCTGGCTATTTGTTTCATAGCCCTTGTTTTTCAGGGCAGTCACAATAATCAGGCCGTAAACCAGCGCAGCCATAACATCAAGGGTCTGATACCCGGAAAGGATGCTGTGCCACGCCACGTTATCATCGCGCACTATGTCACTGATCGGGCCGATAGGCATGTAAAGGGCAGCAGCCACTATCAGTAAAAAACCACCGACCTTGATAGGGGAGAGGTAGCGGGCAATGACATCTACCATATTGGATTCTTTTAACGCCAGTACGGTAGATATTCCAAAAAAAGCCAGTGAGTAGATAATTTTTACCGCACTGATTCCTTTGGAAGAATATCCCAAGGGTGAAAAAGAAATGGCAAAGGCTGTTGCCCCAGTGCGAGGAATAGCAAGCAACGGGCCAATGCAAAGAATGATGGCGCACATCATAAGCATCGCTGCGGTGTTTCCAAGGCGATGCATGATGCCTTCCTTCCTGTCAATACAGGAAGAAGCCAACATGGCATAAATGGCCAACAGGGCCAAACCTACATCAGCTATGTAGTAGCAGAGGAACCCCAAAAACCATTCTGGACCTGCCGTCAACCCGATATACGGGGGAAAAACCACATTTCCCGCGCCGAAAAGCATTGAAAACAAAGCTGCACCAACAATTATGGAATCGCGGACAAGAGAGGTCTTCATTGCTTATACTCACAGGCTGTTGTCTATGTGGTGCGCACGCTGGCAAGCGCAATCATGGGCGCAGGCCACGCGTGGTCAGGGGGCGGTCTTCGGGGCAACGCAATTAACGGGGAAATGCCGAATCAGAGATAGCAGAAGTCGTTTCAGCATGCCAGTGTTCATTTGATAAAACATGCGTCCGAAATATTTTCGACTAGTGCCGTAAAAAAGCGCCCGCAGCCTGCCATATAAGGCTCTGCGGGCGCTGTGCGCTTTTTCTGTACTTGGAGTGATGTGGTTAGGCGTTAGGCGCAGGCCAAAAGGTTGAAGCTTTGCGCCCTTCGTGGTCAAAAGCCCAGCCCACGAACCAGCCTACCAGAGAGCATGCCAACCCCACAAAAAAGGGCGGAACAAGCGCCGCCTGCATTCCGAAAACAGGGGTAGGCGAAATTGCCTTGTTGGCCAACAGGTACCACAGCAGGCACGAAGTAAAACCAAGACCACAGCTCAACCACGCGGCCAAAGAACTGCGTTTGCCAAAACGTACCAACGCCACATAGCTGATGAGCACGGTTGCCCCGACAATACTCCAGCTGGTGGTGCACAAAAGGGCGATGAGCTGCCCCTTGATCTGAGCACTACCGCCAGAAACCAGAACACAAAAAACAATACCCAAAAACCAGGAAAATCTGGTGGCGGGCTTGCCAGGCAGGTCTTCGGCAATGGCTGATACCGCAATGTGATAGAGGGCAGTGGCTGTTGACAGCGAGGCAGAAACAATGGCCAAAACGAAAACCTGAAGGCCAACATCAGGCAGAAGCATTTTCACCAAGTGGGGCACAACATCGTCAGCAGAAGCAATTTCCGGCAAAATCAGACGAGAAAGAGCCGCCACAAAATAGGTTCCGCCAACAAGCACAGTCAGCACAAGCATGGCCAACGGGGTGATGCGGTTGATTTGACGTGTAGAATTGAGCGCAAAGTGCCGCTGCATCATTTGGGGCTGCGACCAAACGGCCACAGATGTGACCATCACAAGGGAAATAATAAACCAGCCTTGCTCACCCATTGAGAGGGCAAGAAAACCTTCGTTGGCCCGTGGCGTGGGAGCAAGCTGCGCAAGCTGTGCAATACCTTCCAGTGGTCCGCCAACCTTGTCCAGCACGGCCCAGATGAGCAAAACAATGCCAATGAGCATAACAACGCCCTGCATTGCTTCGGTGTAAAGGACTCCGCGCAGACCGCCAATAAAGACCACCACCCCTACCACCACGGCAGCAATCCAGACTAATGCCCAAACAGGGATTGGCAATATCTGGGCAAGCATGAGGGCTGCGCCCTTAATAACCGCCGAAGCGTATACACCGAGAAAAATGGCGAAAATCAGCGCGAGAGCTTTGCCAAGCAGAGGGCTTTTATGCCCCTTGGCAAGAAGCTGTGTAGGCGTGCGGGCTTGGAGATTACGTTGGCATACCCTGGTAGGCCAGGCCAGATACCGGTAGACGAACCATGTTCCCAACCATACGTTGCCAGCAGCCACCAGCAACATCTGCATGCCATACAGATATGAAAGTCCGCCGAAGCCCACCAGGGCCACGGCGGAAATGTAGGTTGCCACATAGGCTAAAGCCTGAATGACAAAACCCACACGGCCCGTTGCCATGGCATCATGCCCTTGCCCTTTGCGTGCCAGCCAGATGAAAGCCGCTATGTATCCAAGCCAGATAAGAGCGTCGCCCATGTCTAACCCCTTTGAGCCTGGCGCACCAGGTTGATGAGCGCCATAAAAAAGGAGCCGACCAATAATGCCATTGCAATGAGCACTGCTGAATCCATCAACTGTAACGTTGAAATCAGGTCCATGAGCCCTCCGGCGGATAAAAGCGCACAATCAAAAAAAAGCCGCCGACCCCTTTGGTCGGCGGCTATGTTGCCTTATAAGCACAATGGCCATAAATCCGCGATCCTGGGGTCAGCGTATGACTCCGGTAAAATAATATCGAACATCGCGGATGGCTCTTAGTAGTTTCATAGCAAAAATTTACATTTTCTCCACTGCGCTGTCAATAAAGACTCGCAGCGTAAGATGGCAGTAAAAATTTCTAAGCCTTTATGGATCTGGCTACGAAATCCAGCACATCTTTGTACAGAGTGGGCATTGCGTAGGGGGTAAGTACGCGGGTACGATTAGCGCCTACCATCAATGAGATGATAACCTGGGCTGTAGACCTGCTGTCCACAGTCACAAGACTGCCATCCTCAATGCCGCGCGCAATGACCCTTTCCAGCTCTTGATGCACCTGCGAAAACATCGAATCCATAATGTCGCGATCGGTTTTTGTTTTCATGTCGCTGTAGGGTGAACAGCGCACAAGCACCAACCAGCTGGAATCCTTGTCAATAGAAAAATCAAGATAGGCTTTGCAAAAGCGCATGACTCCATCAAAGCCTGAATCAGCCTCAGCAGTGGCCTGACGCAGTCTTTGAAGAAAATGCTCCAGTACATCGAGCCCACAGGCCAAAAAAAGCTTTTCCTTGTTGCCGTAATGGTGGGTTAACAGGCCAAGAGCAACTCCAGCCCTGTCAGAAATCTTTTTAAACGTTGTTTCTACATAACCACATTCGCCAAACAAGTCCTTAGCCGCCTGGAGCAATGATTCTTTTTTGCTTTTGTTCATCATAGTTTCGCGGGCACAGGTTGGATGATCATTCAACAATTTACAAGATATTCTATGAGATTATATGTAAATTTCCGCAAAGTCAATACAAGGCGGGGAACAGGGAAATCCCGACCGCAAGACTTAGCTGCGCTTGCTGCGCCTGAAAGCATTTTGCGCGTAATCGCCCAACTGCTCCAGTCTTCTATCCACAAGGTCGTACAGGCTGCCTCGCGTGAAACCGCCTTTTTTCAGGCGACGTCCGGCGGCAAGGCCGGTGAGCAGCAGCAGCGCCTCTTCTATCCGGCGCACAGCATAGATGCTGAACTGTTTATTCTCAACAGCCTTGAGGACTTCAGGGGAGAGCATGAGGTGATCCACGTTGTCGTGCGGTATGATTACCCCCTGCGTACCAGTAAGCCCGTGCCTTGCGCAAACCTTATAAAAACCTTCAATTTTACGGGTAACACCGCCCACAGCCATGATTTGCCCGGCATGGCTGACAGCCCCCGTAAAGGCAAGATCAAGGCGAACCGGAACTTCGGCCAGAGCCGAAAGCAGGGTTACAAGCTCGGCGCCTGATGCGGAGTCGCCCTCAATTCCTGCATAACTTTGTTCAAAGTACAGCGAACCAGAAAGGACGAGGGGTTTTTTACGCGCAAAAAGATCGGTCAGATAGCTCTTGAGAATCATCATGGCCTTGGTGTGGATGGGACCACCCAACTCGGCCTCACGTTCAAGGTCAATGATGCCCTCATGCCCCACGCCAACAGTGCATGAAATGCAGTGAGGCAGCCCAAATTCGAAATCTCCGTGCCACGTAACCGAAAGCCCGTTGACCTGACCAATGGCCGAACCTGAGGTTCGAACCTTGATCATTTCGCGGTCATATTCTTCCATAAATATTTCTTCTACAAGATTGGCCCGGTACGTTCGCGCAGTGTAAGCTTCTTCAAGAATGGGAGCCTTGATTATTTCTTCCCCACGCATATTGGCCAACGCAGAAGCCTCAATCATCAACTCGCGCAGCAAGGGAAACTTGAGCGAAAGACGCCGTTGGTCTTCGCACAGGTGGGACCCAAGATCCACAAGCCAGGCCAGAGCCGTACGGTCAAAAGGAGGAAGCTCACAGCCGTGAATGATGTGGGCTATATGGCTTATGTAATGGCGAATATTCGCAGAATTACGCTCAGTTTCATCAGCCATATGGGCTTTGATGCGGAAAAGCTTGGAAAAACGGTCGTCATTGACAAGCAGGCCTTCGTAAAGCTCTTCACCGCCAACCAGAACAACCTTCAGATCCAAAGGCAGGGGGTCGGGGGTTAACCCCTTGGTGCGGATGGCTGTATCTGGCGCTTCCCCTGCATCTTCAATGCGCGCCTGGTTTGAGCGTAACGCTCGTAACAGACCTTCCCAAGCGGTTGGGTGCTGCAAAAGATCTTCAACATGCAGCACAAGAAAGCCGCCATTGGCTTTATGCAGGCTTCCCGCGCGAATAAGTGTAAAATCGGTCACCAGCGCGCCCATTTCAGATTCGCGCTCAATGCAACCCAGCAAGTTTACTGCTGTAGGATGGTCATCCACAATGATGGGAGCGCCTTCCTGCTTGCTGTTATCAACCAGCAGGTTGATAGCATAGCGGTAGAGCACGCTGTCTGCGCCTGGGCCGCCATGCCCTTCGCCGCCCTGTGAAAGAGGTACGCCTTCCCTTTGAAGAAATGCATCAGTATTTTTCAGCATGTCTTCGCGAAGGGCTTCGAAATACCCTGCCAGGCCTTCGTTGGAGCAGGCTTTGAGCGTCTTTTGTTCAACGGGCGAGAGCAGGGCGTCCAGCACTTGTCCCATTGCCTCGCGCTCAAGACCACGCTCATCATCCTGAAAATTTTCTTCAGCCTTGTTCAATTGACGCATGAAACCAGCCATGGACTGTACCAGATTGTCGCCACGGCTTTTGAGTTTCAGACGGATTGTACTGTCAAGATTGTCGAACTCTTCTTCATTCAGGCGCTTTCCCTCAACAAGGGGATAGAGGGTAAGTCCGCCGTTTTCGTCCATATCAAGGTTAAAGCCCTTGTCTACGGCTACGGAGTTCATTTTGCGTAAAAGGCCCATACGCGCGGTCTGAAACTTGTCCACCAGCTTGGCCCGGCGTTTCATATACGCATTGGCTTCAAAGCGGCGAGGCAACTCTTTTACAATGCCATCAAGCATTTCTTTAAAGCTCTGCTTGAACTTTTTGCCAAGCCCTGCGGGCAAAGCAAAAAGAAGTGGCCGATCAGGGTCTGAAAAATTATGCACATAAATAATATCAGGCGGTGTAGGCGCTTTGCGTGCCTGCGGGCGCAGGTAATTGAGCAACATATGCGTGCGCCCGAGATCCGTTTCGCCGGAAAGATAGACATGGTAGCCACGAGCTTTGATTTGCAGGGCAATATCCAGTGCCTGCATGGCGCGGGGCTGGAAAGGAGTCCTGCGTCCATTGCGTTGGACAGGAATACCCCGGCTGTCATCCCAGGGAAGACGGGCCGGGTCCAGCGTAGCGTGCAATCTTGAACCGGGTAACGATGAGATTTTAGACATATCTATCTGGTATACCTATGACTGTCGGTAAAGTTTTTCAAGGATGGAACGGCCACCCTGATTGAGTATTTCTTCAGCAAGTTCAAAGCCCCACTGGCGCGCCTGTGAAGTGTGCCCCCGTTTTTCAGCTTTAAGAATACGGGTTCCGTCCACTTCGGCCACCAAGCCCTCAAGGCAGAGCGTTTCATCATCCACCAGGCGCGCATGACCAGCAATGGGCACTTGGCAACCGCCCTCAAGACCAGCCAGAAACCCTCTCTCGGCCTCTACGCACACTCTGGTAGAAGTGTCCTCCAATTGAGCGAGCAGCGTGAAAAGATCGTGATCGTCTTCACGGCATTCAATACCCAAGGCTCCCTGTCCAACGGCAGGAAGAAAACTCTGTGGGGCAAGAGAATGCATATAGGGAGCGCTCAATCCCAAGCGGTTCAAGCCGGCAGAGGCCAAAACAATGGCATCGTACACGCCGTCCTGTAACTTGCGCAAACGAGTATCAACGTTGCCTCTGAGGCTTTCGATCTGCAGATCAGGCCGCTGTGCGAGCAATTGTGCTTGACGGCGTAGGCTGCTGGTACCAACACACGCATTTTGCGGCAAGGCGTCCAGAGAATCGAACTTGCATGAAAGCAGGCAATCCGTGGGGTCTTCGCGCGGCGGAACGCAGCCTAAAAGAAGGCCTTGCGGCAGCTCCATCGGCACGTCCTTCATGCTGTGGACGGCCAGATCGGCCTCACCGTTAAGCAGGGCTTCTTCTATTTCTTTGACAAAGAGCCCCTTGCCTCCAACCTTGGCCAAAGGCACATCAAGAATAATGTCGCCCTTGGTTTTAATAACATTAAGACGAATTTCAACTCCAGGCGCAATGTCCTGAAGGCAACTCTTGATGTGCTCGGCCTGCCAGAGGGCGAGACGGCTGCCACGCGTGGCAATGGTGATTGTTTTGCGCATGCTGATCCTCGCCTAATGCCCGCAACTTGCGCAATTTCCACCGGAGCAACCGGCGCAACCGCCACCACCGCCAGAGGAAGGCGCATAATCATCGCCATGAGCACCGCCGCCACGATGGGCGCAGCAAGACATGAGCTTGTGCGTTGCGTGTGATCCGCAATGCGGGCAAGCCGGGGCCGCATCGCCATAAACCAATTCTTCAAATTTCTGGTCGCATTTTTCGCAACAGTACTCATAGATGGGCATGATTAATCCTCGTTTACTGTATCCGCGTGCAGATAGGGCGTCAGTGCCGCCACATTTTCAAAAAGATAATAATCCGTGAGCTGGCAAAGAAGATGACCAGCTGTAATATGAAGTTCCTGAATCAAAGGTGTACTTGTACTGGGCACATCCAGCAGCATATGGCACAAGGAAGCCATCTTTCCGCCACCGCGGCCTGTAAAACCAAGGGTAAGCATGTCTGCGTTGCGCGCCGCTTCCAGAGCAGCCACGACATTGGGGCTGTTGCCAGAAGTGGATATGCCTATCAAAACGTCCCCTTTGCGGCCCAGCGCTTCAACCTGACGAGAAAAAATCTGTTTAAAATCCAGATCATTGCCGATTGAAGTGAGCGCAGAAGTGTCAGTTGTAAGCGCTATGGCTGGCAGGGCGGGTCTATCAACCAAAAATCGGTTAACAAATTCTGCAGCCAGATGTTGGGCATCCGCTGCGCTGCCGCCATTGCCACAGAGCAAAATTTTTCCACCTTGCGCCAAACTGGTTGCAAGCTGCAAGGCTGTGTCACGCAAGTTAATGGCCTGGTCCGCAAAGAAAATTTCTCGCAGCCGGGCGCCGTCACGCGCATGCGCGGCTACAATGTCAAGTGCGCTGTCATTCATGAGTATAACGGCCTATGGGGTTGTGACTTGGAAGTTACTGTTCATATGACAAAGCGGCAGCCCTGACAAGCGAGGTCGGCGGGCTTGCGGTAAGAGCCTTGATAACGTAAATTGTTGACTTATGCAAAATCAACACAAACGCCACATCCTCTTGGTCTGCAAAGCCCGTCACGAACGTGCCGCGCAACTTGGCGAAGAAATCCGTGCTTGGCTGACAGGGCAGGGACATACAGCTGATTTGGTTGAGGCAGGTTTGCCCTCATCCTTATATTCTGCATCTGATCTTGATTTTGTTGTGGTGCTTGGCGGTGACGGCACCATGCTTGGCGTTGCCCGCCGTCTTGTGGGACGCAACGTACCCGTGCTGGGTGTCAACTTTGGGCGCGTGGGCTTTCTAACCGACGCCCAGCCTGAAGACTGGCATGAAAAGATTGAAGAATGCCTGAAGGGGCAGGAACCCATACGGTCCTGTATGGCCTTGCGCTGGTCTGTTTTACGATCTGGCGCAATGCTTGCCGAGGGAGCGGCCATTAACGACGTTGTCGTAAGCCGGGGAGCCCTGTCACGGCTGGTTTGTCTTGATATTTGGGCTGACGGGCAGCGCATGGGATCTTTGCGCAGTGACGGTATCATCCTGTGCACGCCGATTGGCAGTTCAGGTTATAATGTTTCTGCGGGCGGCGCGCTTCTTTACCCTTTGATGGATGCCATCGGTTTTACGCCTGTATGCCCCTTCCTTAATACGATTTCTCCAATGGTTTTTCCAGGTAAAACAGATATTCAACTACAGATTTTGCGTGGCTCCACAGATTGTTACCTGACTGTGGACGGTCAGGAAGGGCAAAAGCTTGAAATGGGCGACATTCTGTATGTTTCCGGTTTGCCTTCTGCCGTGCAATTTATGGGAGAGGGAACTTCCTTTTTTGAACGCCTACGCACCAGAGGCTTTGTTTTGCAGGGTTCAACCGGAAACAATACGGGAGAAAACCTATGAATAAAGGGCTTGCTCCCGTAAAAGTTCGGGATATTCGTCTGGGAGAGAATGTCCGGTTTGATGCATGGCTGTACAGCATGCTTATGGACAACAATCTGGCTTACAGAATGAATCCTGACCTTATTGTCAGTCCAGAGCAAATGTCTTTTATGGTGCATCTTGGCCCCGATCAAATATATCTGCCTTGTTCGGACGCCACATTTTCCATGCTATGCGCCCAAAATCCTTCTGTGGAATTGCGCAATCAGTACAACAGATCCTGGCGCATCATCATGCGTTTGGTGCGTTCCTTTGTGCCGGACAAAGCCACGCGCAGGCGTATCCTGCAATTCTGCCGCTACCGTTTTTCACAGTATATAGCGCAGCACACCCTTATTCCGTCACGCCTTGTTAAAAGAATGACAGGCCTTGTATTGGCGCAAGGGAATATGCTGGACGACCCCTGGGAAGACCGGCGGCGAACATCCACAGCGCTACAGCAAGAAGTGCTGTCGATGCCGGAAGTTTATGAAAACCTTGAGGCCATGCCCAAGGGACCGATGCCCACAGGCATATCCAAAGCGCGGCGCAGCATGGACTATGTTGAAGTTACCCGCCTGCTTTGTCTTTCAGCCATGTCGCGAGACTGGCTTGAAAAAAAGCCTTCCAGCGAAGAAATTCGCAGCGCAATGGATGAAGCCTACACGGCCTGCGAAGATTTGCGCCTATACTTTGAAGCCAGCGCCGGACGGTCAGGCACGATACTTTTTCTTTGTGATGCTGATGGGGGCACTCTTTTTGATCTGGTGATGGTGCAGAGCCTCATTCGCATGGGACACAGAGTTATTTTTGCCGTTAAAACTGGCTTTTATTTCTATGCGCCGACACTGGAAGACGTGGAGACCGACCCAGCTCTCAAACCTTGGCTGCGCGGCGGCATTGTTCTGCGTCAAGATAAGCTGAGTAAGAATGACCTGTTGCGGCATTTGAGAGAGCACCGTCTTGTGGTGATTGGTGACGGCACTCGTGAAAGGCTAAATTTATACCGGGTTTCTGTGACATTTTCTCGCGCGTGGAAAGAGGCAGACGTCATTCTTGGCAAAGGCTGGCGTGCTGCTGATGTTTTGCTTGGCACCAGCCAGGAATTCACCCGCGATGTCATTTGTTACTGGCGTGATAGCAATGGTTTTCATATCAAACTGCGCAAGCACGCGCCAGAAGTTAAAAAATTTAGCGAAGATGCCATTGCCGCGCAAGCAGAGAGCATTATTGCCGGCATGCGCGAAGCGAAAAGCCAAGGCCGTACCATCATGTTTTACAGCTGCGTTATTGGCAGTATTCCGGGTGAAACTTCTACGGCAATCAATCTGGTACACGCTTTTGTAGACAATTTGCGCAAAAAAATGGATAATATACTGATAATCAACCCCGCTGAGCACTTTATTGATGGCATGGACGGGGACGATCTCATGTACATGTGGGAGCGCGTGCAACGTAGCGGTCTCATTGATGTGTGGCGCTTTCAAACATTTGAAGATATTGAGGAAAGCTTCGCTCTTCTTGGGCGCAAAGTACCGCCGCAGTGGTCTGGTAAAGACTCGACGTATTCTACCGGCTGCACCAAGGAAATGCACATCGCTCTTGATGTGCAGAACAAAAACCGCGAAATGCAGATCATTGGCCCTGAAGCCAGACTTTTCTTCCGCAGGGGAGAATACGGCGTGGGCAAATATTTTGATGCAAGCATTCCTCACTAGAGCTGATTACTTAAGGGAGTAGTTGAGTTATGGCCGCCTATGAAGCCGTTATCGGCCTGGAAGTGCATGTGCAACTGGCCACGGCCTCCAAATTGTTTTGTTCTTGTCCTACCACGTTTGGTCAACCGCCGAACTCCAATGTTTGCGAAGTTTGCTCAGGTATGCCTGGCGCATTGCCAGTACCCAATAAGCAGGCCATCCATTTCGCGACGCTAGTGGGGCTTGCCACCGACTGCACCATAAATTCTCGCTCCATTTTTGCGCGCAAGAATTATTTTTACCCTGATCTTCCAGCTGGCTACCAAATTTCCCAGTTTGAACTGCCCATTTGTGAGTATGGCCATCTGGATATTGAGACAGATAGCGTCGTCAAGCGGGTGGGTATTACCAGAATTCATATGGAAAATGATGCTGGCAAGAACATTCATGCCCAGGGTGAAAACGTCAGCTATGTTGATTTGAACAGGGCTGGCACCCCCTTGGTGGAAATTGTTTCTGAGCCAGATATGCGCTCCGCAGCTGAAGCTGTGGCGTATCTTAAAGCTCTTTACGCTATTGTGACCTACCTTGGCGTATGTGACGGGAATATGGAAGAAGGCAGCTTCCGCTGTGACGCGAACGTATCTTTGCGGCCTGTGGGCACAGAAGCTTTCGGCACACGCACAGAATTGAAAAATCTCAATTCATTCCGCAATGTACAGCGGGCCATCGAATATGAAATTGGTCGGCAGCAGGATGTACTGGACGACGGCGATAAGGTCATACAGGAAACGCGCCTTTATGATGCCGTAAAAAACACCACTGCCTCTATGCGTAGCAAAGAAGAAGCGCACGATTACCGCTATTTCCCTGATCCGGATATTTTGCCCATTGAAATTTCTGATGAAGAAATGGTCAAATGGAAGGAAGAACTGCCTGAGCTGCCCAAAAGCAGAGCTGCCCGTTTTATGCAGATGACAGGTCTGCCCGAAGCTGAGATTGAAATTTTAGTTCAGAGCCAAGGGCTGGCCGACTTTTTTGAAGCAGCTGCAAAGCTTTCAGATGCACGCAAAACAGCCAACCTCGTACTTGGCCCCCTGTTGCGCGAATGTAACCTTCGGGGCGTCAGCGCCGCAAATCCTGCCCAATGGAACATGCGGCCAGAAGCTTTGGCAGAATTGGTACGAATTGTTGACCAGGGGCTGATTAGCGCAAAGATTGCCAATGACATCTTTAGCGATATTTTTGAAACCGGGGCCATGCCTGAAGCCTATGTAAAAGAAAAGGGCATGGTTCAGATTTCCGACACGTCAGCAATTGAAAAAGCTGTCGACGAAGTCATCGCCGCCAACCCTGCAGAAGTTGAAGCATACAAGGGCGGTAAAACCAAACTCATAAGTTTCTTTGTGGGCCAGATTATGCGCGTTACCAAGGGCAAGGCCAACCCCGCTCTCGTAAACGAACTGCTGGCAAAAAAACTGCAATAGTACCTGCAGAATTTATAAGCAGCGAAGAGTTTCGCTGACCTTACAAATCAGATGACAAAGGCCCCCCGCGAAAGCAGGGGGCCTTTGTCATCTGAAAGTTTGATTCCTGGAGCATTCCAACATTGAAAATATTCAGGAGCAATCAAAACGAACCGTCTGTCGCAAGGCTGCACGGATTTAGACGAAAACCAGGCTTTCAGCTAAAAAACAACTTTGAATGCGCCGTCAATTGCAAAACGAATCGGCTCCAGCTACACGCCAGTTGCTGCTGCCTCATCTACAACCCACACCAGATCGCCGAAACCTGGACGCACCATTTGCGCAGGCAAGGTTGGAGGAGCAAGAAGGTCAAGAGCGCGTGAAAGAACGGTATGCTTTTCCGCACCAGTGACAAGAAACATGCAGCAACGCGCGTTATTGATGACAGGAAGGGTTAAAGTCAGGCGGTCGGCCTTTCGTTCCGGTACATACTGATCAATAACAAGGCGTTTTTTCTCTGCCAGAGCAGGCGAGTTAGGAAAGATGGAGCCAGTATGACCATCTTCGCCCATGCCAAGCAGCACAAAGTCAAAACGGGGCATATCTTGCGGGCCAAGGTCGAATTCTGTTCGCAGCTGTTTTTCATATTTGACGGCTGCTTCAACAGGGTCTTCTTCTCCACGCATGCGATAGAAATGGGTAGCGGGAACATGCCCAAGCAATTCTTTACGCGCCAGACCGTAGTTGCTGTCAGCGTGCTCAGGGCCCACGCAACGCTCGTCAACCCAAAAGATGCTCATCTTGTCCCAAGGCAACCTGTCAGCCCAGTCGTCGCCCGCCAAAAGGCGAAAAAGAGGAATGGGAGTTTGACCACCGGAAAGGGAGATACGAAAAACGCCTCTGTCAGCAACAGCTTCTTCACAGGCGGCAGCAAGAATATGCGCGGCACGTTCCGCCATAGCCGCAGGATCTTTATGAATATGCACCGTAAGATGAATGGATCGGCTGAGGCCCGACATGTGACGGCTCCTTAGATGTTGACGATGGAAACGGTCAGGCGCGGGGCCAAGACCGTCCTGCTAAAACTTGCCTGCTAAACAATAGTCGTGACGTCAAAAAAAAATCAGTAGCACTGCTATACAGCAATATGCCTATATTCTTGAACAGATTCGGCAGTAGTCGCGCCGATTCTTACCATAAATTTTGGGTTCTATGTGGCCGGAACAACGATTTTTACTATGCCATAGAAGCAGGGGAGAGAAAAGTCATATTTGTGTCAATTGGGTGCCACGACTATTGAAATTCTTCAATTGGGGCTGGAGCTTCTGATATATGCAGCACCTCGCCACTGTTGAGCCCAAGTGTTTTCCAAGAAGCCTTGCATTGCAAAGGTTGTCCACTCAAAACACGCTTTCCGAGATCGCTGTTGCCATCAAGCTCAATTGTCCAGCTGTGTTCAAAGTCTTCACCAGGGTGTGTTGGTTGAACCGCATTAAGATTACGGGACAGTAAAACAGCCCCTGAAGCAGTGCTGAATTCAGCAAACAGGTTCATATTATTCACACTAACTGTGCCAATATTGCGAGCCAGAACACGCGTTACCAAAAGCAAGGTAGTATCATCTGAAATGAGCCCTGCACTGGCCGAGCAGGATTGAAGGGGAAAAAGATCCTTGATGCGCCGCTCTGTCAGTATGTTTTTATCCAAAATCATTTGACGTTGCGCACGCATGCGCTCCTCTTGCGCTTCGCGGAACTGGCGTACCAGTTCAGGGCTATTTACCAAATAGCGCACACGCCATCCTTCAGGAGTTGTATCCATCCGGAAAATAAGCAGGAAATTTTTATCAAGAAGAGGATGATGCACCTTGGCTGTCAGAAGGGCAGTACCTTCGCTGGAAGTTTGCAAGCTGAGGGTGTTGACAATCTGAGCAATGAAATCTTGCGGTAAAGCGTACAGGGGGGTTCTTAGCCGTGTTTTCAGATCATGTTCTTCTTTTGCGGGCTCCTGCTTGGTACGAACCTGTTTGAGCAAAGATGTCTGTATCATATCGCGCAATTGCCGTTCTTGATCTGGGCCCGCTTTGAGAAAAGGGTAACTCTGCATCAAGTTCTTGCTCAAATTAGCTGAAAACGTATTGAAATCGACAAGCTCGGCAATACTTTCAGCATCACCTGTTTTCAAGGCGTCGCGTAAAGTCTCATAGGTATACTGGCTCGACTGGCGGTACTGAAAATAGCGCCAACCGCTGACCCCCATAACAACGACAATAATAACAAGAACAGCCGCTGCCAGCACAAGCGTATGTTTTTTTGCAAAAGCTACGACCGTAGAAAGAAAAGGGAGGTTCATGATGTACCTGTGGCAAGAACTTCTATGAAGAATTCAAAGAGTTTTTTGAACCGCACTCCATTGCCGGTTGTGGGCTGCTCAAGCGTGGCCTCTTGATTTTAAGAGGCATAGGAGTGACCGGACGTGCCGATTCCAAATCAAGGCGTATGACGCCCCAAGCCCCAAAGGGCAAGCGCAACACGCGAGTGCAACAACTTAATGGGCAGATACCATCCCAAAAACTTCGAGGACCTGCAAGCGTGCTTGTTCCACAAAGTCGCCCAATTTTTGTGTTCTTAAGCACTCGCCAGACTTGCCACCAATTATGCACCGGACCTGGCCAGGAACTTCTGCTTCCCTTGCTTCCCTGGATGCGGTGCAGGGCGTAGGCTAAAGAAGCACTGTTCCAAAAAGTAACCGCAAGACCACTCGAGGCAACGCGCAAGGCTTCTCGCACCGCAGCGTCAATTCCTTTTTTGTCCGTAGCGGCAAGGTGCAATACCACGCTGTCGAAAAAATTATCATCAAAAGGCAGGTAATCTTCGGAGGCGGCCAATATCTCGGCCCGCCCACCCATAAGGGCGGCAACCTGCGACCGTAGTTCAGGGCGTAATTCCGTGACGGTCAAATCGAAACCGCATTCCCACAGTAAAGGAGAAAACATCCCTTGACTGCAGTTGATTTCCAGCAGTGTTTTTCCTCTGCGCGGCCATACAGCCAAACACTGCTGCAACAAATTTTGCTGCTTGCTGAGGGCTGAATCCCTTTTAATGTTCCAATTCAACCATTTCATATAGTCTGCCTTTTTTATGGCCGCCAGCTATTTCTTACACCACTATTTTGCAAAGCAGCCAAAATGGCAAGGAAAAACTGTCACATCAAAATTGGGCGTATGTAAAGCACAATAAGGCGCTTTTTGCATACGGCAAGACAGAAAAAGAGGCGGGGCTGAAATGGCATACCCCGCCTCTTCTTGATTGTTACCCTGCTTTAGCAAGCTGCAATGGCTTCAATTTCTATTTTGGCGCCCAAGGGAAGCGCGCTCACCTCAACGCAGGACCGCGCAGGGCAAGGCGCTGTGAAATACTGCTTGTATACTTCGTTTACAGAGCCGAACGTGCTAATGTCAGTAATAAAGACAGTGACCTTCACCAGATTCTCGGCTGTAAGTCCTTGGGACTCAAGAATAGCCAGAACATTTTTGCAGCTTTGGGCGGCCTGGGTTGCAGCGTCGCCTTCAACCAGTTTGCCTGTGGCCGGATCAATAGGCACCTGACCGGAAAGAAACATGAGGTTTCCTGTTTTGATAGCCTGGCTGTAGGGGCCAACAGCGGCAGGGGCTTTATCCGTGCTAACGACTTGCTTGTTCATGTTTCGCTCCTCTATCAGTGGTACATGGGTAAAAGATTGAAAACAAAAAGTGTATGACAGATGGCCACAAAGCAACCATAAAACAACAGCATGGGGATGGTAAGACGGCCCCCCGGCGTCACATAACCAGTTTTTCCAAACTGGTTACGCGCTGCTGCTAACAGCAGCGCGGGTATAATGACAGCCCAAAATGCTGAAGCCAAACCGGCCCAGCCAATAGCAGGCAAAAAGCCGTCTGGCCAGATAATGCCGCCCAAAATGGGCGGGGCAAAAGTGACCAGCAGTGTTTTGGTTCGGCCCCAATTGGTGTCATCAAATTTGCACAGGTCGGCTATATAGTCAAAAAGACCAAGCCCTGCTCCAAGAAAGGACGTTGCTACTGCCAGCAAAGAAAAGCTTTCCAGCATGCGCAGGATGAGAAAACTGCCAAGGTTATTGCCTGTAGCGGCCATAAGGTCGCCAACATTGCCGCCAGCCGCAATGACAGCTTTGAAATCTTCACGGGAAATATTGCCATCGGCTACCGTTAACCACGACATATAACAAACAAGGGCCACAACTGTTCCATAGCGCAAGCTTGCGTTAATTGTGCGCGGCTCCTTGCCCATATATTTGACCAGACTGGGCACCGATGCGTGAAAGCAGAATGACGTCAGGTAGGTTGATACTGCTCCCCACAGGAAGATCATTTCCCCGCCGTTGCCATTGCTATCCATCAGGGTGTCAATACGGAGGTGAGTTGCCATACCGCTGATGGAAAAGAGGTAGGTTATAACCATGCCGCCAACAAGCAGAATGGAAAACCTGTCCACTGCCTTTGAACTCCACCAGATAAAAGTTGTAAGCAGCAGCGCAAAAACAAGACTGGCGAGCAGCCTTGGCGGCGCATTTCCGGTTATTGAAGTTATGCTTTGTTCAATGATTGAGCCGCCACCGCTGACATAGGCGTAGATAAGAGTGTAAAGCACAAAGGTTACAGCGCAGCCGTTGGCGAAACTCCACTTTGGACCAAGTAAGTCGCGCACCATCGTGTGGAAGCTGTGCCCAGGTTCAAAGTGCAGACTCACTTCCAGCAAGGCCTGGCTTGAGCGCAGCATGACAAACCACGACACAAGCATAAGTGCAGTGGACCAGTAAAACCACATTCCTGCCGAAGCCATAGGTAAAGCCAGCATACCAGCGCCAATGGCGGTTCCGGCCACAAGGGTCGTGCCGCCAAGTACAGGGGGGAGACGAAAATTCATTATCTATCCTTGGTTGGGGGGGATTTTTGCTGGCGGGTATGAAAAAAATTGGAAAGCAGCGCACCAGAAATATTTTGCCAGACGCTGTAAAGAGCACCTGCAATGGCTGCTGACGGAGAAAAGTGCGCCAGGGCCAGCGCGGTGGCAAGACCAGAATTTTTGGTTCCTACTGAAAGACAAAAGGCACGCGCTGTACTTGTGTCAAAGCGCATGAAACGGGCAAGAAGGCTGCCAAGCCCCAGCCCTGAAATATTGAGGCACACAACAGCCACCAGAATATCGAGTCCGGCCTTCAGGATATTTCCAGCGTTGATCGCCAGAATGCCCGCCACAACAAGCGTGATGGTCAGAGCCGAAAGCAGGGGAAGAAAGGGCAGGGCGTTTTTGGTAAAACCGCTAAAAAAGCGGTGTGCCACAAGGCCCAACAAGACGGGAACGACAACAATTTTACTGATGGAAAACATCAAGCCCCAAACATCCACCGGAATCCACACGCCGCCAAGAAGCCAGGTAAACAAGGGCATGAGAAAAAGCGAAAGAAAGGTTCCCACAGAAGTAAGGGTTACGGCATACGGCACATTACCCTTGGCAATGTAAGCCAGAACATTTGCCGCTGTGCCTCCTGGCGCAGCGCCAACAAGGATAAGTCCCATAGCTATGTCAGGCGGCAAGGCGCAAATATGGCAGAGGACAAAGGCCAGCAAACTCATAATGACAAACTGGGCAGCTATTCCCAGTAAAATACGCGCAGGGTTGGCCAACACATGGCTGAAATCACCCACGCGCAGGGTCATGCCCATACCGAACATGATGAGGCCCAACAAAATTGTGATATATGGGGCCACCCACAAAAAAAGCTCTGGCTTCCAGAGAGCCAGAACCGAACAGGCAATAACCACTATGCCCATATAGCGTGTGATAGCGGCGCTGATTTTAATTGCAAGGCGCAGCAAGACAATTCCTCCGCCTGAGGCGTTACAAGATTATGTAGGGCATACTGGCAGAGTGACGTTGGCTTGGCAATAGGCGAGATAAAAAGTTACTGAGAATAGTGGGTTGGAGAAAACTGGCAATATGCCTCAGCTGCCTGTCGGCATGAACGTCACTTGAAAAAGCTTTCCCAAGCAGGTAGTCTAGAACTTTAGGAGCGCGCCCATTTGGCGCGCGTTTTCGCACCGCACTTTGCACGAGGCGAAAACGTCACCAAATTTTGAGGAGCATCATGAGCAACGAACCGGACAAGATTATTTATTCAATGATCCGTGTGACCAAGCGCCACGGCCAGAAGGAAGTGCTGAAAGACATTTCCCTCTCCTATTTCTATGGGGCCAAAATTGGCGTGCTTGGATTAAACGGCGCAGGTAAATCCAGCCTGTTGAGAATTCTGGCTGGTGTGGATCAATCATTTGAAGGCAAAACCGTCCTGGCACCCGGCCACACCATTGGCTATCTTGAACAGGAACCACTTGCCAACGAAACACGTACTGTGCGTGAAGTTGTTGAAGACGGGGTCAGTGAGCTTACTGCCATTGCCCGCCAGTTTGAAGAAATCAATGCCAAATTCTCTGAACCTATGGAACCAGAGGAAATGGACGCGCTTATCACGCGGCAGGCTGAAGTACAGGAACTCATGGACGCCAAGAACATCTGGGATCTTGATTCCCGGCTTGAGATGGCGATGGATGCGTTGCGTTGCCCTCCTGGCGACATGCCTGTTCCGCAGATTTCCGGTGGTGAACGCCGACGGGTAGCCCTGTGCCGCCTCCTGCTTCAGGATCCTGACATTCTGCTGCTTGACGAACCTACCAACCACCTGGATGCCGAATCCGTGGCATGGCTTGAGCGCTACCTGTCCACGTTCCCGGGTACCGTCATCGCAGTTACGCATGACCGCTACTTCCTCGACAATGTGGCGGGGTGGATTCTTGAGCTCGATCGTGGCCGGGGCATACCCTGGAAGGGCAATTACTCTTCCTGGCTTGAGCAAAAGCAGAAGCGGCTGGCTCACGAAGAAAAAAGTGAAGCCGAACGGCAGAAGACACTGCAACGCGAACTCGAATGGGTTCGTATGTCCCCCAAGGGGCGTCATGCCAAAGGCAAGGCGCGCCTCAATGCGTATGAGGCCATGCTTTCTCACGAGAGTGAAAAGCGGGCCCCGGACCTGGAAATTTATATTCCGCCGGGACAGCGCCTGGGCAAAAGTGTTATTGAAATTGACGGTCTCAGTAAGGCTGTGGGTGACCGCATGCTGATGGATGGAGCAAGCGGGATTATTCCGCCTGGAGCCATTGTTGGTATTGTTGGCCCCAACGGTGCTGGTAAAACGACTCTTTTCAAAATGCTGGTTGGGCAGGAACAGCCTGATTCCGGCACGCTGAAAATCGGAGAAACCGTACAATTTGCTCATGTTGATCAGGGACGTGAATCCCTTACACCGGGCAAAACGGTATATGAACTCATCAGTGATGGGGCAGAAACAATCAAACTTGGCAACCGTGAAGTCAATGCGCGTGCTTACTGCACCCGCTTCAATTTTCACGGAGCAGACCAGCAGAAAAAAGCCGATGTGCTTTCTGGTGGTGAACGTAATCGGCTTCATTTGGCTCGCATGCTTAAATCAGGGGCCAACGTGTTGCTGCTTGACGAACCTACCAACGATATAGACGTCAACACCATGCGCGCTCTTGAGGACGCACTGGACAACTTTGCTGGCTGCGTACTGGTTATCAGCCATGACCGTTGGTTCCTGGACAGGGTAGCCACGCACATCATGGCTTTTGAAGACGATGCCAACGTAATTTTTATTGAAGGCAACTATTCGGACTATGATGAGGACCGTAAAAAAAGGCTCGGCAAGGATGCCGATACGCCGCACCGCCTCAAATTCCGTAAACTGACACGATAAGCGCCGTTCCCCCGCGGCAGGCAACTGACGCGGGGGAACAGGTCCTTGGGAGGGCAGATGCGTACAGGGAAAACTTCACAGAACCGCGTTCGCATCGGCAAGATTTCCGATTGCGTGAAGGTTCTGTTTCTCGTTTTGTTAGTAGGCCTTATGGCAACCGATGGCGCATGGGCTGCTGCGGAAAAAACTGTTGCAACAGCGCCAACAAGCCCTATTTCCGCAATTCTTTCACCATCCGGCGGGCAGGTACAGGTTGAAGAAACTTTGCCTGTTGTCATGAATGATGACTTGGGAATTTTGAGTTTTGTCTTGCCTGGCGGAGCTGAAAACTTACAAATCAGTGTGCCGGGGCATGTCATCGCTCGCTGGACTTCTACCCCGCAAGCCCTTGAGCGCAAAGGTCATCTTGCTGCCATTCGCGAAGGCTTGACTGCAGAAATAAATCAAATTAACGGCAAACTGGCCGCAATCAAAGCACAGCTGGCTCTTTGGCAAAGCCCGCCAACCAGCAGCACCTTTCAGGATCTCACCCAAAGAGAAAAAAGGCAGAGCGGCGCCATTCCTGAACTGATAGTGGAGCAGGCGAACCTCGAAAGCCACTTGTCAGTACTGCGCCAGCAACTGGACCAAATGCCCCTGAGTCCTGAAATGGGACAGCGCGTCACAATTGCTCTGCGTAAACCGGTCACAGCGAAAAGTCTGCAGGTGACCTACAGCTACCAACTGCGTAATTGTGGCTGGCGGCCAGTTTATACTTTTGATGCCAAAACCGGTAACGGCAAAAGCAATGAAACCTCTGTTCGCCTGATGGCAGAAATCTGGCAACTTTCGGGCATTGACTGGCAAAATGCCCAAATTACACTTATCTCAAGGGGGGAAGGCCCACGCGAGCCTTCGCCATTGAACAAGTGGGTTGTTGATTCTCAGGCCGCACCTGCGCCACAGCCTGCCCCCATGGCCCGCAAGGCCTCGGGCCGCGTCATGATGATGGCAGCAGAGGCTGATACTGCTTCTATTGAACCCCCTGTGGTGCATGACAACAGTGCTGTTTTTGCCCGTTGGAACCTGGCTGTACGCGGTCTGCCTGAAGGACGCTCCCGTTTGCTCATCGTTGAGGACATGTGGAAAACTTCTCTTCAGTGGTTGACTCGTCCTATGGTGGGTGATAGCCGCGTGTGGCTTATGGGCAAATACACCCTTCCTTCAGAGCAGTCTTGGCCAGATGGTTCCGCAGAATTCTGTGTTGACGGCCAGGGTGTTGGCCAGGGCTTCTTCACGCCGCGTGGTGGCGAAGCTACACTGTATTTCGGGCCGGACCCGCGTGTACATGTTAATGTTATTGTTAACAGCAGAAGGCGCGGCGAAAGCGGTTTTATTGAAAAAAGCCGCACCTGGACTTGGGCATGGACGTATGTGCTGACCAATACCCACAAGTCTCCTGTTAATGTCCGCCTTGAGCGGCCAATGCCGATGATTGTCGATCAGGGTGTGACAGCTACCTATAATGATACGCCGCCCGCGCAACACGTGACAGACGAACAGATGTTGTTGTGGAATATTGAGGTGCCTGGCGACGGAAAGGCTGAAGTTAAGCACTCCGTAACTATTACCTCATCCAAAGAAATGCCGATGCTGAGTGATATTCCTTAGCAAAATCATGTACTTAAAGAATATCATTAAAGCCGCCCTGTCAGTACGGGGCGGCTTTTATACCCATAGGGCAACCCTACATGGAGTAAAATAGCGTGAAGTTCAATCCCATATTTTTTGATCTGGATGGCACCATTACTGATTCAGAACAGGGAATCATCAAATCCGTGCAATACGCGCTGGAATATTTTGACATCTCTGTTGAGCAAGAAAAATTGATTCCCTTCATTGGACCACCGTTGCGGGATTCTTTTGCTCAATTTTTTCCTGACGATCAAAACAAAATTCAAGAAGCGATCAATAAATACAGAGAGTACTACGCCGAACGTGGCATCTTTGAAAACCGCCTTTATGAAGGCGCTCGTGAGTTGCTGCAACATCTGGCAGAAAGTGGACAAACGCTTGCATTGGCTACTTCAAAGCCTGAGCCGTTTGCTGTGCGTATTGTCGAACACTTTGACATTGCAGGTTATTTTTCTTGTGTGGCCGGGGCACAATTGAATGGGCCGCGCAACAGCAAACCCGCTGTGCTGCGTTATGCATGCCAGAGGCTTGAAGTTTCGCCGTCGTCCGGCTGCATTATGGTTGGTGACCGCAAATACGATGTGCTTGGAGCACATGAGGTGGGCATGCCCTGTGCCGCAGTATTATACGGCTATGGCCCAGAATCAGAGTTGATACAGGCCGAGGCGGATTGGATATGCCGCGACATGGAAGCGCTACGCAAGTTGCTGACAGATCAGTAAGGCTCTAAAGCATTCTATCTTGAAATGCTCTGACGCCTACGTGAGCAAATCCTCTGCCGAGGCGTAAATACTATATATTTTCACTACTAAACGCCGTAATGAGCCTGTTTTAAACTTTGGCGTGTATATTCGTAAAATTCTTCTGCGTTAATGATCGCATTTAGACAGGAGCAGGGTGATATCCATATCTTCAGCTTCATTGCCTGACAGAGATCGCTCAATCTCAAGCCCTGGTTGCTTGCTCAAATCCAGGGCGCAGGGCTTCACGGGTCTTCCTGCCGGGTCAAAGGCAACCATAATGCAAGGCTGAGCGGGGAAGCTGGGGTTTGAGCGGCAAACAATACCACGTTCGCCGCTGGAAAGCTGCACGGGGGTACCGACAGGATAAATTCCCATCATCTTTATGAACCGCTCAACATAGCCGGGCGCCCAGGCTTGACCGCGCATTTTGTACATAACAGCCAGTGCCACATTTGCGGGCATTGGCGTTTTGTACACTCTTTTAGCTGAAAGAGCGTCATAATTGTCGCTCACTGAAAGAATACGGCCATAAATTCCAATTTTCTTTCCGGCCAAACGGTATGGATAGCCTGTGCCATTGTGCTTTTCATGATGTTGCACAACGCCCTGCAAAACCTCCGGATGCATGTTTTCCACTTTTTTGAGCTGATTGTAGCCAAGCAGCACATGGGATTGCATGATTTCCTGTTCTTGGGGCGTCAGTTGCCGAGGGGCATTAAGAATTTCTTGCGGAACGAACGCCTTACCAAAATCATGAAACAAACCAGCCATGCCCACAAGATGCAACTTGTCCTCTGACAGGCCAAGGTAGTGGGCATATGCCACGGCAAAAATGGTCACATTAACCGAATGTGTGTAGGTATATTCGTCTGAACTTTTGAGTTTGGATAAAGATATGAGGGCGTCAACATTTCGATTGAGGCTGTTGACAATGGATTCAACGTAGGGCTGGGATGCTGCAACGTCTACCGCGCCACCTTGAGCTGCCTGCATCAAGCTTTTTACATGCTCAAAGGAATCGGCGTAGACTGCCCTGGCTTGCAGTATTTCTTCATCTAAAGAGACCTGAGGGCCGCGCGGTGCTGGCCAAATGGGAGAGTTTGCATCCGGGTCTTCAGCAAACTCCTCCATACGGCGAAAGCGGGCAGGGTCATGATAGGCCTCTGCGTAGCCCTGCTTGACAATATAGTCAATTTCTTCGGACGAAGTTATCAGCCCCTCTTGCATATACAGGAGAGGCGCCTTTATCCAAGAAATCCCAGGATTAACTATAAACATTCCTGGTTTTATTTCGGTAACGGTTATTTTTACTAGCGCCATAGACAAAAAAACCGCCTCTGATCGTCTGGCCACGACATGGATTTGCCGTGGCCAAGACTATCAAGATGTGGAAAAAGCTGGCTAACCTATGTCCCAATCAAGGCCGAAAGTGTCGTGCAATATACGCACGGCCAATTCGACGTATTTTTCTTGGATCAAGATGGTAATCTTGATTTCAGAGGTGCTGATCATCAAAATATTGATGCCTTCCTGCGTAAGGGCAGCAAACGTGCGTGCAGCAACGCCAGAATGGTTGCGCATACCCACGCCGATGGCCGAGACCTTGGCCACGCTTACATCGTGCAGAACTTCAGAAGCACCCGTTTTTTCGGCCACTTCTTTCATGACTTGCAACGTCAGTTGCAAATCCTTGCGGGAAATAGTGAAGGTAATATCTGTATGACCGTCCAGACTGGTGTTCTGAACAATCATGTCTACCAGGATGCCTTTTTCAGATAAGGGGCCGAATACCGCAGCAGCCATTCCCGGCACATCGGGCAAGTCACGGATAGTTACACGGGCTTGATCTTTGTCGTAAGCAATGCCGGAAACAAGAACGGCTTCCATGCTGGAATCCTCCTGAGTAACAAGAGTGCCGGGATCACTGCTGAATGTGGAGCGCACCCGCACGGGAACTTTGTATTTTTTTGCAAACTCCACAGAGCGTATGTGCAGAACCTTAGCCCCCATGCTGGCCATTTCCAGCATTTCTTCGTAGGCAACACGGTCCATTTTACGCGCTGTAGAGCAGATGTTGGGGTCGGTGGTATAAACACCGTCAACATCTGTGTAAATTTCACATTCAACTGATCCTAGCGCAGCAGCCAAAGCCACAGCCGAGGTGTCTGAGCCACCACGACCAAGCGTTGTGATGCGTCCGTCCTCAGTACAGCCCTGAAAACCTGCAACTACAAGTACATCGTAGTCTTCAAGGAATCCATGCAAGGCTTTGCTGTTGATGGACAGAATACGCGCGCGGCCAAAATCATTGTCTGTGGTAATAGGGATTTGCCATCCCAACAAGGAACGGGCGCGAATGCCTGCGTCCCTAAGCAGCATGGTGAACAAGCTGATTGAAACCTGTTCGCCTGTTGCCACCAGAGCGTCACATTCGGCCTTGTCTGGCGTGCTTGACCATTCGTCAGCCAGAGCTAAAAGATTGTTGGTTTCGCCAGACCTGGCAGACAGTACCGCTATAACCTTATTGCCTTGAGCAAGGCCGTGCAGAACTTTTTCCCGCACCTGCTTCATGCACTCAAGTCTGGCTACTGAAGTACCGCCGAACTTTTGCACCAAAATTTTCATGCCTGTATCCATTGCCCACTATCCTTAACAGAGTACAACAGGCTAGCTGTGTGGAACAGCCGGGCCCTCAGCATCGGCTTTGCGCATGGGCCATTGACCGCGCAAATGACGCAGCAAAGCTTCAGCACAAGGGCCATAGGCTTGCAGTGTCAGTAAGCGACCTTCTTCGCATGCCTTCAAGGCGATGTCCAGATATTCTTCGGGTCTATCTTGCTTTGACAGAAATGTAGACCATTCGATTATATTCAAAAATTTAGGGTTATCAAGTGCTTCAAAAAGCTCTTCGGGTGCAGCCCCAGCGCATCGGTAGAGATCACAATGCAGAATCGGCGGCTCTGTAGGATAGTGATTGCATAAAGTAAAAGAAGGGCTTGCCACTTCAGACTCAGATCCGCCGGGTAACGACAGGACCATATAGCGCGTCAGTGTAGTTTTGCCACTTCCCAGGTCGCCATTCAGCAAAAGAGTTTTTACTTTCGGATGAAGGCTCAAAGTTTCTGTGAGCAATCGAGCAAAACAGTCAGTATCGTCAAGGCTTGAAAGTATTATCTGGACCATGAAAGAATATCTTCCTGATTTTCGCCGATTCTTTGAAGCACCCTTGGCAGGGCGTCTGCGGTTTCGGTAGAGGTATTTCCGCGTAAAGGCCATTGCTGGGCAAGGCTGCGTCCGGCAAGAGCGTGCAGTGCCACTCCCATGCCCGCAGCGAGCAGGGAAGGGTGACAGCCCCAGGTCAAATCCGAACTGCATTTTCGTACAGTTTCACCCCGCGATGCAAGCAAGCCGCCAAGGCAGCCTGCCAGAACATCTCCAGAACCGCCCACAGCCAACTGTGGGATATCATAGGGGCAAATCAATATTGGGCTGGTCGATTGTTGCACCATTGTACCTGCCCCTTTAAGAATATTCACTCCGGGGCTACGGGTACACAAAGCTTCCAGAGCCGCCCACCTGTCAGCCTGAACTTCTTGCGCAGTTTGCCCAAGAAGCATGCCAGCCTCGCCTGGGTGCGGCGTCAAAATATCTTCTTCGCGAACCCGGGAGAATAGTTTGGGTTCGTAAGACAGCAGAGCCAGAGCATCCGCATCGAAAACTGTTGGAGGACGGTGAGGCAGTGCCAGCAAGGCACGCAGAAACTCGGCCCCGTCTTGTCCTCGCCCCATGCCAGGGCCAACGACCAAGCTGCTGCAAGACGCTATTAAAGATTTGAGCCTTGGTGAGATGCTAGACGGCCAAAGTTGCTCTGTATCCTCAAGAGCCAATGTCATAATCTCGGGCCAGCCACATTTAATGTCGGTAACAGCTGCGGCAGGCGCTGCCGCAGTTACCAGACCTGCCCCTGCACGAAGAGCAGCACGGGCGGCAAGATGAGCAGCGCCACCATAACCCGGTGCACCGCCTAAAATAAAAACATGCCCGAACGTATTCTTGAAGCTGTTTTCAGGCAGAGTCGAACGACGCGTAAGTGGCGCAAGACATTGGGCGTCCAACAGATATGCTGAGCAGGGCTCTTTGGTGCGTATTACAGCGGGTATGCCAATATCACACACGCGCACTGCCCCCGTCCACTCCTTGGCGCACGGCAGAACAATGCCCGGTTTGGCTGCGGCAAAGCTGACTGTAAGGTCTGCGCGTATCGCAGAGGGCATGGGTTTGCCCGAGCAGGCGTCCAAACCGGAGGGAATATCAAGAGCCACAACCATTCGCCCCGGCGCAAAGCTGTTCAGAGCTTCAACGAGAGCCAGAACATCAGCACGAAGGGGGCCGCTAAATCCAGTACCCAGCAAACCATCTATAATAATGTGTGGCAGACCATTCTCTGGCAGATTCCAGCCGCTTCGCTGATAACGCAGGCGATAAAATGGAACTCCCGAGGCCTTTGCAACTCTTGCATGCTGTCCACTGGCTCCTTTGAGGTGCCCCAAGGCCTTGGTATGTAAAACGAGCGGCCTTGCACCCGCGTCAAGAAGGTAGCGGGCCAGACAGGCTGCATCACCGCCGTTATTGCCGCTTCCCATAATTAACCAGACACTGTTGCCAACAATATCTGGGCACTGCTGGCGTATAACGTCAAACGCAGCTTTGGCGGCATTTTCCATCAACAGCATCTCAGGCAGACCAAACGCTTCAGCACTTTGATCCCATGCGCGAATTTCCTGGGGAAAGGGCAGGGGAGGCAGTTGAAACTGTGACATAAATTGGGAGGAGTCGATCATTAAGCCTCCAAGATCACCACAGCCACAGCCGAAGCTCGGTCATGACTGATAGATACGTGGTAGCGAGTGACACCCATGCTATTGGCTTGTTGCAGAGCAGCACCGTGCAACACCAATTGCGGTTTCCCACCAGGGCCAGAAATCGCTTCAATCTGATCCGGCCCTATGCCCTGGCTAAATCCTGTTCCCAAGGCCTTGACCGCGGCTTCTTTAACAGCAAAGCGCCCGGCCACATAGTTTACAGGCTGACCGGGGATGTGCGCCAATTCTTCAGCACCAAGAATTTTTTGCATAAAACGCAGCCCAAAACGAGAAATGCATTTATCTATGCGTGCAAGGTCAACAATGTCTATCCCTAACCCGACTATCATCATTATTACCACCGCGCGCAAAGGTACGCATGACGGAGAGTTTCACTCAGTAAGAGCTGGTTGCCCAATGAAAAAAAATATCGTATAGGCTGCCATTCGATGAACTATTTTGACCCGTTCATGGCCGTAACGTCAAGGGTGCGGCCCGCTTTGAACATTGGGAGATTACATATGAAACTTTGCATTATCGGCACCGGCTACGTGGGCCTGGTCAGCGCCGCCTGCTTTGCAGAAATGGGCAATACAGTTACCTGCGTTGATGTGAACCCTGCCGTTGTGGAAAAACTGAATGCTGGTTCTGTCCATATTTTTGAGCCTGGTCTTGAGCCTATGGTGCGACATAGCCGCGCCGATGGTCGACTGACTTTTACAACCAAGCTTGAAGATGGCATCGCGCAGGCCGATTGTGCATTTATTTGCGTTGGTACGCCGCCCCAGCCTGACGGCTCATGCGATTTGAGTTTTGTTCGTCAGGTCGCGAGCGAGATCGGCCAATACATGCAGAAGGACATGGTTGTGGTGGACAAGTCCACCGTGCCTGTGGGAACGGCTGATGAAGTGCGTGGCCTTATTGAAAAAGAACTGACCAAGCGTGGCGTAAACTTGCACGTTGACGTTGTTTCAAATCCTGAGTTCCTCAAAGAGGGAGACGCCATTTCCGACTTCATGAAGCCTGACCGCGTGGTTATCGGCACGGATTCGGAAAAGGCCGCCACTGTCATGCGCGAGCTCTACGCCCCCTTTGCCCGCAACCGTGATAAAATCATAGTTATGGGTGTGCGCAGCGCAGAGATGACCAAGTACGCCGCCAACTGCATGCTGGCTACCAAAATTTCTTTCATTAATGAAATTGCCACTATTTGCGAACGCGTGGGTGCAGACGTGCGTGATGTGCGCACGGGTATCGGTTCTGATTCCCGCATCGGCTACCAGTTCATCTACCCTGGGGTGGGTTATGGCGGATCGTGCTTCCCCAAGGATGTAAAAGCGCTTATTCGCACTGCTGAAAATGCTGGCGTGCGGCCTGAACTGCTCAATGCGGTGGAAGCTGTAAACGCCCGGCAGAAAAAACATATGGCGAGCCGCGTTGAAGAATACTTTGCACCGCAGGGTGGTGTGGCTGGTAAAACCCTGGCCATGTGGGGCTTGGCTTTCAAGGCCAACACCGACGACATGCGCGAAGCCGCGGCCATTACCATTATCAATGAGCTGACCTCCAAAGGAATGAAGATACGGGCATTTGACCCTGTTGCCGCTGACAATGCACGCTCAATTTTTGCGGATAACAAGCTGGTTGAAATCGTTGAAGATCAGTATGATACCTGCCAAGGGGCTCAAGGGCTGATGGTTGTGACTGAATGGAACCAGTTCCGTAATCCCGACTTTGCACGAGTGCGCAGTCTTCTGACAGCGCCATTGCTCTTTGACGGACGAAACCTGTATTCCCCTTCCTCTATGGCTGATCACGGTTTTGCCTATTTTTGCATTGGCAGGGCAAACGCCTAGTCTGGCAAATTATGTCTACTCGGAATATAGAGTAACTGAAAGGGCTGAACCGTAGAGTTCAGCCCTTTTTATGATACTTTCCATAGGGTTCACCCTGGCCGTAGCAGACCAGCTCCCGGCCCATCCCTGTCGGATTGCACCCCAGGCATTGCTGGAGTATATTGGGAACATGCGCAAGACCACCATCCCCCCCACTGAAAACGGCCAGCACACAGGTGTTTTATCCAATACCGCGGGCGATCATCAAGAACAGCAACTCAAGCTGCTTTTTGAACTTGCCCAGATCATGAATACCACCACTGACCTTGCGCAGGCATTGAACAAGGCTCTTTCGCTTATGGCGGATCAGCTTCATATGATGCGCGGCGCCATCACTCTGATTTCACCGCATACCGGAGAAATCAGAACAGAGGCCGCCTATGGGCTCAAGCCTGCGGAACTCAGGCGGGGCCGCTATGTGCGCGGTGAAGGCATCACGGGGGGAGTTATCGAAAGCGGCCGCCCCATGTACATATCCAACGTGTCTGAAGATCCATTGTTCCTCAACCGCACGAGATCACGCGATCTGGGTAAAGAGGACATTTCCTTTATCTGTGTTCCCATTCGCCTTAACGATCAGGTAGTGGGAGCGCTTTCAGTGGACCACTTGTTGGTGGATAACGCCACGCTTGAAGATGAAATGCGGCTTCTCACGATAGTTTCCACACTGTTGGGTCATGCAGCCCTTGAAACACAGGGGCGTATGGATGAAGACACCTCTTCGCCCCTGCGGCCAAGAGGTTTTGTGGGCAACTCTGAAGGCATGCAAAAAGTTTACGCCCAGATTGCCCAGGTTGCCCCGTCAGCCACAACAGTTTTTTTGCAGGGTGAATCCGGTACAGGTAAGGAACTGGCAGCTCGCGCCATACATACTGGCAGCTCTAGAGCAAGTAAGCCATTCATTTCACTGAACTGTGCCGCATTACCGGAAAATCTTATTGAAAGTGAGTTATTTGGTCATGAGCGTGGCGCATTTACCGGAGCCAACGCAACACGCAAGGGACGCTTTGAACTAGCCAACGGCGGCACGCTCTTTTTGGATGAAGTCGGCGAGCTTTCACTCATGACTCAGGCCAAACTTCTACGCGTTTTGCAAGAAAGAGCTTTTGAACGCCTGGGCGGTATGGAAACGCACTATGTTGATGTGCGTTTTATCACTGCTACCAACCGTAACCTTGAACACATGGTCAATCAGGAAAGCTTTCGGCGCGATCTTTTCTACCGCCTCAATGTCTTTCCCATATATCTTCCGCCGCTGCGTGGCCGCCCAGAAGATATTCTTCCGCTTGCCAACCATTTCATAAAAAAATTCGCGCAGACGAATGGACGTGAAAACGTACGCCTTTCTCTGGCCGTTATGGATATGCTGCAACGCTATGCGTGGCCGGGCAACATTCGCGAACTCGAAAATGTTATGGAGAGGGCAGTCTTGCTTCTGGGCCGGGAAGGCCTTGTCCTGCCGCAGCACCTGCCCCCAGCCTTGCACGGCATTCACTGCACCAATGTGAATGGTGAAAACGTCTGCACACTAAGGCCCGGATTTTCTGGCAGCTTACAGGATCAACTGGATGAACTGGAACGAGCTTCCATTGTTGAGGCTCTTGAATTCAGCCAGGGGCAAATGGGAAAGGCTGCCGCCAGCCTTGGTCTGACTGAAAGAATAATGGCGTTACGAATGAAAAAATATGGCATCAGTTACAAAGATTTTCGCCTCAGGCGTGAACGGATATAGATGCCTTCTCGCGCGCTCAATGACGAGCCTTTTTCGCCGCTGTATCAACAAGTTTACGGCCTGGCCTCATTGCCGGCTATCGGTGGAAAGAGGACAGGCTTTTTCTTCTCAATCTTCACACATGCCCACAGCGACTCGAACTGCAGCTTAGCTCAATTCCAGTAGCACCCCCCGCCGCGCATCTTATTTTGCCCCCTGACAACATCTAAAAACATAAATCTACATTTCAGTAGATATTTTAAACATCCAGACGTTATCAGATATTTCGCCTGAAGCAGCCTGCTGTTTCAGGTTTTTTAGTTTTTGGAGCAGACAAAACATCTCTGGTTAAAAAGAATCTACAAAATGGTATATTTTAATAAAATAAGCATAACATACTAAATTTATTTAATTTTATAAGTTTAATCAAAAAAGTCATTTTTAATATGTTGATGGGTAAAAAATCTTTCGACTAAAATGTAATAAAATATCATTCACAAATAAATTTCTTCTTTCAGTCAAACTGGGGACATATGAAAAAATATTAAAATTTAAGCATGTTATAAAATCATCAACAGTTTTCTTCAACTTTGGCACAAATAATGCCTGAGAGGGGTTGTACTGGCAACGACGCTGTGTCGTTGTAGCGGGTCTGGCGCCGACCCGCTGAAGAGGTTCAGTCAACACGACACACTGTTGCTTCATAAGTGGACACGCTCATGACGCAAGGTGGCCGTAAAGATCAAGGATGCCCGTATGAACGCCTCTGATACCGCATTTATTATTATCTGCGCCACAATGGTCATGCTTATGACCCCGGCCCTGGCCCTTTTTTATGGTGGTCTAGTTCGCGCACGAAACGTGCTTTCAACCCACATGCACAGCTACGCCTGTTTGGGACTCATTTCAGTTCTTTGGGCCTTTGTTGGGTACACCTTGGCTTTTGGCGGTGACGTGGGTGGCCTTATTGGCAACTTCGACTTCCTTTTCCTGAAAGGTGTCGGCGGAGAATCCGCGCCAATGGCTCCCCAACTTCCCCACACCGTATTTATGGGCTTTCAATGCATGTTTGCGGTGCTCACCGTAGCGCTGATCTCAGGCGCTTACGCTGAACGAATCCGTTTTTCAGCCATGCTGCTTTTTTCCGGACTTTGGCTGATATGCGTCTACTCGCCCATGGCCCATTGGGTGTGGGGCGGCGGCTGGATGGGACAAATGGGCGCGCTTGATTTCGCAGGCGGAGCGGTGGTGCATATGTCTTCCGGTGCAGCGGCTTTGGCCTGCGCCCAAGCCCTTGGTCCGCGGATTTCCACTGGTTCGCAACATTCTCCTCATAGTTTGCCCTTGACCCTGCTTGGCGGCGGCATCCTCTGGTTTGGCTGGTTTGGTTTCAACGCGGGTAGCGCACTGGCTTCTGGCTCTCTTGCCGGTCAAGCGCTGGTAACAACCCATATGGCTTCTGCCTGCGGCATTCTCGGCTGGCTGCTTATCGAATGGAAGCACACTGGCAAGCCTACAAGCCTTGGCGCAATTTCTGGTGCGCTGGCAGGCCTGGTGGCCATCACTCCCGGAGCTGGTTTTGTTGAAATTTTGCCTGCCATGCTCATCGGATTTATTGGTGGCCTTGTATGCTACGGCGGCGTGTTCATGAAGGGCAAGCTTGGATACGATGATGCGCTTGATGTGGTTGGTATTCACGGTCTTGGCGGCACCTGGGGCGCGCTTGCTACTGGCCTTTTCGCCAGCGCGGCCATCAACAATGTGGACGGTCTCTTTTACGGCAACCCAGGGCAAGTGTGGATCCAACTGGTTTCCATCGTCGGCACATGGGTCTTTGTATATATCGCGACACGCATCATCCTTTATGTAGTAAACGCCATCGTTGGCCTGCGCGTCGCGCCTGAAGAAGAATTTACAGGCCTTGATCTTGGTGAACATAACGAACGTGGCTACAACCTGTAAACCTTGCCGCAAGGAAAAGGAACAGCAGTATGAAGAAGCTCGAAATTATCATCCGGCCCGGCTTGTTTGAAAAGGTCAGGGATATGCTTTCAGAAAAGGGAATTCACGGCCTCAACTATACTGAAATAAAAGGATTTGGCCGCCAGCGTGGGCACACTGAAGTGTACAGGGGCAATATCATGCAGGTGGACTGCCTTCCAAAGGTAAAAATTGAAATAGTACTGCATAACGACATGATAGAATCTGTAATCAATGCAGTAGTGGCTACAGCCCGTACGGGGCAGGTTGGGGATGGAAAGATTTTCATCAGTGATGTGGAGGATGCCATTCGCATCCGCACAGGCGAACGTGGCGATGCAGCTCTGTAAGAGCGCTTCCTCCGATGGCAGCAACTCTTGTTTAAAGGATAAAGGAGAAGAAGTATGAGTTCCCCCCGTAAAAAGGCGTTGTTCAAGGCAATTAATACCTCTCCCGTGATGCCCACCAGCAAAGAAGATACAGGGTGCGGCGTGGAAGAAGGTTTTGGCCGTCATGTATTTGGCCTAGCTACCATGCGCAAACGCCTGCCCAAGGATGTGTACCGCAAGCTGGCCAAGACCATTCGTGATGGTGAACGCCTGAACCCCGAAATTGCCGATGTGGTGGCCAATGCCATGAAAGATTGGGCCATTGAAAACGGCGCAACCCACTACACCCACTGGTTTCATCCCATGACTGGCCTGACGGCTGAAAAGCATGATGCTTTCTTGTCGCCCACTGCAGACGGCCAGGTTATCAGTGAGTTTTCGGGCAAAATGCTTATCAGCGGTGAACCCGATGCTTCCTCTTTTCCTTCCGGCGGCATCCGTTCAACCTTTGAAGCACGCGGCTATACAGCGTGGGATCCTTCTGTTCCCGTGTTTATAATTCCCGCTCCTTACGGGGCAACGCTGCATATCCCCACGTACTTCTATTCTTACTCCGGCGAGGCGCTGGACCGCAAAATTCCCTTGTTGCGCTCCATTTCAGCCTTGTCCAGGCAGGCCCTGCGCATACTGCGTCTCTTCGGCAACGACTCAGCCGCCTATGTGCGCGCCATGGTTGGACCGGAGCAAGAGTATTTTCTGGTAGATAAAAACCTTGCGGCGCTGCGTCCTGACCTGCTGCTGGCAGGCCGCACGCTGCTGGGTGCTCCTTCTCCTAAAGGCCAGGAAATGGAAGATCACTACTTCGGCGCAATTCCAGGCCGTGTAATGAGCTTCATGCAGGACGTGGAAAAGGAACTGCTGGCTCTGGGTATTCCCGCCAAAACCAGACATAACGAAGTGGCTCCTGGTCAGTTCGAGCTGGCCCCTGTTTACGAAGAAGCAAACATTGCCTGCGACCACAACATGCTCGCAATGAACATGATGCGTCATTTGGCAGGCAGGCACGGCTTTGTATGCCTGCTGCACGAAAAACCCTTTGCTGGTGTGAACGGAAGCGGCAAGCACAACAACTGGTCCATGGGTGACTCCGATGGCCAGAACCTGCTCAATCCTGGCACCACACCGCAGGACAACGCTCAATTCCTGGTCTTTTTGGCCGCGGTTCTGCGTGCGGTACACAAGCACAGTACGGCGCTGCGCCTTGGCACTGTGGGCGCTGGCAATGACCATCGTCTTGGCGCCAACGAAGCGCCCCCGGCCATTTTGTCTGTCTATCTTGGCGAACAGCTTACCGACGTGCTGGAAGGCATCAACAATGGCCGTGGTTCCAAAAACAAAAAAAGTGGCTTCATGGAAGTAGGGGTCTCGACCCTGCCGCCTCTGCCTGTTGACCTTGCTGACCGCAACCGGACGAGTCCCTTTGCTTTCACGGGCAACAAGTTTGAATTCCGTGCGGTGGGTTCTTCGCAGTCGGTGGCTCCGGTGAACATAGTGCTCAATGCCGCTGTGGCCTGCGCCCTGGACGACATTGCCACTGAACTTGAGGCGTCCATTTCTGCAGGTACGGATTTGAATTCCGCCTTGCAGGAACTGCTTCCCCGTCTGTTCAAGGAGCACATGCCCGTGGTCTTCAACGGCAACGGCTATGCGGAATCCTGGGCTGAAGAAGCCGCTCGTCGCGGCTTGCCTAACCATAACAACACAGTAACCGCGCTGGAGCACTACAGTGACCCAGAAGTCATGAACGTCTTCCTGCGCCACGGCATCCTTACCGAACGCGAAATCATTTCGCGCCAGGAAATATTGCTGGAAAGTTACTGCAAAACCATATGCATTGAAGGCAATCTTATGCTCGACATGCTGCGTACGTCCGTACTGCCCCAGTGCATTGAAGCACAGGCTCGCGCCGCCGATGCGGTCATTAAAACCAGAGCCGTGCTGGGTGAAAAGGGTGCAGATGCGGAAGAAGTGTACTTCAATACTCTGCGCGGTCATGTTGTAGCTTTGCAAAAGGGCGTAGCCGAGTTGGACAAGGCTATTGCCAAAGCCCACAGCACCGCAGGTGCTCTTGAAGAGGCCAAAGTGGCACGCGATTGCATTCTTTCAGCCATGAACCAATGCCGTGAACACGCCGATGCCCTTGAAAGCATTGTGGACGACACCCTGTGGGTGCTGCCCAAGTACGCAGAGCTGTTGTGGGTGCATTAGGCTTTATGTTGATAGTTATTGAATAATGTACGGTTACAACCTCGTGGAGGTCAGTCATACGTAACGTACTCTAAAAAAGTTGATAGCAGGAGTCTCATCCCGGGGGGGAAGGTGGTCTCCCAGCTATCAGCCCCTGCGGTAAAACCGCAGGGAGCCACGGGCCTCGCCGTTCGCCGCAACGGACGGCGAAGGCCGGTGGCCACAAGGCGGAGAGTCTGGCGGCTCTTCGCCTTTTTTGATTTTGCGCGCCAGTCTTCATGTTTACTTTTATCTTGAATCAGAATAGGTTGTTTATTCATTATATAATCAATGATGTTTAATAGGGGCGTTGTACGCCTTTGATGAATAAAGGAGAACTATATGGCTGCGACATTGCGCTTTACGAAGATGCAGGGCATCGGCAATGACTATGTCTATGTCAATGGCTTTGAAGAGCGCGTTGACAGCCCCAGTGAACTCGCCAAAAAAATAAGTGACCGCCATTTTGGTGTCGGCTCTGACGGACTTGTGCTCATTTTGCCTTCAGCTTCAGCCGATGTGCGTATGCGCATGTTCAATGCAGACGGCTCTGAAGCTGAAATGTGCGGCAACGCGGTACGGTGCGTGGGCAAATATGTGTACGACCACGGCATCCAGGTTAAGGATGTAATCACTGTTGAAACGGGAGCAGGCGTAAAAGTTGTGCGCCTGTTATTTGAAGCGGGCGAAGTTTGTGGCGCTACAGTCGATATGGGAGAACCCGAGCTGACCCCCGCAAGAATTCCCGTGCTTACAGAAGCCTCAACAGACGGTGGGCAGCAGCGCTTTGTGGCCCATCCCGTAGATGTGGATGGCCAGCTGTACGAAATTACTGCCGTTTCTATGGGAAATCCGCACGCTGTCATTTTCATGAAGGGTATTGACGAACTGGATCTGCCTCGCATCGGCCCGAATTTCGAACACCACCCCTTGTTCCCCAAACGCACCAATACGGAATTTGTTGAGGTCATCTCTTCCAACAAAGTACGGATGCGCGTATGGGAGCGCGGTGCAGGAGAAACTCTTGCCTGCGGAACTGGCGCATGCGCCGTCGCAGTTGCCTGCGTTCTCAATGGCTACACTGGTCGCGATGTGGATGTTGAACTTAAGGGCGGCACCCTGCAAATTCATTGGGACGAAAGCAGTAACCATGTGTACATGACCGGCGGCGCTGTAACCGTGTTTGCCGGCGAATATCATATCTGAATCGCAGAGGACTGACATGACTACCGTAAACACCAATTTTCTCAAGCTGCAAAGTAATTACCTTTTTGCCGATATTGCCCGCAAGGTGTCCACCTTCAAGGAAGCCAACCCGGACAAGCGCGTCATCAGCCTGGGCATCGGCGACGTTACGCGCCCCCTTGTGCCTGCCGTTGTCAACGCTTTGCATAAGGCAGTGGACGAAATGGGCGATGCCGCTCACTTCCACGGCTACGGTCCAGAGCAGGGCTATGCCTTTTTGCGCGATATCATTGTGCAATATGACTACAAAGCGCGCGGCGTGAACCTCAGTGCAGACGAAGTGTTTGTCAGTGATGGAGCCAAGCCCGACGTTGGCAATTTTCAGGAGCTTTTTGCTCAGGACAGCATTGTTGCGGTAACCGATCCGGTGTACCCTGTATATGTTGATTCCAATGTTATGGCCGGACGTTCCGGTGAAATGACAGGCAAGCAGTGGAGCAGCATTGTTTACCTGCCCTGCGTGAAGGAAAATGATTTCGTGCCTGATTTTCCCAAAACCCGGCCCGATATGATCTACCTTTGCTATCCCAACAACCCCACAGGAACGGTACTTTCGCGAGCCGCGCTGCAGGGTTGGGTCGATTATGCCAGGCGTGAAGGCTGCGTCATTCTATACGACTCTGCTTATGAGGCTTTTATTACCGATGCCGACATCCCCCACACCATCTATGAACTTGATGGCGCGGAAGAAGTGGCTGTAGAATTTCGCAGCTTCTCAAAAACCGCCGGATTCACTGGCTTGCGTTGCGCCTATACTGTCGTGCCCAAGGCATTGCAAATCAGCGATGGCAAGGGCGGCAAGATAGGCCTGAACGGGCTGTGGAATCGCCGTCAGTGCACCAAGTACAATGGCTGCCCCTACATCGTACAGCGCGCGGCTGAAGCCGTGTACAGCGAACAGGGCCGGAAGGAAATTATGGGGGTTATTGCTGGCTACCAGCGTAATGCTACCATGTTGCGCTCTGCTGTAAGCGAGATGGGACTTTCTGTGTACGGTGGCGTAAATGCTCCCTATATCTGGGTGCGCGTGCCAAGCGATACAGACTCTTGGGGATTCTTTGACAAACTGTTGCAACAGGCCGCCCTTGTTTGCACCCCTGGCGCGGGCTTTGGCGCTTCCGGCGAAGGCTATGTGCGCCTGACGGCCTTTGGGTCGCCCGAAGATACTGAAGAAGCCATCAAGCGCCTGCGCAGTTTGTGCTGACACTTGTTTTGCTGAGATAACTCTCTGCAAGCCAAATAAAAAACCACCCGCTTTAAGCGGGTGGTTTTTTATTTGGCTTGTGTCGTGAAAGCATACAACACAACTGCCGTTATTTGCGCCAAACTGTATCCATCAATAAAGATATGAGCCGCCCACTGCACTCAATTTTCAAATATTTTAGCATGTTAATTTAAAAAAACTATATGCTCTACGCTACACAAGCAGCGCCGTGCACCGTAATACCGTCTAGATTCGACTGAAAGCTGTATTTGCAGGCAGATCATCTTTTAAATATGGACCATTTCAAAGTTAATCTACTCGAACAGGAATATTTTTTTCTTATACACTTTAGGGGATTATATTTCAAAAAGTGCTTTGGCACGCATGGATATACGATGCCGGTAAGAACAAAAAACAGGCCAATCCAGTGTGCCTGAGTGATTTCTTCACCAAGAATCAACCTGGAAAAGAACACGCTGCTCAGGGGTACAAACCCAGTGAACAAGCCTGCTATTCCAGCGGGCACGCTGGCAACGCCTTTGAACCAAAATACATACGAAAGAAAGGAAACAAAAAAACCGTAGTAAGCCAGACACAGTAATGACGGGGTTGTTATCTGTGCAAAATCATAATGGCATGCATCATACAACGCCAATGGTAACAAGCAGAGAAATGCATAAAGAGAAACGATGGCCGCCCGAAGCAGGGCAGACATGGGCTGGCAGCGTGACTTGCTCATAACGGAAAATAAAGCTTCGCAAAAAACTGCAATCATTACCAGACTGTTACCCATAAAGGCGTTGGCGGCCTCTGTTGAATCATCAAGAAATGGAAGAATATTCATGACTGATATGCCAATCGAAACGCATAATGCGCCAACAATGCGTGGCACAGACAACTTTTCACAGAGAACAAAAACAGCCAAAATAACTATAAGAACAGGAGCTGTGCTGCCAACAAGCCCTGCCGCAGTTGCCGATGTATACTTCAATCCCCAGAACATGAATATCCGGTAAAGCACAACACCAAAAACTGCTTGCGCCAAAAGAATCATGTGTGTCCTGCTGTCAGATGGCCACATGCTTTTGCCTTGGCGCAACGCAGGAAAAAACAAAAATGGAAGACTGAAAAGAATTCCCAACTCTGCAGCAAGAAAAATGGGCACATCTGAAATAATAAGCTTGCCAGCCACAACAGCACTTCCAGCAATGGACATGGCCATGACGAGAAAGGAATACGCCTTTAATTGTTTATTCATTTTACCAAGTCCTTTTTCATCGTGGTTGTGCCACTTATTTTCCTGAATTTTGCAGTGCTGCTGACATGCGGAGAAATTCTTGTCCTTACTTGAGCCCTTATGTATAAAGATCAAATGGTATTAAAAAGATCCATTTTACATAAAATATTACCAGACCACTTTACCGTGAGGCAGATATGTGGTTTACCCCGGACAAAAAAAATGAGCTGCCGATTTTCCGGCAGCTCTATGAAAAAATAAAGTTTCTCATTCATTCTGGCATATTAAAGGAAAATGAAAAACTGCCTTCAAGCCGCTTTCTCAGTAAAGATCTGGGTATTGCGCGTAGTACCGTTTTGGAGGCCTACGATCAGCTGATTGCCGAGGGCTACCTGGAAACCCGCCAGGGTTCAGGAACCAGAGTTGTGCCAGGTCTGGTTGCGCTGCCACCGCCTGCTTTTGATGACAGCAAGGCACTCAGCGCATTTGGAGGCTGCCGTATAGATGAGGTACAGAGCGAGAATATTATAAATTTTCGCTCAGGCATTCCTGACCTTGAGGCTTTTTCGCAAAAAGAGTGGGGGAAGATTTACGCACGCGTATGTGGAGCACTGCCCTCATCTTCTTTTCGCTATTGTGGGCCAGAAGGAGTGTGGGCACTGCGAGAGGCTATTTCCGCGTATCTTTTCAGAATGCGCGGACTTAAAGTATCACCTCACCGCGTGATGATAACATCTGGCTCAACGCAAGGCTTGGCAATGATTTCCCGGCTTTTGCGTAAAACGGGTGAATACATATTTGCGGAGGATCCGGCACATATAGGAATGGTGGAGGTTGTCAGTCGCGCAGGGTTGCATGTGCAAGGTGTTCCAGTGGACGAGAAGGGAATGGACGTATCAGCCCTGCAACGTTCGCATGCGCAGCAATCCAGCTCAAACCTGGCCTTTGTTTATACCACGCCTTCGCACCAATACCCTTTAGGGGCAATCTTGCCCGTTCAGCGTCGCCAAAGTCTTGTGCGCTTTGCCCGTGAAAAGCAGTGCTATATTATAGAAGATGACTACGACAGCGAATTCCGCCACGAGGGAGCCCCCACAAGCGCGCTCTATGAACTTGCTCCAGAAGTGGTGATCTACCTGGGTTCCTTTAGCAAAATCCTTGCGCCTGCCTTACGTCTTGGCTTCGCTATTATCCCCGAACACATGATTTGCGACTGGAAAGCAGAAAAGATGTACACTGATGTGCATACCGAAGCCCTTACACAACACACGCTTGCAGAGTTTCTTAACAGTGGAGGCCTTGAACGGCATACTTGGAAGATGAAAAAACTATATGCACGTAAAAGAAATCATGCATTAGCTTGCTTAAAAAAGGTTTTTGGCGGTGCTGTATCTGTCAGTGGGCAGGCGAATGGCCTTCACTTTGTTGCAGCTTTTCCTGGTCTCGTTTTTACTGATGACCTAGTAAATAATCTCTACGAGCACGGGGTAAAGGTAATTCCTGTTGATAAATACTCTCTGAGTCGCAGCAGCAAGCATGCCCATAAAATTATCTTGGGATATTCACATCTGCCCCATGAAGAAATATCAAAAGGCCTTGAAACTATTAAAAAGATAACCGGGTATGCATGCTGATTATGCAGCATTGCCGAACAAGGCGGCAATCAGAATCAAATTTGAATATGTTCGTCGACTCTACACGCCGAAAAGGCCGGAAACTCCGCGGAGCTTCCGGCCTTTTCTGTTATATCGACCGTATAAAAACTACACGCCTTGTGCAATCATAGCGTTTGCAACTTTGCGGAAGCCGGCGATGTTGGCTCCAACAACAAGGTTGCCAGGAGCGCCATATTCTGCAGCGGTTTCAGCAGCGTTGATATAAATATTATTCATGATCTGGCGCAGCTTGTTGTCCACGGCTTCAAAAGTCCAGCTCTGCATGCTGGCGTTTTGGGCCATTTCAAGCTGGCTGGTGGCAACGCCGCCAGCATTGGCCGCCTTGGCAGGCCCATAGCAGATGCCAGCGTCAAGGAAGGCATGCATGGCATCCAGGGTCGAAGGCATATTCGCGCCCTCGGCCACGCAGTGGCAACCATTGGCGAGCAGGGTTTTGGCGTCCTCAAGGTTCAATTCGTTCTGAGTAGCACATGGGAAGGCCGCAAAGCAGGGGACAGACCAGACGGCATTACGGCCCTCGGGGTAGCTGCTCACAGGAGTGTACACAGCAGAAGGCACCAGCTCCGCGTAACGGCTCAAAGACTCACGCTCAACTTCTTTTACCTGCTTGAGCACGTCCACTTTGATGCCTTCTGCGTCATGAATCATACCGCGCGAATCGGACACGGTAACAGGCTTGGCCCCAACCTGGTAAAGCTTTTCGCAGCAATAAATGGCCACGTTACCCGCGCCGGAAACCACGCACGTTCTGTCTTCCAGGCTCTTGCCTCTGGCGTCCAGCATACTCTGGGCAAAATACACGGCGCCATAACCAGTGGCTTCAGTACGCGCAAGCGAACCGCCAAAAAGCAGATTTTTGCCCGTCAACACGCCTTCATAGCTTCGGGTGATGCGTTTATACTGACCATAAAGATAACCGACCTCACGCCCGCCCACGCCAATGTCGCCAGCCGGCACGTCGATGGTGGCTCCGATATGGTGGAAAAGCTCATTCATAAAGGCCTGGCAAAAGCGCATGATTTCCATGTCGGATTTGCCCTTGGGGTCGAAATCCGCACCGCCTTTGCCCCCGCCAATGGCGAGACCAGTGAGTGAATTTTTGAATATCTGCTCAAAACCCAAAAATTTCAAAATCCCCTGATTCACGCTGGGGTGAAAACGCAGCCCGCCTTTATAGGGGCCAATGGCAGAGTTGTATTGAACTCGAAAGCCTTTATTGACCTGTACCTGACCACTGTCATCTACCCACTGAACGCGAAAAGAAATGGTGCGCTCAGGCTCCACAATGCGTTCAAGGATTTTATTGCGTTCGTACTGAGGATTTCTGTCCAGCACAGCCTGCAAACTTTGCAAAACTTCTTGTACAGCCTGAAGAAAAACGGGTTCGTAGGCATATCGATCTTGAAGATTGTTCATGACGCGCTGAACGTAGGACATCATCGCTCTCCTTGTGGGGGGGTGGTCAGGATTACGCTATAAAAACCATTCTGATTTTTGTGCGGGGGAATTATTTAATCCAACATCATTGCGTCTGACAAGAGTTTTCAGCCGCCTTAAATGGCCAGAAACAAAAAATGTCTGGGTGCTGCGCCCCGCTGAAGACATACCATTCTTCAGAAATACGGGGCACAACGCCACAGATATTTTAAGCATATGATATCAGCCGATCTTTTTTGGCGGCGCCTCAAGAGCAGTGTGCAAAATTTCATCCAACGTTGGATGCGCGAACATGAAATGGTGCAGACGCTCTCCACAATACTGACCAAGCAGTAAAAGCTGGGCTACTGTCACAAGATGCGAAACACCGTGACCTAAAGCTGCAATGCCAGCAACTTTGCCGTTTTGCCATACCACTTTTACAAAGCCGCAGGCATCGCCACCAGCCTGAGCAATGGCATTCGTCATCAACTGAGCACTTGAAACACCAATTTCTCCACCCTCTGCCAATGCCTGACGCTCAGTTATTCCCACGCGCATGATTTCAAGGCTGCCATACACGCATGACGGGACAGGGCCAGAATTATAAGGAGCCTGTTCCATCTCGAGAATGTGTCTCGCAACATATGTTCCTTGATGTTCGGCAGCGTGGGCCAAAAGAGTCTGCCCGTTAACGTCGCCTATGGCGTAAACCGTTGGCGAAGCCATAAGGTATTCATTTACGCTCACGAACCCGCGCGGATTCAAGCCGCAGTCCGCTTTTTCAGCGCCAAGGTTTTCAGTATTGGGAACACGGCCAACGGCCACAAGGGCCTTTTCTGCAAACAACTCACGTCCGTCTTCCAGAGTGAGAACCGCTTGATCGCCGCGAGTGAGCAATGAAGCTGCTTTAACACCGCTTATGCAGGTAATGCCTTTCTTGCCAAAAAGTTTTTGCATCTCTGCAGCAATATCTGCATCCTCAGTGGGCGCAATGTGTGGTGCAGCTTCCACAACAGTAACCTTGGTACCCATCGCGTTAAAAAAGTCAGCCATTTCAAGGCCAATAGCTCCTGCTCCAACAACGATGAGGCTTGCAGGCACTGCGGGTATGGCAAGCAGGGCGGTGCTGTCCAGTATGGCGTCATTATCGGGGCGAAGACCGGGAAAAGCGGCAGACCGGGAGCCGGCAGCCAAAATGATGCGCCGAGCCTCAAGGGTGGCGCTTACCGTGCCATCATCAGCGAGTACTTCAACATGATGCGCTCCAGTGCAGCGAGCATGTCCATTGAATAAGGCAACTCCTGCCTGTTCAAGCCCCTTGGTCAAGGCCTGAGCTGAACCTCGGGTAAATCTTTGGATACGTTTTTGAAGGGCATCGTAGTCTACCTCAATCGTACCTTTTGCAACACGCTGGCGTTCAAGACCGTGCAGCAACCCTTGCGGTGCGGTGGCTCCAAGCAGCATCTTGGTGGGAATACAACCACAATTCAGGCACACGCCGCCCCAGTGGGCGCTTTCTACGATGGCTACGCTTGCGCCTCCATCAGCCAAAACGCGGGCAGCCTTGGCCCCGCCTGGACCACCACCAATAATAACCACATCAAATTTGCTCATGTACGCTCTCCACCACAGTATCAGTTGGTTATGCCTAGGTCTGGATCTGACCCGTATACAAGGCACACAGTCTGCCAAACCTACACTACAGAATAGGCAAAGGTCCAATGTAAAGATGCCACCCTTTGCCCCAGAAGAGGCGTACAAGCTTGGCTTTCTTCCATAAACAAATGCTCGGCTTTTGCATCTGGACGCGACTGCCTATTAAATATATTATTTGACAAAGCATGCCCCAAGTACCCCGCAACAATCCCGCAAACTCCATTCATGAAAACTAACCGACTGCTGCGTTTTTCACTGATAACAGCACTGCCTTTGGCTGTGGTGTTCTTGCTGGTGGCTTTAACGGCACGGTATTTTCTTCCTCTTCCGGCAACGGCAGCACAAAACACTGCCTCAGGAATTGTTGCTGGCGGGCTTGTTGGCGACGATTATGCGCCCGAGCGTCCTATTTCGACCACTTTGGACAAGGTTGATCAAATTCAGCCTTCTTCGCTCGAGGGTTTTACCCGGCAGCCTCCAGCCCCAGCATCAAACAAGCAACAAACGCCTCGCCCAGGAAAAAAGAATGCCCCTAGCAATCAGGAGGGCGTCGGGCAGCCGAATGAAAGCCGTGATGCGCTGCAAGACAGTGAGAACACAGCCCGTCAGGATGACGGCAAAGCGTCGCCTCAGGACCAGGGAAATGCCGCTCCTGAAGATGAAGGCGATGACGTTGTTCCCGCTTCTCATGATAAAGTTGACGTTCCAACAGCCGATTCAGCTTCCGCCACAAGTTCAAGTGATTTCTCAAAGGAGCAGGTCGGCACTTCTGGCAATAAGGTTCAGCTTTTTGGAACCGTAGAATTTAAAAGACCTCTTTCATCGCTGCCCGGTTGGCTTACTCTGCTGAAACGTAATGCAAAAGATCCTATTTTTATTCCCGGAAAATATTTTAAAAAAAGTGTCACCTGGGACAATTTCAAAGAAAAAGCCAAGGGTAAAAGCCCTATGGATCTACTCCGTTACGTTAACTCTTTCTGGAATACCTGGCCCTATAAAGAGGATATCGTAAACTGGGGAGTAGAGGACTACTGGGCAATACCAGCAGAGTTCCTGAAAAAATCTGGTGACTGCGAAGATTATGCTATAGTTAAGTATTTTACCCTTAAAGAATTGGGCATTCCAGCCGAAAATATGCGTATCGTGGTCGTGCGCGATACCGTGCGCAACCTGGCGCATGCCGTTCTGGCGGTATACTTGAATGGCGACGCCTATATACTTGATAACCTCAGTAATGCCGTCTTGTCACACAGCCGGATCAGGCAGTACAGCCCACAGTATTCGGTCAATGAAGTAGGCCGTTGGGCGCACCTTAAAGGTCGCAAGGTAAAGTAGGTAATACTATGAAGATGCAAGAAATGGATGCCCAAAGTGTAGCCAGTAAATACCGCCTTAAGAAAGCTGCCGTGGCGGCTGTCAGTCTGGCGCTTTTTGCCGTAGCGGCTGCAGTGGCCTACGTGCTATGCACACTCCAGATAAAAAACGTGACGCAGGAAGTTTTGAACAGCCAGCGTGACATGGAGCAGGTCTGGATGGAAAAATCGCTGGATGCCATTCATACATGGCGCAGCGGTCTTACCGAGCAGGCCCGCTTTATCAGCTCCGCTGAAATGTTTCGGCTTTACGCTGTAGACGTGCTTAACCTTGGAGCTGACGGCGCAGTACGGCTTGCATCTCCAGACGCGGAATCAAGCAGCGATGAAGCCCTGCGCTCTCTGGCAGAGCAGCGGCCCTATATGCAGGACCTTTTGCAGGATTTTGTACGCAGCAGACAATGGGTTGCGGCTCGCATCGTCACACCTGACGGCCAGCCACTTGTCATGCAGGACCAGAGTGCTCCTCTTGGCGAACCGCAGATGACGTTGGTACATGAGGCCATGACCGGAAAAACCTTAACTTTCGGTCCTGTTCGCGTTCTTGGGCAAAATCTTGTTATAGACTTGGTTGACCCGCTTTACGAGGTGCTGGGACAAGGCAATACCAAACCTGTGGCCGCGCTACTGGCCACAGTTCCGATAGACAGAGCCCTGGCCTCCTTCTTGGCGCTGAGCCAGGAACAGCACAGAGAAATTCAACCTTGCATCGTTCAGCGTAATGACAACAACATGCAAGCCATCAGTCTGCGTGGCGGCAGGGCAGAGTTGGCCCCTTCTTTAGTACAAATGAGCGAGGGAAGCCTCATTTTCAAGCGCAGACCGGGCATTGCTGAAAAAGGTGAAACCTACTCGCTGGGAAGCTATATCAGTGTACTTAAATGGTGGATTGTGCTGGAAGTGCCTGCCAGCGTAGTTGACTCTGTACTGGAAAGACAGGCTAATCAGATTTATGGACTGGGCATTCTTGGCAGCCTGGGCACCGCCTTGCTGGTTGCCTTGGTATGGGCCAGCATTGCTGGACGCGCTTACCGCACGACAGCCATGCATTTTCAACGCCTTTATGCCCTCATACGACAACAAAAACTGATGTTGGACAGCGTAAACGCTTCTCTTCAGGCTGGCCTGCTGCTTGTTGACAGTCAGGGGCAGGTGCAGATGTGCAACCCGGCTTTTAACAGTATTGCCGGAAAAGCAGACGTAGATCTGATCGACAAAAACCTTACTGCCATATTGCCCGCTGCGGCTGCAACAGCCTTGCAGAAAGGCATGGCTATGGTTACGGACAGCAAAACTGAAGGCAGCATTGAGGTATTGCTCGACCAGCCCCAAGGGGAGCGTCTGTACCGGGTAACGCTCTTTCCCTTTGAGGACAAATTGCAGATGGAATCGCCTGTTTCAGGCGGGTGTGTTGGTATTTTTCAGGATATCACGGAATTCCGACGCAGGGCAGAGGCCGCTCGTGAACGTCAGGCCAGCAGCACCGCCGCCTTGGTGCGTGCCATCGAAAGTGTGGATAGAAACCTCATTGGTCATTCGCAAAAAATGGCGCAAGTGGTGGATCTTCTGCTCACGACCATGAATATTTCCGATAAAGACAAAGACACGCTGCGCCTGGCGGCTCGGCTTTCTCAGGTGGGTAAAATCTTTGTTCCCCGTCACTTGCTGACCAAGACTGAAAAGCTCACGCCAGAAGAGCAGAGCGAAGTCATGCGCGCACCGGAATACGCCTACAGGGTTCTGCATGACCTGCAGTTCGACCTGCCAGTGCCCGATGCTGTTTATCAGATGGGAGAACGGCTGGACGGAACAGGTCAGCCGCGTAACCTCAGCGGCGAAGACATTATACCTAATGCGCGTGTTTTGGCAGTGGTTAACGCTTTTTGCGCCATGGTCAGCTCTCGCTCTTACCGGGCCGGAATGACGCCGCAGGAAGCCATTGCGCTGCTTGAACGTGATCAGGGTTTCGATCAGGATGTTGTGGCAAAGCTGGCGTCCCTGTCTGCTGACAGCCTGAAAGAGGCAATTGACGCCAGGGCTGAGAATTCTTCGAATTCTGCCATCGGTGAAAACACACTGCAATGACAAAGAAGTTTTAAATAATCTCATCCGTAGACACGCCGGAGTCCTCTTTGAGGGCTCCGGCGTACTTTTATAGCGGCAAACCTCCTGCCGAACGGGTTGGTCGGCTCCATGTATCAGCAGTGTTTAGTGAGGGGCAGGGTTTATTATTACCCTCTTTTAATGGTCATAAGAAGAACTGCTGCCATAACAAGGCTACAGCCAGCCCAGCCCATTGGCGTAAAATTTTCACCAAAAAACGCCCATACCCAGAGTGTGGCAAACAGAGGTTCTATATTACCAACAACAGCTGCCTGTATCTGACTTATCCGCCTCAAGCTTGCAGCAAGGGCAACATATGCAACATAGTTTGTCAGAAATCCCAAGGCAAACAAAACTGCCCATATGTACCATGTTTTGTCCGGTGTATAGGATACAAAGGGCAGTAGGAAAATGGTGCCACCAAGCAGCATGTAGGTATAAATTATTCCCGTTGAGTAGCGGAGCCCCCAACATGCGTAAAAAGGAAAATGTGAGGCATAGGCGATACCCGCTAATAATCCGCAAATAATGCCGAGCGGTGAATAAACTGCCGACAAGCTGCCACCTGCAAAGCAAATCAAGGCCACACCCGCCAGAGCAGTTCCAATAGCGAACGTTTTTTGTAATGAAATAGCTTCACGAAAAAATATACGTGAAGAAAGGGCCACCCAAGCTGGCGCAGTATAAAGAAGAACCATAGCTGTAGCGGCTCCGCTCAGTTGAATGGAAACTTGCAGTGCTCCGAACAGCAAGCCAACGCCCAACCAGCCGAATAAAAAGAAAGTGGAAGTATGCCGCAATGAAACACGCAAACCTCCAGAAAAGGCGGCTTGTGCGGAAAAACAAACGCACCCGATAAATGCTCGCCAAAAGGCTGTTTCCAGCGGAGAGATTCCATAGTTTAATGCTTCTTTGGATAAAGGGCCTATAAAGGACCAAAGAATTGCCGCGAATGCCGCGAGTGAAAATCCCATAATATTTTGCTGTTCATTGGAAAAAACTGAAAAGTTATTTTTCATGATCAAATAACGGCTATACTCAAGTCAACAACAGCGGCATATTGTTCAAAATAGCGCTGTGTAATGCTCAGGCTGCCCTCAAGCGCATCCAGCCCGGAAAAAGAATAGATAATTGTCATAGCCTCTTTGGTGTTGCCAGTGATCATCGCTCTTGTGGAGTCGCTGGTGGGACTGCCAAAGGGGCCAGCGGCATCCGCAAAAACCGGCATATTCTCAAGAGTCATGCCAGTCTTGCCAATACCCTCATAACTCTCGCCCTGTAGGCCCAGACGGAACTCCACTTCCGGGCCAATGTGCGAGATATCGTATGAGCCCAAAGAAAAACCTGTTTCAAGCGATGCAAGGTTATTGGCATCAACCAGAGAGTTAATCTGGTAAAGGACTTTTCCCTGACGCACACGCCGATACAGAGCTTCGGATGAAATACGGTGCCTACCGGGATCAATCCCAAAGGATTTATAGGCAGCCCGGGCCATGCCTATATTAGGCATATCCGGCAAATTTGTTGTGGTCAGTTTTTGCTCAAGGGATGGTGCAAATTCGTTTTTATAATAATCCCAAAGATCTTGATTTTTGGAGTACACATCAACGGTGTAGTATAGGCAGGCAATATGGGTTGCAGGCCAGGCAGCTTTTAAATTTTCATCAACGCGAATAATTGGGAGTGCCATGCGGTATCCTTGCTGCAAGCAGATATTAAGTAGCAGTGTATTTTCTGCCAAAGTGAAAAAACGTGACTATGGCTGCGTGTTGCTTCTCTTTGGCAAAACATCTTCTGAGATATGGTAGCGCTCGCAGTATTCGCTGTCTTGTTTATTGCTCTTGTTTTTTTGGCCAGAATTCCTGCTGTTGCCGTCTATAGGCTGCTGGGGTCAGACCTGTAGTGCGCCGCATGACCCGCGTCAGAACGCTTTGATCTGAGTAGCCCACTCTCAACGCCAAGTCCGCAATTGGCAAATCGGTTAATGCCAGCCAGCGTTGGGCTTTTTTAATGCGTAGGCCTGTAAGCCATTCTTGAGGTGTTTTTTTGAATCTTTTTTGAAAAACCGCATAAAATCTGCTTTGGCTCAGTCCAACCTGTTCCGCCATCATTCTAACTGACCACGGTTGATCCAACGAATTTTCCACACGGTTTACCATATTAGAAAAGACGGCCCAAGGCATTGAAAGGGCAGAAGGGGAAAGCGAAGCGAGCAGCAACTGTACCCAATGCTCAGAAATTTTTTCCAAAGGAATATGTTCATGTTGAGCAGTTGCTGCAAAGTCCAGAAGTTGCCTTGTCGCCAAGGCAGTAGACAAAAAAATACGCTCGGTCAGATGATCTACAATCGAATGACAAAGCTCACTTTCATTGCAGTTGACGACAAGAAATTTATTTTGCTTGTCAACCTGCTGAGAATGGATGACTCCTGAAGGTACAAAGGCGCAATGGTCGACATCAAGTTTGGCATTTATGCCACCGACCTCAATCTCCATTTCGCCTTCCAGTGCGAGTACAATTTGCGCATGGGTATGAGTCTCATCAGGGAGTCTTCCAGTATAACTGATGAAATCAAGTTGCATTTTTGTATACCTTTTTGTGTGCTATTTTTCTAATGATCGCCCATCCTCGTACCGCGAGTTTACAGGAAAGTATAGGAAGTAATGGCAAAGCACCTACTGGCATTGTTATGGGCGTCCTACTGACATTATCCCTCACCCAAGTGAACCTGTAGATGCAACTGTGCTCCACGCAATCAGGAAAAGATCATGTTTATGTCATGGCCCCTGTTTGTAGGAGCAAAGAATTTTTTTTAAATTTCTCCCCCGTAAGCACTTGCTTATCATTGCCGTTTGTAGGAAGGTCAACTTCCCCCCTGTGAAAGTGACCGAAATTGCCCGCCAGCGCGGTTTCGACAGTCCGACAGGACTGCCCGGCCACAAGGCCCCAGAAACCGACTTTCGTTCACAGCTCTTTTGTTGCGCCTTGGTGCCCAATGGAGCTTTCAATTGGCACCTCCCCCATTGCGGGTACATCAGTGTTGCGGTTGCCGCGTATTGCGGACCGGTCTTTCCGTGACGCTTTTTACCGAGGTTACAGATATGTGCAGAATTGGCTCTATCAAGAGCAAGACGCCAGTGCCCCCCTCAGTGGCGCTCAATCTTATGTTGCCACAGCAGGAAGGCCACGATAACTCCGGATTCGCCATGGTCATGCAAGACCTTGAGGGCGTATTCAGTCATTACAAAGACAAGCCGCTGCTTTCATTGGCCTGTACCCCTCAGGGTGTACAGCTTGTGAACGACTTCATGGAAGAAAAGGGTTTCGTACAGGTGGCACAATGGGTGCCGGAAGTAGACAAGAAACCTGGATTGAAAATTGAAGCCATGCCGCGCTATGTCTTCCGCAACTACGATTACCCTGAAATTTACCGCTACCGTCGCCAGGATGAACGCGAAGATCTTCTGCTCGACACGCGCCTTGAGTTACGCGCCTTGCTGGAAAAAGATAACAACGGCTTTGTCTATTCTTTCTGGCCTGACGTGTTGACCCTGAAAGAGATCGGCGACCCCGCCGATATCGCGACATATTTTCGCCTTTGGAACGACGACGGACGCCTCACTGCGCGAAATATTGTTACGCAGTGCCGGCAAAACACCAACTACGCCATCGTGCGCTATGCGGCCCACCCGTTTTTTCTGCAAGGCTATACCCTCTGCGCCAACGGCGAAAATACCTTTTTCACCAAGAACAAGGAATTTCAAAAAGCGCTGCACAGAGGCTACATCGGCTTTGAATCCGACTCGCAGAACTTCCTTTACACGCTGCACTATGTACTGCATGAGCTTGAATGGCCCATCCGGTACTACAAGCATGTTATCACGCCACTGCCTTTTGTTGAGGCAGAGCAGCGTGCCGACAGTAAAGTGCTTGGTCTCATCCGCGAATCATTGGCCCACCTTGAAATAAATGGTCCTAACACCATAATTGCCCTTTTGCCTGATGGCAGGATGATGACCTGTTGCGATTCGAAAAAACTGCGTCCCGTGGTTGTCGGTCGTTACAAGGACATGGTGGCAATTGCATCAGAAGTATGTGGTCTCAATGCCATCATGCCCGATCGAAATGTGGCGGAAGATATATACCCCCACGAAAGGGAAATGCTGGTTATTGACAACGATCTGGCGGTGGAAAGATGGAATCAGTAAAAACTCAGGATGTCAGCGTCAATGATCTGCGCTGGAAGATAGATTACCGCCTGGACCTGTGTACCATGTGCGGCTCTTGTGTGGCCGCCTGTACATTCAACGCCATTGAAGTGAGCATGATGCGCCGCAGCGTGACGCTTTCGCGCAAGGCATTTCCTGATCCTTCACAAGAACATATGGCCCGGCCCGTCATTTCACAAAAACCCAGCATTGAACACGCTTGCGTGGGTTGCGGCATGTGCGAAAAAATATGCCCCAACGCGGCTATTCGCCCTGTACGCAATGTAGACCAGCGTTTTCCCATGCTGGCACGGGGGCACGGCCCGATCAAACGTGGTGGACGCAGCAACCTTGCCATGCCGCGCACGCTTGATTCCATCGTTGTGGGCCGTATCAGCCAGATGACTGACCCGGCTCTGGACTCGGAAAGGCATACCTTTGATATCCGCTCGCCTTTGGGCCGTGTCATGCTGGCTCAAGAACTGCCTCTGCGAGTGGAAGGATCAAATCTTATTCTTACTGACCGCACGCCTACAGTGAACTGGGTTTACCCGGCCATATTCAGCGATATGAGCATCGGCGCGCTGTCTACCCGGGCCTGGGAAGCCATTGCTGTTGCCACGGCGTATCTGAACGAAAAATGCGGCCTACCTGTGCGCATGTGTTCCGGCGAAGGCGGTATGCCAAGTAAATTGCTGGAATCTGAGCAACTGAAATACATGATCCTGCAAATTGCCTCCGGCCATTTTGGCTGGAACCGCATTATCAGGGCCATGCCACGCATGAAGGTGGATCCCGCGGGTGTGCTTATAAAGATCGGGCAGGGCGCCAAGCCCGGCGACGGCGGCCTACTGCCCGCAGCCAAAGTCGCTCCGCACATTCAGGCCATTCGTGGCGTACCCAGGGCGACCCTGCATTCGCCGCCGAACCACCAGGGCCTGTACTCCATTGAAGAATCCGTGCAGAAAATGCACCTTTCGCTCAATGCGGCTTTTGGTTTTCGTGTACCGGTGGCCATCAAGTGCGCGGCTTCGGCCACATCAGTTTCGGTGTACAACAACCTGCTGCGCGATCCTTACAAGATTTGCGGTGGTTTCTTCATCGACGGCATACAAGGCGGCACCGGCGCAGCCAACGAAGTTTCGCTGGAGCACACTGGCCACCCCATCGTATCGAAGTTGCGCGACTGCTATCAGGCTGCTGTAGCTCAAGGGCTGCAAGGGCAGATTCCTTTGTGGGCAGGCGGCGGTATAGGCCTTTCAGGCAATGCAGCAGCCGATGCTTTCAAGATGATCTGCCTTGGAGCCAATGGCGTTATTATCGGCAAAATACTCATCCAGCTGCTCGGGTGTGTGGGCAACGAAAAAGGCCGTTGCAACGCCTGCAATACTGGCAAATGTCCCACAGGCATCTGCACTCAGGACCCGCGTCTTGTTAAACGACTTGATGTGGACAGGGGTGCACAGAATATTGTGGACTACATGCTGGCCTTTGACTCCGAACTGCGCAAGCTGCTGGCCCCTGTGGGCAACAGCTCCATGCCAGTTGGGCGTTCAGATGCGCTGGTAGCCACAGACAGGGCCGTGGCCGACAAACTTGGCATTCAGTATGCCTGCTAGCACTTTGCACGAGGATGACAGTATGTTGCGCGTAAATACACTGCAAAATCATGAGCGCATGTCTACCCAGGATCTGCTGCTGGCTATTGAGGCCGCGGTGGAGAAGGGCGAGACAGATTTTTATATTGAAGCATCAGGGCAGCACGACATCGGTGGCCCGCTTTGGAACAAGGATGGCAAAAAGCTCACGTTCACTGTGAGCAATCCTGGCCAACGGGTTGGCTCAATGTGCCTGCCCGACACTGAAGTTCTGGTTGAAGGTTCCGCACCTGCTGACGTGGGTTGGCTCAATGCGGGCGGCAGCATTACCGTGCGCGGCGATGCTGGCGACACAGCTGCACACTGCGCCGCAGCTGGCACCGTGTATATCGGTGGGCGTGCGGGGACACGCTCCGGCTCACTGATGAAGCATGACCCTATGTTCTCGGCTCCCGAGCTGTGGGTGCTCAAAAGTGTGGGCAGCTTTTCGTTTGAGTTTATGGGTGGCGGCAAAGCTGTAATTTGCGGCCATGAGAGCCAGACCCTGCCGTCTATCCTGGGCGAACGCCCCTGTGTTGGCATGGTGGGCGGCGCAGTCTACTTCAGGGGACCAGTAGGCAATTTGTCTCAAGACGTGCGTGTCAGCCCGGTCGATGCAACAGATATTGCATGGCTTGAAACCGGACTGGACAGCTTTCTGAATGCTATCAATAAGCCACAGCTGCGCAAAGAACTTTCTGTCTGGAAGCATTGGAGAAAAATTACTCCTTTGCCCTATCAGGAAAGAGAGCATGAAGAAACGCCCAGCCTTGCGCAGTTTCGCACCAAGGAGTGGGTTATTGATGGTATCTTTAGCGATGTTGCACCAGACGACTTTGCCGTCACCGGGCTTGTAGCACGAGGGGATTACCGTCAGCGTGTGCCCCTGTGGGAAAATGCCCGCTATGCCGCCCCTTGCGAGTTCAACTGCCCGGCTTCCATTCCTAGTCAGGTGCGCTTCAATCTGCTGCGCGAGGGCAAAGTAGATGAGGCGTATCGGCTGGTGCTGGATTATACGCCCTTTCCCGGGTCCGTCTGTGGCAGTGTGTGTCCCAATCCCTGCATGCAGAGCTGCACGCGCAACGAGCTGGACAGCCCCGTGCAAATTGGCGGGCTTGGCTCCTGCTCGGCTGACATAAAAATCCCCAAGGCCAAAAAGCGTACGGGCAAGCACATTGGCGTTATTGGTGGTGGTGTTGGCGGTCTTACCGCAGCATGGCAGCTGGCCCGCATGGGTCATGACGTCACAGTGTATGAGGCCGACGCGGTTATGGGGGGCAAGCTTGAACAGGTCATCCCCCGCGCCCGGTTGAACCACGACCTGCTGCAAAAAGAACTCAAGCGTATTGAAGACCTGGGCGTTAACTTTGTGAATAACTGCAAGGTAGACGCCAAAAAATTCAGCGAGCTTCGCAAAAAGCACACGGCACTTGTTGTGGCCACTGGTGGTCATGTTGCCCGTATATTCCCCTGGCCGGGGCATGAAAGAATCGTTGCGGGCATTGATTTTCTTAAAGCGGTAAATAAGGGGCAGCCCCCCAAGGTGCCCGAAAACGTTATCGTTATTGGGTGCGGAAACGCTGGTATGGACGCAGCCGCCGGAGCATACGCCTCGGGTGCCAAGCTGGTTACCTGCATCGACTTGCAAAAGCCTGCCGCTTTTGAACATGAAATCAAGCAGATTGAAGCTCTGGGCGGCAAACTTGTGTGGCCTGTCCAAACCAAGGAAATCACAGACAAGGGTATTGTTACCCAGGAAGGCAGGCTTATTCCCGGCGAGATGGTCATTATCACTGTTGGTGAATCGCCGGATCTTTCTTTTCTGCCTGAAGGGCTTGAGAAGTTTCGCGAATGGATTGTTCCCAAACCTGATCTGAGTATTATGGACGGCGTTTTTGCCGTTGGTGATATTATCAAGCCCGGCTTGCTGGTACATGCCATTGGCACTGGCCGCGAGGCAGCACTTTCCGCAGACGCCTGGATGCGTGGCGAAAGCTACACGCCAACGGAAAAACGTCTTGTCCCGTCGACGCGGCTGCACACAGCCTACTTCGCCAAGTGTCATGACAATGACCTTCCCAGCCCCCAGGATGAACACAGCCGCTGCATCAGTTGCGGCTCTTGCCGTGACTGCAAAATGTGCCTCAAATCCTGCCCGGAAAAAGCCATTGACCGTAAGCAGGATGAAAACGGTTTTGAGTATGTGTCTGACCCTGCCCGCTGCATTGGCTGCGGCATCTGCGAAGGCATATGCCCTTGTGGCATTTGGACTATGTATCCAAACTGGGATATGAGCTAACCGTTCAAATGCGGCAGAGCAGATGATAAGGCCGTACCTGCCCACTGACCTGCCATTTTGAGTGTAAACAGCCAAACAACTCCGCGCGCCGCTGGAAATACCTCCACGGCGCGCGGTTTTGTCATATGCTTTTCCTTTTATGCAATATGGTGCATATTTTTCCTGCCCGTCAGTTATTTTTCAGGAGAATACAATCATGGACGTTTTTGAAGCTATTTTTACACGCCGCAGTATCCGTGAGTTCACATCTGAGGACGTGAGTGACGCTGATTTGGAAACAATACTGCGCGCGGCTATGTCTGCCCCCAGCGCGCATAATCGTCAGCCCTGGCATTTTGTTGCTGTGCGTGACAAAGACTTGCTCGCCCAAATCGCCGAGGCACATCCTTATGCCAAAATGGCTTCCAAGGCACCTTTGGCTATAATTGTTTGCGCCAATCCCGCTGAAGCCAAAGAGCCTCGTTACTGGCAGCAAGACTGCACTGCAGCCCTGCAAAACATACTGTTGGCGGCGCGTGGCAAAAATCTGGGCACAGTATGGTGCGGCATGCATCCGCTTGAAGACAGGGTGGAGCCCATTCGCCATTTGCTGAAAATTCCGGCGGATATTAATATTCTGGCTCTTGTAGTTGTTGGTCATCCGGCTCAACCCTTTAGTGAGGCTGACCGTTTTAAAGCTGAAAAAATCCATCATAACGGCTGGTAACGAGAGCAGATTGCCTTTAAGAAAAGACATTTTCAAAGCTTAAAGCACGCTTGCTGCGGCCTCTAACCGGACAAAGCTCATTTTAGAATAATTAATCAATAAAGAGGCCGAACCAGGAGTTTTATTCTTGGTTCGGCCTCTTTTTGCTTTTTCGTCTGCATCACAAATGCAGGCGTTGGCATTGAAAATGTTTAGGCGCTCGAGGATGGCTGCTTTATTATTTGCTTTTTAGGCTTGGATTTTCCTGGTGCTGGGTCTGTAAGGTCAGCGCAGGCTCCTCCCGCAATAGCCCAAAGATACAGGCTGGCAATGGAAGAGTAGGGGGTATAACGCTTTTTATATTTGGCAAAAAGCGTTGGGGTCATTTTACGGTGCCTGTACAGCATGCGCAGCCCACGCTGAATGGCCAGATCGTCCCAACTCAGGATATTGGGGCGCTGCATCGAAAAGATCATAAGCATTTCAGCTGTCCAGAGGCCGATACCCTTTAGCTGAACAAGCTGGGCGCTTATTTCAGTATCTGTCATGGCTGGCAGTAGTTTCAGGTTCAGGCTGCCATCCAGTACTGCATCCGTGATGCTTTTGATGTACAAGGCTTTGCGCATGGATATGCCGCATGCCTGCAAGATTTCTGCATCCAGATTGCCAAAATTTTCTGGCGAGATGGGAGCAAGGCGCTCTTGCATCCGCTTCCAGATGGTCACTTGAGCCTTGGTAGATATTTGCTGACCAACAATGGAGTTTATGAGCGCCTTGAATAAATCGGGTTGTACCTCACGATGAATGTGCCCGATTTTATCCATTGCATCGGCGAGCAAGGAATCGCGCGACCTGAGCCACTGCTTTTCCGCTTCGCCGTACTCAAAATAATTTGTGCTGGTCATGATTTTTTTCCGGCAGAGCAGGACGCCAAATTTTTTCAAGGTTTAGCAGGTACTGTTTGATGGAAAGGCCTCCTGCGTAGCCTGTCAGGCTTCCATCCTGCCCGATGACTCGATGGCAGGGCACAATAACGGCCACCGGGTTACGGTTGTTGGCCATCCCCACGGCCCGGCTACCACCGGGATTGCCAACCAAGATGGCTATGTCTTTGTAGCTGCGCGTTTCACCAGCGGGAATAGTGAGCAAGGCCTGCCACACTGCTTTTTGAAACGTGGTACCTTCAAGTTTCAAAGGCAGATCGAAGTTTTTTCGCTTGCCATCAAAATATTCTGCAAGTTGCTCTGATGCCTTCTTGATAACAGGAGTTTCTGTCAGCTCAAAACCTTCAGGTGATTCTTCAGTGCTGAAGAAAACCTGACATATACTTTCGTCATCAGCAGCGATGCCAACTTTACCTATGGGGAAGTTATAAAACCATATATTCTTCATAAATAGCCTCTATCCAGTTATCGCATCAATGGATTTTCCGCTTTCATTGAAACTGTGCCGGGACATTGCTTAATGGCCTGTATTCATTGGCTGATGTTTTTTGAGCTGATGCGGAACTTTTTAGGGGTCGTGCCTGTCTGCTTTTTAAAAAAGCTGTAAAAAGCTGGCAAGCTGCTAAAACCAATATCAGCGGCAATATCAATGATGGGCATAGCAGTTTCAGCCAACATTTTTTTAGCTTGCTGTTCTCTTTTGCAGCCAAGGTACTGCGCAGGAGCCATACCATAATACTGCCGAAAAACGACGGCCAAATGACTTTGTGTAACCCCCAGCTTCTGCATTTCAGCAACCAGCAGAGGGCGATTGTCGAAATGATTTTCAAAAAGTTGTCTGGCTTGCTCAGCAAGCTTTGCAACGGGATCATGCATGGCCAGTTCTGGCCGGCAGCGCTTACAGGGGCGAAAACCTGCGTCTTTAGCCTCTTTCTCAGTCATAAAGAATAGCGTGTTTTTTCGCAGGGGAGTTCGCGATCTGCATGAAGGACGACAATACACCCCAACGGTTTTCACTCCATAAAGAAATAATCCGTCGTACATTGAATCACAGGCAACTACGGCCTGCCACATTGTCTCTTCTGTAAGATTGATCATAAGAACCTCACCCTGTTACAGCTGCACTGTAGCACCTCTGCGCTCGAAGGTCTTACTCATTTCCAAGATCCAATTCGTACTGGTAACAGGCAGGCTCAACACCACGCAGCTTTCAGCATTTTTAATGCGCTTACAATATCTGATTCGGACAGCATGCCATACCCCATAAAGAGGCAGTTTTTTGGGCACCTGGCCTTATCACTCCAGAGGAGTGAGGCCGGATGCACCTTGATTTTTGCCATAGCAGCTTTGCTTACAAGCTCTTCTTCACTTGGGCCGCCAGTAAATTCAAGAAGAAGGTGCAACCCGGCATTATGACCGTGAATAGTGGCGCGCTCGCCCCACAGCTGGTTGACAGTATTTACAAACAAGTCGTGTTTTTTCTTTTTTTGCTGGCATATCTTCCTAAGATGCCTCTCCCAATGACCTTCAGCCATGAACCGTGTCAGCACTGCCTGTTCGAGCCAAGGAACTGTACATTGAAAATTGGAAAAAATCTCGCGGAATCGCTGATAAAGCTGCGGCGGCAGCACCATATAGGACATTCGCAGTCCTGGGGAGAGCACTTTTGAGAGGGTACCCAAGTAAATAACGCGCCCATTTGTATCAATTGATTGCATTGATGGAATAGGACGCCCACTGTAACGCAGTTCGCTGTCATAATCATCTTCAATAATAAAGGACTCGTTTTCCATAGCCCAATTCATGATCTCCATACGCTTGCTGATGGGCATAATAACACCCGTGGGAAACTGATGAGAAGGAGCAATATGCGCCACTCTGGCAGACGATTTGGCCAGCACGGCAAGGTCCAGCCCGTCCTCCTTTACAGGAACAGCGATGGTGCTGATGTTAAAACATTCATAAACGGCTCTGGCCCCATGATAGCCTGGCTCTTCAAGAGCAACTAAGCTGCATTCTCCTTGAAGCAGGCGCAAAATGGACATAATTGAGGGCTGCAATCCGCTGCATATGATCACCTGTTCGGCAACGCATCTAACCCCGCGGCTGCGATAGAGATATGACGCCAGCTGATGACGCAGCGGCAAATAGCCCGCAGCACCACTATACGAATGCATTTCAGTGGAATAGCCCGAAGCGGCGTCATCATCAGCCAAAATTTGAGATGTCAGTTTTCGCCAGATGGCATTGGGAAAGGTTGAGCCATCAGAATTTTCATAGCTGAAATTGTAGCGGTAATGTTGATTAATCTTCTGTGCATAATCATTGCCCGCAGGGGAAAGTGGTGCAGGCGGGCTGGATTCCATCTGGTGCAAAAGCCCATAAATGGGATTTACCTTGTATCCGCTGCCTGGCGTGGCTGCTATATAGCCTTCAAGGGCAAGCTGGGCATACGCGCTTTCAACTGTATTTTTTCCAATTTGCATCTCTTTGCACATGGCTCGAAGAGACGGCAGCCTTGTTCCTTCAGCTCTTGCCCCAGACAGTATATCCGCCCGAATCTGACAATATATTTGCTGAAAAAGCGGCATGGCACTGGTGGCATCCAACTTTAGCATGTCCCCTCCACAGGGGGAAAAGGAATTTCTTGAGCCACAAACGGCAAATATGTCGGGTGTCAGGTTAAAAAAAGTAAAACTGTCCCTGTTCATTTGAGCAAAAACATTGCTATGATCAGGCCACACAAACATATACGAGGGGTATTATGCAGGCAAGAATGAAAAAATATCCACTGGCGCAGGAAAAAATAGTTGAACTGCTGACCTCAGAACAAATTGGCCGCCTGGCAACCACTGGCCCGGATGGATTTCCCTATATAACGCCCGTGCATTTTGTTTTTATGTCAGACAAAATTTTTATTCATGGGCTGGCTGCAGGAGAAAAGCTTGCCAATATAAAAAATGACGGTCTTGTTGGCTTTGAAATTGATAAAATGCACGGATTTGTTCAAGATGAATTGCCTTGTGATACAAACACAAGCTATGAAAGCGTGATTATCAGGGGACATGCCGCTCTGGTCACGGATATTGACACCAAGATCGCGGTGTTAAACGCGCTTGTTGATAAATACATACCGCAGCATTCGGGTAAATCTTACCCTGATGCGATGTTGAAAATGACTGGAATTGTTGAAATATCTATTCAGTCTTGCACGGGAAAACACTATCCAGCCTGGGCGCAAAAAGAGCTTTTTCAAACATTCGCACATTGGCGAATTTTCGGGTAGTGTTGGCATGAATCTATACATGGCAACACTACCTGTAGAACAGGCAATATGCTTTTGTATGCAAATTGAAAAAGGCGGAGAATTGCCGATTTCTCCGCCCGGTGGTCACGGCCTGCACTGTCCGTTGCGGCGAACGGCCAGGCTTGCAAAGGATTAATATCGGTCCCTTCGCTTGTGCCACCAGCCCAAGGCGCCCGTTGTGTGACTACTACTTGGGCGTTCCCTGCGGGGTTGACGCAGGGCTGATGGGAAAAGCACCTCTCCCCCCTTGATGTGCTCTTGCCATCAGTATCAATATGCTAGGCGTCTCAGCGACTCGTGAGCAAGTAGGCAGACCAGATACAACAGTCATCGCGCTGATTGCCCAAGCTCTGGATATTGTGAGCATGGTCATCTGCTATTTGAAACCGCAGTAATAGAAATTTCCGTGTAGCCAATTTTTTATTCTACAACTGCTATCAATTCATTCAGAAGGTTTTGCATTTTGCCAACAGCAGGCAAATTCGACAAACGATACTGTTGGGCCAGCGAAACCATATTGGGCATTGCAAGGCATGTGGTGCCGCCTTCATCTTCCCACACCAAAATTCGTAATGGCAGTTCAAACGCGACGAGAGGATTTTTTTGCATTAAAAGTGTCCCCTCCATTGGCGATCCAAACACCAGTACCGTCATTTTTCGCAGTGACAGGTTGACCTCCTGAGCATTTTTATGGTGGTCAAATTTTGCAAAAATGGTAATTCCTCTGCGTTCCAATTCACTTTCAATAGCAGCCAGAGCCGTCACGACATCGCTTTTACGGCGTACAATCTGAATGCTGCAAGTTGCCATTCATGCTACTCATTCTTCCCCCGCTTCATGCCTGCAATAACTTCTGTCAGGCCGTGCGCCTGCTGCGCAGTTTGCCTGAAGCCCCATCATATCTACTTCCTCAGCGATGCTGTCTGTCAGAATGGCGACTCATCTCACTGGGCACAATCTGTTCAACTTTACTGTATGCCATACTCGTTTTATTATTAAAATAGTTTGTTCAATTTGAACTATTTTTTGCTCTTATAACATAATTAAATAAATTATTAACTATTATTTAGATAACATGTCAATAATTTAAGATTATATTCAACACAATTATGTACTTAAAAAATAAATCTATCAATGGTAAATTACATTTACCTGTCGCAGTTATTTTTAATTCATTATAAGAATAAAACAAAAAATAAGTTTAAATCCTAAAATTAAAATACATAATGAAAATTTAAAATATTAACCAGATAAAGATTCAACGTGCTTCCAATTAGAACAAAGCCTCATTTGGCATGAGATGGGCCTCAAAAGTCAACCTGAGCAGCACAAAAAGTCTCTTGTAACTTATTGTAATTAATGAAACTGATACTTTCATTTTTGTAGCATACCCTTGTTATCTATCAATTTGACAGAGGAATGTTGTGATATATTATATTTGCAAGACAAAATAAAATTCATACACAATTGTGAGCATCATCACAGAAAATAAATCAGCTCATTTCTACGGTAACACTAACGGTGCCAATTCCAAAAAATCGCCATACGCGGCAAAGGGAATATCATGAAAATACTGCAGCTTGAATCCACACGCGAATTTTCGGCAAATGCCATGAAGCGGTTTTTTCTTGTTGAGGATTCTCCCAACTTCAAGATCATAAACTTCAACCTTGATGCTGGCGTGACTTTTCCCGTTCATTCGCATGATTTGGACGGTGAACTCTCGATACAGATACTTGAAGGTGAGGGGTTCTTCCTTGGGGCGGATGGTGCCAAGCTTCCTGCCGCTGCCGGAGACATACTGATTTCTGAAATTCGTGAGCCGCACGGTGTGGAAGCAACTACACGCATGCGCCTGCTGGTGACCATAACCCCGCCCATCTAGCCAACCGTTGCTTCGGATCGCTCAGACCCGAATATGCTGTATAACAAGCAGAGGTAGCCATGTTGCTGACCAAGGACACCAGTATTTACACCCTCACCAAAGACTATCCTTTTCTCATTGACTCGCTGGCAACGCATAACAAGAGTTTTGAAAAGTTAAAAAATCCTCTGATGCGCCAGACAGTGGGGCGAGTTGCGTCTGTAGAAAAAGCTGCTGGTATGGGTAATGAGAGTGCGCTTTCACTGCTCTTGTTTATTGCTGGCGAAATAATGATCAATACCGGCGAAGCTGTTGAAATTGCGCCTCCTGCCAGTATGAATACGCAGTCGGGTGACAGAAAGTTGCCTCAGAAAGAGCGCATGGCCGCGCTCAAGGAAATAATTAAAGATCTTCACGACGGCGTGGAGTTCAGCAAACTGCAGGACAAATTCAATCAAACCGTTGGTGATATTTCGCCACAGGAAATTGCCGCGCTTGAGCAAACCCTCGTGAACGAAGGATTGCCAGAGGCGGAAATAAAAAGAATGTGTCACCTGCATGCAGCCCTGTTCCAGAATGCGCTGGAAGAACAGCAAATGCCTCCGGTTTCGCCGGGACACCCAGTTCACACGTATTTGAAGGAAAATTCTCAGGTAAAAAAGCTTGTTGCTGAAATAAGAGAAGTTCTGGGCACGTCCAAGGAGCCTGCTGAATCTGAATGGCCTTTTATGATTGGCCGCCTCAGCTTTCTAACTCAGGAGCTGGCAGGCATTCAAACCCACTATGTTCGCAAAGAAAATCAGCTGTTCCCGCTGCTTGAAAAGCATGATCTGAGCGCTCCCGGCAAAGTTATGTGGGAAGTGCACGATGACATCAGAAACAAATTCCGCCGTACGCAGGAGCTTTTAGCTGAAAAAAGCAGAGTGGACGGGGCCGCAGCCTTGCATGACCTGGTTGATGAAGTTGATGAGATGGTAAGGAAAGAAGAAAATATTCTTCTGCCCATGTGCCTGCAACTGCTCACCGAGGAAGACTGGAGCCGCTGCCGCCTGGGTGACGATGAAATTGGCTACTCATTCGGTATAATGCCCGAAGGTGAATGGACTCCGGTAAAACCAGCGGAAACGACAAGCCGCCCAGACCTTGTAGATCTTTCTACAGGACAGCTGCCGCAAGAAATTGTGGATGCCATTTTGTGTAATCTGCCAGTGGATGTCAGCTTTGTTGGCCCAGACGACAGGGTTGCCTACTATTCTGACAGCGTGCATCGTATTTTCCCAAGAAGCGCCGCTGTTATTGGACGAGAGGTAAAAAACTGCCATCCCTCCAAGTCTGTTCATATGGTCACTGAGATACTGGAAGCCTTTAAAAGAGGAGAGCGCGACAAAGCTGAATTCTGGCTGGAACTTGGCGGCAAGTTCATCCATATTCAATACTTGGCGCTCAAAAACAAACAGGGAACATATCTGGGCTGCCTTGAAGTAGGGCAAGACGCCACACACTTGCGGTCTTTGACCGGGCAAAAGCGCTTGCTTGAATGGGAATGACCGGGCAATAGCGGTCAGGTATTTACAAAAAGGGCAAGGAGTATACAACTCCTTGCCTTTTCTAACGTATTTTTTCTCAGTTCTCACTATTGTAAATACTAGCGAAAAACTTCGTTCTGTGCGAAACTCAACTGCTTCTAAAAACAGGGCGAAGGCCTTATTAACGTTCGCGTGCGGAAGGAAATGTATGGAAAAACAGCTGCGAAAAGCCAAGGACAGATGCTTTCTGTATGCCATTGGCGTTTTTTTTCTGGCATGCTGGGTAATTTTGAAACTGCATGGTTATCTTAGCGGACTGGGCTATGAAGACCGCTCAACCCCCATGCTGTTCATTGATTCAATGCTGTATTTTATGCTCTTTTTTGCGGTAATGACAGTACGGCCAGTCTCCAGCTATCTTTTTTCACTGTATTGCAAAAGACTTCAAAAGAAAACGGAAACAACAGAATCCGCTGCGCAAGGTGGCTAGTCCTTCCCGGTCGGTATTCGCTGTGCATGCGAACCTAGCCAGTTTAAACTGAAATTTTAAAACGCCCCACCGACATATCATCGGCGGGGCGTTGCGTTATTCTGTCATGAGATTTTTGAATTTAGCTATGCGCGCTCAGCAAATAGACACCTAAAGAGTAAAAATCTTAAAATATTTCTGCTCGTTGCCCAATCAGATGAGCCGATTTGCCATCGCAACTGTCATTGTTTGGGGCTGATTCGCCATACTCGCGCTTAATAGTTTCCTGCAACGAACATGTTTCTGCGCCTTTAACTGGGCACCGTGGCGTTAATTCCATCATGTTGCTGCCAGCCTTCAAGGTAGCACGCGATGTGCTGACAGATAGCCGCGTGCTCTTCTTTGCCTTGCCCCTGAATATACATAGGTTTGGCGAAAGAGTAGCGCACAGGCATGCCTGGCTTTACAGGCCCCAGTTCTTTTATCTTTCGGCCCTGTCCCCATGCGTCTGTTTTCAGGGCAATAGGAACCACTGGCACCCCTGCCTTACGGGCAAGCTTGACACCAATGGAGTTGAAGTGACTCTGGTCAAAGACCAGCGACCGCGTACTTTGGGGAAAAACAATGATGGATATCCCTTTTTTGAGTCGCTCAAGGCCACCCTCAAGAACAGCAGTCAAATCTTCTCGAGGATTGGTACGCCCCACAACTATGGGGTCACGCGAACACATGACAGGTCCAAAAAGAGGCATGGTCGTTAAGCTTTTTTTAACAACAAAGGTTACGGGCCTCCTTGGCCGTATCATGCCCGGCAACATAAATGTTTCCAGCGTGCTCATATGGTTGGCCACAAAGAGGCAAGGTCCATCCACCTCATTGATGGCATCCATACCCTGTACTTCAATAGGGCAGCCAATGCGCTCCATCAACTCAGAAACCCACACACTGGCGTGTACCCAGGCAGCGTCATCACATTGCCCCTTGGCAGCTTTGGAGCACAACCAGCGCAAAGGCCCACCAAACAGGCGGCTATAAAAACTGATGGAAGGGAATAGGCGGGTGAATAAGCCCACGCGCGCGTCATGGCTCGCATAGGTGTTACCCGTAAGAAATTTTTGCGCAAAAGCGCCTTCAACAAAACGATGCATGCCTAGTCTTCCGTTTTTTTGATTTTATGCAATTTGCGCCACCACTGAGAAAGGCGAGGCTCTTCACCGTTGTCGCGGGGCTGATAGAAGCGGCGTCCTTCCAGCTCTGGCGGCAAATAAGACTGTTCGATCCAAGAATCTGGATAGTTGTGGGGATACTTGTATTCTTTGCCGTATCCCCATTCTTTTTGCAGTTGTGTTGAAGGATTGCGCAGGTGCAAGGGCACAGGGCGTGGCCCGTTTAGTTTGATTTCTCGTTGAGCGTTGAGATACGCCGCATACGACGCGTTACTTTTGCGGGCCATTGCAAGATACGTCACGGTTTCTGCCAAGGGAATAAAGCCCTCCGGCATGCCCACGAACTCCACGGCCTGCTGGCACGAAACGGCCAGGGGCAGCGCATTGGGGTCGGCCAAACCAATATCTTCCGAAGCCGAAAGAATAAGACGCCGGCAGATAAAACGAGGATCTTCACCGCCCTCAAGCAGGCAGGCAAGGTAGTAAAGGGCGGCGTCAACGTCGCTGCCACGAATGGACTTAATAAGAGCTGACGCCAGTTCGTAGTGATTGTCGCCATCCTTGTCATGACGTACCAGCACTTCCGGCAGGGCAGCCTTAATATGCTCAAGCTCACGCAAATCCGCGGGCAAGGCGGCAACGTATTCCACAAGATTCAGCAAAGTGCGGGCATCGCCGTGAGCAACGCCAGCGAGCAAATCTGCCAGTTCCTCGGACATTTCTGTCTGCAAATCTGCAGCGCCACGTTTTGCCAGTTCAAGAAGTTCCGCACGCCCCAGAGGCCGCAACCGCAATACATGAAGCCGTGAAAGCAGCTGCCGTGTGACACTGAAAGAAGGGTTCTCCGTAGTCGTTGCCAGCAGGGTCAATTCGCCTGATTCGACAAGGGGCAGAAAAAAATCCTGTTGCGCCTTGGAAAAGCGGTGCAATTCATCCAGCACTAGAATGTCTACGCCAGAAAGTGAACGGCGCAGGTGTTGCAAGCCAGCTTCAGGGGCGCTGAGACGTAAAAAATTTTTGCCAGTTGATTTCGCCAGCAATAAGGCAAGAGTGGACTTGCCACAGCCAGGAGGGCCAAAAAAAAGAAGACTCGGCAAACGCTGCGCTTGCATGAGTGAACGCAGCCGCCCACCCAGATGGGTTTGGCCTAGAAAGAGAGCCAAATCATCCGGGCGCATACGCTCGGGCAGGGGCTTGTTCACCGTCATGAACGCTCCGTCCCGGGAAGAGAAGCCTTTGGCAACTGTGACGCCCACCAGTGAATGCCAAGACAAAGGGTTGCCGCTGTTTCACAGCGCAACACACGAGTCCCCAGGCTCACAGCAGAAAAACCTGACACTCTGAGAGTATCCAGTTCACGAGCAGAAAAGCCGCCTTCGGGGCCGATAACATATACGGTCAGGCCGGGTTGTCCTGCCATATTGGGTGAAAGCATGGGTACATTGTCCTGGGCTTCCCACGGCAAGATGCGATAGTCTGCATTGGCTGCATACTTGGCGAGATCGTCCACTCCGCCTTTAAGTATCTTCACCTCAGGCAACCAGGGGTTGCCACACTGCTTGGCTCCGGCAATGAGCTGCCCGAGACAGGCCTCCTGCACAGAGGCGGAAAGGCTGCCCTGACTGTGATCGCCTTGCCACAACCATATGCCGGAGGCTCCCAGTTCCACAGCTTTTTCCATAAAAAAGCCCCGTCGCACGGCCTTGCTGAAAGCAAGAGCCACTATCGCGCGGGCTTCGGGCTGAGACTGAAAATTTTCGTCCACACGTTCTAGGTCGACATTTTTTTTGCCAACCTTACGCACAACAAAACGGCCCTGCCGCCCCTGACCATCCAGAAGTCCCACTTCGCTGCCAGGGGCAATCCGCAAAACCTGACTCAGGTGACGGGCTTCCTGACCTTCAAGCCGCACCTCATGTCCCCACAGTTCAGGGGGAAGATAAAATAAAGCCAAACTCATGCTAAAATGCTTTCCTTACCCACCCGCGCCTTGCGCACAGCTTTAAAGCCATCTTGCAAGGAAACGAGGCGTCCATAATTTTTTCGAATCTCAATCCCGGCAGGAGTCAGACTGTCCTCCGGGGGGTCAAGGTACTGGCGCTGGAGATAGCGATCACGCAGCATCTTTTCAACGCAGTCAATGATACTGTCCACCAGTACCGGAAAGAAATTGACAACTTCAAATTTCAGTTCATTGAGCAGCGCCACGGCCTCGCTAAGCATCTGCCTGTAGGTGATGTGAACGCCCTTGCAGCTACGCGTGCACAAATCCTCAAGAATGCGAACTCGCCGAGCCTGTTGAATATAGCTGAACCGAGTGCACACTTCCTGATAGAGGTCACGCAAGCTTTCAAAAGCTTCGTCATTGTCAGGAGAATAAAGATAGTTACACAACACCTTGCTGACATTAGAAAAAAACTCGTCGCTATAGCTTATCATGCGGCGCTGATGTTTGGTCAGCCAGCTATACAGAAATTTGAGCCTTTTTTCATGCGTATCGGTGTTTTCCACCACTTCAGTACGCTTGAAGGTAATACGTCCTGTGAATTCACCGCGCACAATATCGTTGAGGCGCAGGAACATATTGGAAGTATCTTTAATCAGGTTCAGTCCAGTAAGCGGTTCCCCTGTAAGCGGGTGCAGTACTTCCTGGGCCACTACTGAAAGGGCGCGGTCTTGGCGTACGTTGCTAGAATCAAAAGTATGCTGGCGATATTTAACGCGCAGAATCACCACACGCCGAGGCTTATCAAGAAAAAAACCATCGCGGTCTATAATTTCAAGAGCTTCGTCATGGTCGGCATCTACAGCCACCAGAGCAATTTTTTCCAGCATGGGATACCGCTGGTTACCACCTGTAGATATATAGGTGGTCAAGGTGCGGTCAGTTTGCCCAAGAACCCGCAAAAGAAAATGCTCGCCCATTTTGTGCAGTTTACGCGTAAAAAGCGCACTGGAAGTACGCCGTTCCGACACAATAGGAAAGCCATAAAGCTCCATAAGATACTGATATACAAACATGCGGTTTCGTTCATAAATTTCGCTATCACCATAAACAAACTTGCCTATGCGAATGCCGAACCGCTTGAGTTCACTGTCAATATCAGAGGGAAAAGAAGCAAAAACGCCAGCCAGGTGAAATTGGTTATCCGCATCCCAGGCCAATACCTGAGCCCTGTCCATATTGAGAAGGTAGGGCATAAGGGCAGGATAACTTTCAAGCTGTACGGTATCTGTAGAACGAAACTGCTGGCGAAAAACATCCTGATGAATACGCGGCAGGCGTGAGGCAAGGGTTTGCAGGTTCTGACCCATTACCTGATTTTCCAGTGGGCAACTCGCGCCTTCACCTTCAGTAATGACCGGGTGCAGCCTGTCAAATTGAAAAATTTCAGAAAAATAATCCAGCTGGCGTGCAAAGGCCACCATAGCAAAGCCCGGCAGCTCTCTGTACTCAAACATGTCGTTGTCAAAGGAGGGCAGAAGTTCACGTCCCTCCACAACTGGATAGTTCTTGTTTTCCTGGTAGGGCTTCACCAGGCAAAATCGCACATGCACAGCATCAAGAAAATTTTTGAGAGGTTCGAGGTCGCTGATGGCAACAGGGGCGGACAAGCACGTTGCATCCCGCCAAGGTTGACCATTCTTGCTGAAAACCTCTTGCCACTTAATCATTTGTACACCTGCATATCAGTCTTTCACAATTTTTTATACTTATTTTAAAAATAATTCCAGTAGTCATACTTGATAAATAAATATTTCTCACAAGAGTCAAGCCCTTACAGGTATCAATATTCCATTTTTGTGATTTTTCCGTTTACTTTTTTTGACTGCTCAACTTGGCCTGCCGCCTTAAGTGTAAAAGAGCAGTTGCGGGGGGCGATACGCTTTGCTACAAGAGATGAGCTTATTTAATATATTGGGCGGCCAGTCCGCATCACCATAAAATCGACAGAACCATGACTGAAAATCCATTGGAAAAGCATATACTCAGTATTGTTTGCAGCGTTTTTGACGCATACTCGGTTGTTTTATTTTTGCCTGACGAAGAAGGCGAAGGGCACCACCTCGCTGCTTCCTTCAGCCTTGGCGACAAGGTTGGAGCCAACGCTACCATATTGCCTGGCAAAGGCTTGGTGGGCTGGATCATACGCAACAGACAGCCGCTTCTTGTGCCCAATTTCGATCAACGGCAGAGCAATCTCGGCTATTACTCCGGTGGCGAAGAGGCCAGCATCAAGGCCTTTATGGGGTGCCCCGTACCAACCGGGGGCGCGTTGTGTGTTGACAGCAAAAGGCAGTATTCTTTTTCAGACAAAGATCACAAAATATTGCAGATGTTTGCCGAGTTGATAGCGCGGCAGCAGGGCAGCAGGGGCCGTCAGGATATGGCTGGCAACATTCCACGTTATTTTGTGGAGTTGGGCGTCATACAGGATTTGCGCTTCCGCTATAAGCGCTGGCCACAATTCTTGCAGAACTATCTGCGCATAATGGTTGAAGCTACTGGCTTTGACTACTGCGCATTTGCCTCAGTGGACACTCCTGGCGAAACATATTGTGTTGAGGCAGAATCGGCACGCCTTCTTCTTGAAGGGCCGGAGCCTCTCATCCTGCCAATGGGCAGCGGCATAACCGGCTGGGTTTTTCATAACGACCAGCCCGTTGTTGCAGAAGGTGTAGAGGGAGCCCCCTCAGCCGTACTGTTTGGCAAGCTGCCCGATATGCCCGATTTTCAGGCGGCAATCTGCATGCCCGTTATGGTCAACAAAAGTACTCGTGGGGTGTTGTGCTTGGCGCACACCCAACCCCGCCAGATTGACGAATCGATGCGCAGCTTTGTGCGCCAGGCAGTCGACCACCTCGCCCTTTTTCTGGAAAACCTATACCTCAAAGTACGTTTGCGTACCATGCTGCCCAGAGCTCGTGTGCACAGCGACGGCCCTCAGGCATATGACCCTGACAGCGCCCCCATGCCACCTCAAAAAGAATACTAGCTATGTTTCTGCGGCGCTTTTTCCGTTTTTTGTCGAAAGACATAGCCATGGATCTTGGCACCGCCAACACCCTGCTTTACACCAGGGCGCATGGCATTGTCGTCAATGAGCCGTCAGTTGTGGCCCTTGACGCCCAAACGGGCAAAGTCCTGTCTGTTGGAACAGCAGCCAAAGAATATATTGGCCGAACGCCACAGCGCATCCGTGCAGTACGGCCAATGAAAGATGGCGTTATTGCGGACTTTGACGTCACTCGAGCCATGATTTCCTACTTTGTGCGCAAGACCATCACAGGCCTTCGCCTGGTCCGGCCTTCCATGTCCATCTGTATACCCACAGGTATCACCCAGGTTGAAAAAAGAGCAGTTATTGATGCGGCCATGCTGGCTGGCGCTGTTGATATTTCTATGATTGAAGAGCCGATGGCCGCGGCCATTGGAGCGGATTTGCCCATTCACGAACCCTTGGGCAACCTGGTTCTGGACATCGGGGGCGGTACGAGTGAAGTGGCAGTTATTACATTGTCCGGCGTTGCCAACACCCAATCTGTGCGTGTGGCTGGAGATGCGATGAACGTAGCTGTACAGCGCTTTATGCGTGATGCTTTTCGTATGGAAATTGGCGACAATACGGCTGAAAATGTAAAAAAAATCATCGGCTCAGCCATACCCATTCCCAATGCTCCCATCCTGGAAGTCTCAGGCAAGGATATGGTACGCGGCGCCCCGCGAGTGGTTAAAGTAACAGAAGCCCATATTCGTGAAGCCTTACGCGAACCAGTTCAAGCCATTCTTGAAGTTGTTTTGCGCGCCCTGGAAAAAACACCTCCTGAATTGGCCGCTGATATTTACCGCAACGGCATGCTCATGGCTGGCGGCGGTTCGCTGCTCAAGGGGCTCGACCAGTATATTGCCCGTGAAACTCGACTCAAGGTCTTTGTGGACAAAGATCCCCTTACCACAGTGCTTCGTGGCACGGCTAAAGCGATGCTTGACCGTGAAACTTACCGGTCCGTCTTTATCAACTAGAGCAGATTAATTTTGAGAATATAATATATTCTCGAAGGTTAAGACACGCTCGCTACGTCGCTCAACCTAGAAAACTATTTGCAGTTACGCCTTCACGACGGGCGTCTGCTCGCGCAGCCGCAGAGTATTTCAAAGTTAAAATACTCTAATCGTCACCCAAATGCCATGAGCGTTTAAGCAGAAGCGTAGAAAATAAATTGAAAACTTGTTTTACTTGTGTCTGATTAAAGTGATGGCAAGCACGCCCTCGCTATCTTGAAATAAGGATTTCTTATGATTGATGCTCATTCAATTCTCAAAAACTGTGTGGACATTGTACTGCAAAGCGGAGAAATCATACGCGAACACTGGGCACTACCCAGCAATGTACGGCATAAGGGCAGCATTGATCTTGTCACTCAGACCGATTTGGCCGTAGAGGCCTTTTTGAAGGAAAAACTGGTGGATCTGGTGCCAGGAGCATGCTTCTTGGCAGAAGAAAGCAGCGAAGACGATGAAGCGCCTGCTGATCTTTGCTGGATTATTGACCCCGTTGACGGCACAACCAACTTTGTACACCGCATCCCTCAAGTAGGAACTTCTGTAGCCTTGTGGCACAAGGGGCGCGTTGAGCTTGGCATTGTCAATGTACCCATGTTGCATCGCTGCTACTGGGCAGTACGGGGGCAAGGGGCTTTTTGCAATGGCGAACCCATTTCCGTAAGTGGAGTGGACAGCCTTAACGACGCTCTGGTAGGCACAGGGTTTCCCTATGACATCGCCAAACGGCTGCCGGAAGTAATGGAGCGGCTTGCTCTGGTATTGCCCATAGCTCAAGGCGTACGACGCATTGGCGCGGCATCGATAGATCTGGCCTATGTTGCCAGCGGGAAACTGGATATTTTTTACGAAGCAGGGCTCAAGCCTTGGGACTTCGCAGCAGGTATCCTGCTTGTGGAAGAAGCGGGAGGACGCATCAGCAACCTTACTGGCGCACCTTTGCGCTTTGGCGACCCGCTTCTTGCCAGCAACGGTCGTTTGCATGCTTTGGCTGTTGATTTGTTGAGCCCAACAACATAGCCACAGAAATTTACAGGCCAGAATCTGCTGCTAGCCATCAACGAAAAAGATACCCGCCCCCGATGGCAGCGCGCATAATGGGAGAGAGCAGGTCGCCGAAGTGCGCCTCCAGCCCCTGTAGTTCATCCTGATCTACCAACAGATGTCTATCGCGTGCGGCAGCTCTTGAGGTAACAATAGAGCGCGACAGACAGGCTGTGTACAAATGCAGAAAAGTCTGACCGTTTTCTTCTGAAGGCGGCATGAGGCCCAAACAGGCAAGTCGACCACTTTCTTGGCCCCATTCTTGAAGCAGAAGTTCTTGAACACAGCTTTCACACGCCATGCCTGCTGGAACATGTCCGTATGACGAAAAACTCCAACCCTGCTCAGACAGGGTTAACAGTGATCGCCCGGTTCTGTCTCGAACAAGCAGCACGATTGTGCGGTGCGGCAAATGCTGACGCAAAACATCTTCTTTTGCCATGACACACAGCGGGATATTGTTGCAATCAACCACTTCTAGAGATTGAGCAGGGTTTTTAAGACCTCTATAAGGAATAGCTTTCATGAATTTGTCCGCAGGGCAGGCGTGTCGCATGCAGCAACTTGAAGCATCCGATGCCGAAAAAATGTCCGCAATTGAGCGGGAGTGTTTTACATTGCCTTGGTCTGAGGAGCAGTGTCGCGCCGCCTTTACGCAAAAAGCTTTTGCTGCTTTTGGCCTTTTTTGCGGCGCAGATCTCGTAGGCTACATCTCCATCTATCATACAGGAGATGAACTGGAAATACTCAACCTGGCAGTGAGGCCGCATATCCGGCGTCTTGGGCACGGAAAACGCATTCTGCGCACGACCTTGCGCCTGGCCCGCAAAATGGATATTCATAGAGTCTTGCTTGAAGTACGAAAAGGAAACAAGGCTGCCATTTCATTATACGAAGGCTGTGACTTTCAACATGTAGGGCAGCGCCGCAACTATTATGCCGATACAGGGGAAGACGCCCTTATCTACCTATGTGAGCTGAACTCCTGTCAGTCTTAACGTGCAAGAGGTATATATGCATAAAATTATCGCCGCCAACTGGAAAATGTACAAGGATCGAACTGAAGCCGCCACTACTGCAGGTGAGATTGCTGCGGCTTTGCCTGACGTTCTGCCCAAAGAACGCCAGGTCGTAATCTTTCCGCCTGTCACTTCCATTGAATGTGTTGCTCAGGCTTTTCGTGGGCACAAATCACTGGCCGTGGGTGCGCAAAATTTCTATCCCGCGCCTGAAGGCGCATTTACGGGTGAAGTTTCTGTTGGCATGTTGCGTGATGTTGGTGCTGAATGGGTGCTTGCTGGACATTCCGAACGCAGGCATATCTTTGGCGAAACAGATGAAATGGTTGCCCGCAAGGCCATATTCTCACTTAGCCACGGCCTGAAAACCATGCTGTGCATTGGTGAAACTCTTGATGAGCGTGAGCAGGGAAACCTCTATGCTGTTCTTGAACGGCAGCTGACAGCTTTTTTTGCGGCCAGGCCAGAAGGAATGACTGGCGACGCCCTGGTAGGGCGCTTGGCCATTGCCTATGAGCCCGTATGGGCTATTGGCACGGGCAAGGTTGCGGGCCCAGGTGAAGTGCGTGAAGCGCATGGCGTTACCAAGGCACTGCTTGAAAAATTTATTGGCAAAACTGGCAAGAAATTGCCTGTTCTGTATGGCGGCAGCGTCAAGCCAGACAACGCCGGAGCTCTTATTGCCCTTGACAACGTGGACGGTCTTTTGGTAGGAGGAGCCTCTTTAGAGGCGCAAAGCTTCCTACAAATTATCGGGGCCTGATGCCCAACTCTTCTGGCGCGCCATCGGGCAGTAGCCGGACGGCGAGGAGGAATACGTGCAGACTCTCATTCTTACACTGCATATCATTGTATGCGTGTTACTCATTATCCTTGTACTTTTGCAATCTGGCAAGGAAGGCATGGGTGTCATATTTGGCGGAGGCAACACTTCTGTTTTCGGCAGCGGTGGTGCTGGCGGCATTCTTGCCAAGCTTACCACGCTCATGGCGGTGATCTTTGTTATCACCTCGTTGAGCTACACCTATGTTACCAGTTCGCGCCCCAGCAGCGAGTCCACCATTCTTAATGTAAAAATTGAAGAGCCTGCTGCGCCCAGAACCACTTCGGTTCCCCCTGTTACTCCTGCAGCACCTGCTGAAACACAGGGCGCTCCGACCAGTACGGTGCCTGCGGGGCAATAGCACATCCTGTCATAAACAAAAAAAGCCGCGGCACGCCGCGGCTTTTTTTTCAAGCTAAATTTAATCGTGGGGTTGACCATGTCCGACTCCTTTGGCGAAAATCCTTTCAAGTCCCTTAATATTAGTACGCTTTCAGAGAAAAAGGCAGCAAAATCCGCCAGCCATCCTGTCGCTACAAACAAGAAAAATAAACGCACAAATCGCGGACTCATTGAAGATGATACACCCCACTGCGACGATGAAGAGCGGGCTCTTTTCTTGCGCTCTGTGGGGCAGGTGCTAGCAACAGAAGCGAAGCAAAGCCGGGGCAAGGCTGATATGCACCATGGCTCTGGCGCTTTTTTGCTTGAGGAGCATGGCGTTTTGCCCGCATCAAAAGAATTGAAAAAAAAGCATACAAAATCTGGCTCTACCATAAAAAAATCGAACCCAACAAGTACTGGAACGCAATATGGAGACCAGAAAGATAAAACGACATATAAGGAAAAACCACTTGCTGACCCCCAAAAATTGGGGACACACAAAAGCCTAGGCGCGCACGGAGCGTCCAAGCCCCCAGCGCAAGGGCAAGACACTGCTTCCGATTCTTGGAATTCGCCAGAGTCCAGCGAAGAAGATTCCATATTCATGCAAGCCGTGGGAGGAGTCATCCCCCTTCAAGGGCGTGGCCGTGATGTGGTTCCTGTTCCAGAAGCGAGCACGCCTCCGCCCAACGGGCAGATCAGCCTTCAGGACTTTATGGAAGGCAAACTGGAGTTTGCCCTGTCCTTTACTGAAGAATATATTGAAGGACATGTTGTTGGTCTGGACCAGATGACCATAAACAAGCTACGCGCAGGTTCTTTCAGCCCCGAAGCGCATTTGGATTTGCACGGGTTAAATGCCGTGCAGGCATTTGAAGCCTTACGCGGATTTCTTCGTGGCAGCTGGTACAAAGGATTACGCACAATACTGGTAGTGCCCGGCCGAGGGCGCAACTCACCTGATGGGGTGGGCATTTTGCGGGAAAAATTGCAAAGCTGGCTAACTCAGGATCCCTTTAAGAGGGTGGTGCTTGCCTTTTGTACAGCACAGCCGCACGACGGCGGAGCGGGAAGTGTTTATGTTCTCTTGCGTAAATACAAGAAAAAAGGACATATTTATTGGGAGCGCACGCCCGCAGATTCCGATCTTTATTAGAGTATTTTAACTTAAAGAAAGTTTAAATGCTCTAACGTTGCACAAAAGAGCAGTGCGCCATGACGCGGCATGAAATTTGATGAAATTTGATGAAAATTGTACTATTGGACAAAATAACAACTTTGAAATAAAAATATTTCAAAGCAAATCCGCCTTAAAGCAATCTCATTTGCGATGTTAATGCCATCTGAATGGCTCTTGTCGCAGGACTTTTAAGGCACGCAAAAGGTGCAAACCTCATGCGGACCCTGTTTTTTCATTGACGGTAGCAGACAGTTTGTCCAGCAATCTATCGTAATAAGGATCATCCTGTTCAAGCTGCAAATGACGCTGATAACGCATTTTGGCGCGAACTACCATAAAGCGCAGCTTTTGCATTTGCTGTACGCGTTCCTGTTCATCCTTGCAGGAGTCCAGCAGATCCACAAGGCGATTCAATTCTTTGCGCTCAGCCAATTCAGGCGGCAGGCATCCAGCATTGCTTAGAATTTTGTAAGCCATGCGCAAATCTTCGGGCACATGACTCATATCCTCTAACTGCAAGGGGCGACCACGCCCTGGCAGGTTATCAAAAATGCCTTGCGCCTGAGCTTCTTCAATGCGCCTTTCTGCAATGAACTGAATGACAGACCAGGGATTAGCTTCAGCCACGGTTTTCTTCCTCACCAGCATCATTCTGACTGCCCGATGGTTGAGCGGAAAGGCCAGCAGAAGAACCACCCCAGAGCTTCTTCCACTCCATAAGCGTTTTTAACGCGTCAAGAGGGCTTAGTTCTTCGGGCTGCATATCACGCAGCAGTTCAACCACTGGATGATCTGCACGCGGGGGAGCCGCCTGAAGGTAGGGCAAGTCGTCCGTTTCTTTGACCTTGGTTTCAGGCAAATCCAAACCAGGCAAGCATACTGCGGATACAACGGCCTTGCGCGCAACATCACGCCCACGTTCCAAGTTGGCAAGGATAGCTCTGGCCCGCTGTACCACAGGGCCAGGCACGCCTGCCAGTCTGGCTACCTCGACACCATAGCTCCGATCGGCAGGACCGGGCACAAGCTTGTGTAAAAAAAGGATGTCGCCACTGTACTCGCTGATGGCGATATTCATTGTAAAAACACCGTCCACGCGCCCCTCAAGGGCCGTTAGTTCGTGGTAGTGCGTGGCAAAGAGCGTGCGCAACTCAGCCTGTGCCCGTTTGGCCAAATCTTCGACCATGGCCCAAGCAAGGGCCACACCGTCGTAGGTGCTGGTGCCTCGCCCTATTTCATCCAAAATGATGAGGCTGCGCCGCGTTGCCTGACGCAGAATGCGCGCTGTTTCCATCATTTCAACCATAAAAGTACTTTGCCCCTGGGCCAAGTTGTCAGAAGCCCCTACGCGGGAAAACAACCTGTCGACCAAGCCAAGTTTCGCCGATGTGGCCGGGACCATTGACCCCATTTGCGCCAAAAGGCAGATAATGGCCACCTGACGCAACACTGTGGACTTGCCAGCCATGTTAGGCCCTGTGAGCAAGCACAGACGGCGTTTATCTTCCAGGCGAAAATCGTTGGGCACAAAATTGGCGCGACCAAGCATGGCTTCGACCACGGGGTGACGGCCTTCGCGAATGTTCAGGTTGGCATCTGCAGTCAATTCAGGGCGGCACCAGCTATTAATACGGCCGACCTGGGCTAGGCTTTGCCAATAATCGAGATTGGCAATCAACTGGGCCATGTGGGTGATACGTTCTCGCTGCTGCGCCATATGCTGACGAAGGTCTTGAAAAAGCGAGTATTCAAGCGATTTGCGTTTGTCAGAGGCAGAAAGCAGCTCTTCTTCAAGACTTTTAAGAGCCTCAGTGGTGAATCGTTCGGCATTGGCCAGACTCTGCCGCCGAATAAAGTGGTAAGGCACGGTGCCGCTGTGCGCAGCCCGCGTTACTTCAAAATAATAACCGAAAACACGGTTGTACCCCAGCTTGAGTTTGGCAATGCCTGTTGTCGTTTGTTCTTCCGCAAGCATGGCCTGCAACTTTTGCTCGCCGTGTTCAGCCAGGTCCAACAATCTGTCCAACTCGGCATTGTAGCCACTCTTGAAAAGGCCGCCATCTGTGATAACCGGGGGCGGACTGTCCACGAGGGCGCTTTGCAGAAGAGCCGTGCAGTCCTCCATTGCGTCCCAGGTCTTAAGAATATCTGCTACGGCGCGGGGCGCCTCCACAGCGGCGCCGCCGATTTGCGTAGCATCGCCATCTTGGTCGGGACGTTGAAGAATGGACGCAACCGAACTGTCGCTCAGAGCGGCCTGAACCTGCGGCAGGGCGGCCAGACTGTTACGCAAGGCGATAAAGTCCCTGGGGCTACCCTGATTGAGGCTTATACGAGTAGACAGCCGCTCCATATCGTACACACTTTTGAGAGCTTCCCGCAGGGCAGCGCGACGGCCATCATCGTCATAAAACCAGGCTACAGCATCTTGAATGCGCGTAATGGGCGAAGCTTCACGCCAGGGGTGGCGCAGCATGTCTTCAAGCAGACGGCCGCCCATTGGCGTCATCGTGTCATCCAGAACATGCCGCAAGGTTCCTTTTCCTTTACGGCCATTAAGGCGGGTAAAAATTTCAAGGTTGCGCTCGGTCACTTCGTCGACCATAAGGCGACGGCTCAAATCAAGACGCTGAAAAGGTTTGAGGTGTTCAGGGTCACGCATTTGCGTTTGCGTAAGGTAGGCAAGTAAAGCGCCGCAGGCACGCATTATTTCATTGTGCCCAGCAAGGCCCAGTGCACCAGCTTCCCGTACTCCCTGAGCCGTCAGCACTCGCTCTGTAGCGCGCTTCAAATCAAAAAGGCTCACAGGCTGACGTACAAGACGCACGCCTTCAAGCAAGGTGCGGGGCGGTGGTTGCAGGCCTTCGGGAACTAACAGCTCGCGAGGCGCCATTTTTTGCACCCACTGCCACAGCTCCGCCTGACGCTTGAAGTCCACACCAGACCATTGCCCCGTGGACACGTCCACCCAGGCAAAGCCGCCACCTTCGGAGTCGGCTCCAGGGCAAAGTGCGCCAAGATAATTATGGCTCTTGGTATTCAAGTTGGCGTCATCTAACACAGTGCCTGGCGTCTTCACGCACGTTACAGCCCTTTTAACAAGCCCCTTTGCTGTTTTGGGGTCTTCTATCTGATCGCAGATGGCAATGTGATACCCCTTATCCACAAGTTGAGCCACATACGCATCCACTGCGTGCCACGGCACACCACACATGGGAATAGGATTTTGAACATCCCTGCTACGGCTTGTGAGCGTAATTTGAAGCTCACGGGCTGCAACTTCGGCATCACTGAAAAAGAGCTCATAAAAATCACCCATGCGGTAAAAAAGCAGAGCATCAGGGTAGTCAGCCTTGATGCTCATATAATGCTCGAACATGGGAGTCATCTTAAATGTGGGTTCAGACATGGCAGTGTTTCATAGCAAGAAGGGTTAAAAGTATCCGGCGCTAATAAGGGGATGGCGCTGCCCGCAATTATCAGGCAGCGCCAAAAAGCGGATATATAAAAATTTTAATGTTTGTCAGGATCAGGCACAAGGGAATCTTCTACGCTCTGTACGGGCTTGGTTTCCACACTCTGAGCGCCTTCGGGTTTTTCCTTGTTTTTGTGAAGAAAACTGAACTTGGAGGCTTCAGCCTCTGATTTTTTCTTCAACTTGGCCATTTCACGCTCAAGATTGCTGATATGCCACTTGTGCTTCATCAGACGGGCAGACAGGTTCAGCTTGTCCCACACAAGGAAGCTAAGAGTAAGCAATGCTCCAAGAGCGAAGGCCACAATCACTAAAAAGTAGAAGGGCAGGGGAATGGAATGCATTGGCGGAATAAAGAAAAGATGGAGCGTCAGCACCATATCTTGAGAAAGGGGCCCCTGATTCTGAAAAAAGAATACGAGAGCAAGAAAAAAAACGACGGCCAGCAAGAGAACCTTGATATACCGCATAAACACACTCCTCGGGCTTAAGCTATCTCAAAAAATCTTCACGGGCTTTTTGAGAATGCCGCCCGCCCCAAAGGGCACAGCCTGCGCTCTCCAGCCGGTTTTTTAACGCCGCCCGGCGTAAAAAAACTTCCCGCCACAGCCTCCGTCAGCCATTCTGGTCAGGATATTAACCTTCCTGATGGGGCAAGGAACCGGCGCTACATGGCTCCCCGGCCATAGCGCCTTTCGTGAAATAGGGCTTCAATGCCGCATAGCTGCGGCTTAGATGTTCGGGCATGGTACGTACTTCATTAAAGACCGCCATAAAGGACGAGTCTCCGGTCCAGCGCGGCACCAAGTGAAAATGTAAATGTTCTCTAATACCGGCACCAGCAGCCTGACCTTGATTGAGGCCGATATTGATGCCTTCACAATTAAAGTGTTTCTTTAAAATTGCGGCACAAGATTGCATGAGGTCCATGATCTCATGCGTTTCTTCGGCGTCAAGATCGGTAAGATTCATGACGTGCCGATACGGACAAACCATTATGTGCCCATTATTGTAAGGAAATTTGTTCATTATAACGAAGGCGTGTTTGCCTCTATAAAGAACCAGACGCTGTTCGTCATCCAACGCGTCTGCGGAAAGGCAGAACACACAGGAATCTGGCTTTGGTCCAAGAATATATTCGATACGCCAAGGTGCCCACAATTGTTTCATAATTTTTTTTATATACACCGCTTGACCACCGGGAGCAAGAGGGAAGCTGCTGCCGCGGGCCAGAAGAATTTTCAGATAGTCAGCATTTTTAAAAAGCGAATAAATCATTATACGTTGTATGCATTCAAAAATTCCGCGATTAAGCCAAGTAGTTTCACTCTCGGCAATGGGGATGCCTGGAACTATTAATTTTTATGAAAATCCACTTCTTGTTTTTCCCGTAAGATAGTAACCGCAAGAGCAAGCTGGGCATCACGTCCAAGAGCTTCACCGTCAAGTTTTGCTTTGAGTGCACTTCGCAAAATATGGCTGTATAGCGGGCCAGGAGGCAACCCCAGCTCTTTAAGATCGTCACCGCTAATATCAGCCTTTTCATGCTGCCATTGCGTGATGTAGCGAGACAGTTTTTTCTGCAGGTCTTCGTCGCCGGTTTCTGCCATAAGATAAAGCAGCGACTCCAGAGACAGGGGGGCAAGAACCTCACAAAGGGCACTGACTTTTGATGTTTGACCATTTTGCCGCTTTTGCCATGCTTCAAGGCGGCCACGCACAGCGCGCATTTGTTCGCGCTGGTTAAGAATTTCTCCACGTTTATTTTCCGGCAACCCCAAACGGAGAAAGAGGTCAGATGTGTCTGCATAGGGCAAGCCGTGGCTGAGGCCCAAAAAATATACAAGCCATGCCTGAGGTATTTTTTCAAAGTACAGCAGGCGATACCAGGACAGCATATCCTGAAGAGTCTGCAGCAGCGCTTTGCGTGTAGGTATCAGCGTGAGTTGCGGGGCAATGGCAGACAAAATGCCCAATTGATCCATGCGCACGAGGCATGCCAGCGGGTTGTCTTCATCGCAGATATGCTTGAACTCGCCGAATAGGCGAGGCCCTGCAAGTTTGTCCATAAGCTTGAGGTCAAGAGCGTTCTTAACCAGCCTTTCCGCACTTGTACTGATACGAAAATCATAGCGCTGCTCAAAGCGTACCGCTCGCAAACAACGGGTGGGATCTTCAACAAAACTCAGCGTGTGCAATACGCGAATGACACGCTCTTTGATATCACGCTGGCCGCCAAAAAAATCGACCAACTGCCCAAATGGGGTACTATCCAACCGTACAGCCAGAGCATTGATTGAAAAATCGCGACGGAACAGGTCCATCTTGATGGATGACAACTCCACAGTTGGCAGGGCCGCAGGGTATTCATAATATTCCAAGCGGGCAGTTGCGACATCAATTCGTGATTCCGCTCCCTTGGCATCCTTGAAAATGACCACAGAGGTCAAAAACTCCTGATGTTCGCGAACCCTTCCGCCAAGTTCCTGGGCCAAGGCCTTGGCAAGGGCAATACCATTGCCCTCAACCACAAGGTCAATATCCTGATTGGGTTTGTTGAGCAAAAGATCGCGAACAAAGCCACCCACGGCATATACAGGCAAGCCAAGTTCGCGCCCCAGTTTTCCTGCCAGATGCAAAAGATCTTTGGCGGAAGGGGGCAATCTGTCCTGAATCAGCTTGCCAACGTGCCGTTCCTTGCTTGGCGAATGCTTGAGCACTGGCAGACTATCCTGCTCATGTGCAAAAACATTGATAAGATCAGTGCGGGTTACAACGCCTATTACGCGCTCTTCCTCAACAATCGGCACAAGCCGTTGCCGTCCGCCAACAATAATTGCGGTGAGATCCTTGAGAACTGCCTCGGGCGGCAACATTTGCACTTGCCCCTGCATATAATCCTCAACCAATGCTCCCCCAAGGCCGTGGGCACTTGCCCGCGAGGCCGTTTGTGCATCCAGCAGACCGTTGCAGAACCGTGTTCCCGGCTTGAAAACAGGCACGGCTTTCAAGCCGAAATGAAGCATGAGCTCATCCGCTTCACGAATGGTGGCTGTAGATTCAATGCCAACTGCCGGAGAAGACATGTATTCACGGGCGGTCTTGTCAGGATGGGCCTGCTCATATAATTGGCGCAAAATGGCTTCACGAACTTCGTGCAGGGTCATATGTCGTATGGAGGCAGAAGCGGCGTAAGCATGGCCACCTCCACCCAGTGCAGCGCATATGTCGCCCACATTAATGGCATCGCTTCTGCTGCGGGCCACGACCTGAATACGATCTCCCATAAGGCCAATGGCAAAGAGAACGGGAAACTTCTCCATCTCAATAAGCCGATGCGCCAAATAGGCAAAGTCGCCCAGGTAATGCTCCATAGAAGCCTCGGCCAAAACAACCTGGGTCCTGTTAATCGTATAGGATTCGGCAGATTCAAGAAGACTGTTCAGGGCTTGAATGTGCAGGCTGGTCAGTTCGTGCGCGGCCAGGTCATTAATGCGGTTAACATCCATGCCTTGCCCAAGTAGCCATGCTGCCGCCTCAAAATCTTCAGGAGTTGTTGAAGAATAGGTAAAGGAGCCAGTATCCCCATAGATGCCCAAACCCAGCAAGGTGGCATCTTCAGGTTCAAGGCGTATATTATGTTCACGCAGCTGCTGCACAAGAAAGCTTGTAACCGAGCCTGTCTGGGCAAGGTGTACTGTGCCAGAAGTAATATCATCACCGGAATCAGGATGATGGTCCCACATTTCAACAATAACCCCGGGGCGGTCAAGCAGGGGGGCCACATGGTTCACTCGCCCACGTTGGCGTGTGTCGACCAATACAAGCCGCTCAAAGGAATCCCAATCAAGATTGCTATTGTCGGCAAAGCTGTAGGCCTTAGTGTCTAGGCTGGCATAAACTTTTTGTAGGCCGCGTTCCTGACTGCCGGGAAAAAGCAGCACATGCGGGCTGTACAGGTGACGGGCTGCAAGCATGGCTGCAAAGGCGTCAAAGTCTGCATTGGCGTGGCAGGTAATAAGTGTAGCTTTAGCAGCGCTCACATCTGGCTCCGAGGGTGAAATTGGCGGTGGATACCGCGCAGGCGCTCTGCCTGAACATGGGTATAAATTTCTGTGGCGCTAATGTCGGCATGTCCCAGCAACAGCTGTACGGCCCTCAGGTCAGCTCCGCCTTCAAGCAGGTGCGTCGCAAAGGAATGCCGAAAGGTGTGTGGTGAAATAGCACGGCGAATATTGGCTTCAAGAGCGTATTTTTTCACCATTTTCCAGATATACTGCCGGGTAAGCGCACGCCCGGAACGATTAACGAAAAGCTGGTTGCCTGTGGGAGAAAACGCCGGGCGCCAATTGTTGATATAATCTTCAAGCAGGCGTTGCATGAAGTCGTGTAAAGGCACAAGCCGTTCTTTGGATCCTTTGCCGAAAACACGCACCAAACCGCGTTGAAGGTCCAAATCTGGTACACACAAACCGCAGAGCTCGGAGACTCGTAACCCTGCTGCGTAAAACAATTCAAGCATGCAACGGTCACGCTGGCCTCCCCGTTCACGCATATCAGGCTGAGCCAGCATTTTTTCCATTTCTTCGCGGCTCAAAACTTCCGGCAAATGCTGTGGAAGCTTGGGATTATCCATCAACTGGGCAGGGTTCACCTTGATGACGCTTTCCTGCAAGGCAAAGTCGAAAAAAGCACGCAGGGCAGACAAGCGTCTCGCCAATGTGCGCCCAGTATTTTGGCGGGCTCTGAGCCACGCCAGATAAAGAAATATCTCCTGTTCGTCAGGCTGGGGCGTCAAAGAAGCGCCGTCTGCCAATTCCTGACGGAAGAGAAAAAAATTTTCAAGGTCCTGGCTGTAAGAAAGAACGGTTTGTGGCGACAAACCTCTTTGAGCCAATAGATGGTCCTGCCACAAAGGCAACAAGGCTGCTAATGGGCAGAGTGAAGAAGATAAAGGCGGTGCGATTTCGGTCATGAATGCATGCTAGCCGCCTTGAGCCCTGCGAGCAAGTTTTTTACAACCACTACGGCTGGATGCATGACAGGGGGCGCTTTTAATCTGAATTGCAGCATGCTACTAGCTTCAATACCCGTATGGAAAAGCTGACTCAGTGAACATTCTGTCCTGAAAAAGGAATAACCACACACATGAATGAGTATTTTCAGGTTTTTGTAAGCTTGGGCTCCAACAGCGCAGACGCAGCAAACATGCTGGATCTTGCCCGTCAGGCTTTGGCAAGCTTGCCCCAAATGCGCCTAGCGGCAGTATCGCCAATTTACAGTACCGCGCCACAAGACTACGCCGATCAGCCTTGGTTCTTGAATCAGGTGGCCGAACTTGTTGTAGATGCCCGATGGCGGCCATGCTCGCTTGTGGATGCTCTGCTTGAAGTGGAAGTCAAGCTTGGCCGTGTGCGCAGTACCGACCCTGCTCTTCGTTTCGGCCCCAGAACCATTGACATAGATCTATTGCTTTTTGGGGAAGAGAGCAGCACCGATGAGCATTGCCTTGTGCCCCATCCGCGACTCACGCAGCGCGCCTTTGCTCTAGTTCCTCTGCTGGACCTCGCTCCTGACATTATGATCAACGGTATTTCCGCAGCAACGTGGCTTTCTCGCCTGCGGTATGCGAAGGACGGGCAAAGAATTTCTCAGTGACGAGAGGGGCTCTCTGTGATAGTGTTCGCAACGGCTTGTAGGCAGCTTGCCGGAGCCATAAACTTCAGCCGATTCGGCACTGTGTCCCGCAGGCCTAAGGAGCATGACTGATGTGGAAATGGCTTATTTTGATTTTGGCGGTTTATGCCCTGTATCGTCTTTTCTCTAATGATGTGCTTAAAAAGAAAAAGGAAAACAAGGAAGAAAACGCCGCTGAGCTGGAACGTAAAATTGCCGCCGGGGAAATGGTTAAAGACCCCGAATGCGGAACATACGTTTCTGCTGAGGGCAATATATCCGTACGCGATGGTGAAACCATCCACCATTTTTGCAGCTATGAGTGTAGAGATAAATTTCTGCAACGCCTGGAAGAAGGCGGCCGCGAGCTGCCCCCACGCGAATAGAATTCTTTCATAGTAAAGTCATGATGGGTGGGAAATGTGCCAATACGGCCATATCCCACCCATCATGTTTTACAGATAGACGTTTTTAATCAATTAGGTTACGCCGCAAAGCTTTTTGGCAAAATCGGATTGATCCTGGAGATCACCCAACCGTAAAAATCCCTGTTTACGGGCCATGTCTCTAGCAATGGCCATGAAAAGACGAATACGATTCAGCTGGTTGGCCTCACTGCTGCCAGGGTCGTAGTCAATGGCCATGATATTTGCCTGAGGAGCCGCGCGGCGTACGGTTTTGAAGGCTCCACGGCCAACGATATGGTTGGGCAGGCAGCCGAAGGGCTGAAGGCAAAGAATGTCCTTTGCGCCGTGGTTGAGAAATTCAAGCATTTCTGCCGGCAAAAGCCAGCCTTCTCCTGCTGCATTTCCCAGTGAAAGCATGCTTTCGCCCATGCGGGCCAACGTGTCCAAATGGGCTATGGGCATGACTTTGTCAGCAAGGGGAGAGCGGGCCAAGGCCTGCCGCATACTGACCCTCAAATTTTCCACTTTTCTGATTGCCAGAGTACTGCCCAACGCTCCCAAGGCACTCCCGCCCTGGCGCTGCCAGTCGTAAATGGAATCTCTCAGGCAATAGAGCATAAAGTTGGTAATGTCCGGCAACAGGGGTTCTCCCCCTTCCTGCCTGATAATATCCACAATATGCCTATTGGCATCAGGATGATAGGTGAGAAGTATTTCTCCCACCACGGCAACGCGTGGTCGATGGTCTCTGTCCAGGCCAATCTGTTCGAAATCACGCACGAGACGATCCATCGACTGGCGGAAAGCCAAATCATCGCCTTGCCGCACAATGGGCGCCAACATGCGCAGCCAGTGGTCAATTCTTTCCTCGGTATCGCCCGAATGCCGTTCGTATGTTCCAGTATGCAGCGAAAGACGCTGCAACATATCACCGGCCAGCATCCCCAGTACCATTTTATGCAGCATCATTCTGTTGGGGCGGAACCCTGGATGACTGTCCACCCCCGTTGTACTCATGGTCAGTATCGGCACGGATTCAAAGCCACATTCAATCAGGGCTTTGCGAAGCAAGGCCGGGTAATTACTGGCCCTGCAGGGGCCGCAGGTCTGGGAAAGCAACAGGGCAGTACGTTGGGGGTCGTGCGCGCCACTTTTCAATGCATGTAAAAGCTGACCAATAGCTACAATAGCCGGATAGCAGGCGTCGTTATTCACATGGGCCTGCCCGAGGCTAATGGCCTCAGGGCTTACACGGGGCAACAGCTTGATATTGTGCCCACTGCCTACGACACCTTCTGTAATCAGAGGAAAATGCAGGGGAGCCATCTGCGGGATGAGAATCAGGTGGGATTTTGCGTCTTTTTTAGAAAAAACAGGCGACGCTGGAGGAGGAATAAACGTCTGCTTGCCGCCTCTGCGCCCTTCGGCTACGGCAAGCAATGACCTGACCCGTATTCTGGCTGAAGCAAGAGCGTTGCCCTCGTCCATTTTGATAAGCGTATACAGCTTACCGTACTGATGAAGCTGTTCACGCACCTGGTCAGAGGTAATGGCGTCAAGCCCGCAACCAAACGAGGTGAGCTGTACAAGCTCGACCCGGGCTTGGCCGTGCTCACCCTGGCCCGCCCAGGCGGCTGCGCGGTAAAGCCTGGCCGGATAGGTCCATTGGTTACGAACTCGCAATCCGGGCACTGCCGTCTTGCGCAACCAATGGCGGGGCAGTGAGTCTTCACTGAGTACGGTAGCCCCCAGAGAAGCTATAAAATCTGGCAATCCGTGGTGTACCTGGGGGTCCGCATGGTAGGGGCGACCAGCAAGTACTACCAGAGTTCCCCCTTGGCGGCGCGCTGCCGTATACAATTTATCGGCTTCATTGCGCAGTTCACGCAGATAATTTTCCTGTTCTTGCCGCGCTGCCCGGATAGCTGCTCGCACGTCCCCTTTGGGCAGTCCCATCTCCTGAGAGAGGTTCCGAACCAGGGAAGCCGTATGGTTAAGATTCACAAACGGCGTGTACATTGATGCACTGCCGTTCACCAGCTCCGGCAGGTTATCCCGCACTACCTGCGGATAACCGCAAGCCACAGGGCAAGAAAAAGCATCGCACATCTCGCTGAATTCTTTGGCTTCACGAGGAACACAGGGCATGAATATGCGAGTGACACCTTTTTCAATAAGAGAAAGCACATGCCCGTGAGCCAATTTTGCGGGATAGCAAACGCTCTGCGAAGGCACCGAGGCCAAGCCCCGGGCAAAAAGTGAACGATTGGTGGGGGGGGAAAGCTCAACCCTGAAGCCAAGTTCAGTAAAGAGCGTGAACCAAAAAGGATAGTGCGAATAGACAGTCAATACCCGTGGTATGCCCAAAACTCCGCGTGGCGCATGTTCGAGAGCCAACGGGTTATACCGGAACACTCGCTGGTGCTTCCAATCATAGAGGTTAGGGGCTTTTGCCGTTTTTTTACCAAGACTATTGGCGAACTTGTCACAGCGGTTGCCTGAAAAATGCCGCGCGCCATGCGAAAAACGCGTTTCTGTGAGCAGGCAGTTGTTTCCGCAATCGCGGCAACGAAAACTGCGACTGCGCATTTGGAAGTCACGCAGGTGTTCGGCTGTGAGGGGTGAGCAGTGTTCCTCATCGGCAGGGCAAGCATCAAGGGCAGTCAGCGCAGCGCCGTAGGCTCCCATAAGACCGGATGAGACCGGGCGGTGCACACTGTGCCCCAAGGTTCGCTCCATAGCGCACAGCAGGGCATCATTGAGAAAAGAACCACCCTGAACAACAACATGCAGGCCCAGTTCATCCGTACTTTTGATGCGCAGTACCTTATCCAGAGCATTGCGAACCACCGAGTAGCAAAGGCCTGCCGCAATATCAGCTGCCTGCATACCTTCTTTTTGGGCCTGGGTAACTTTTGAATTCATGAAAACCGTACAACGTGAGCCAAGGTCTGCCGGATGCTCTGCGTAAAGAGCTGCCTGAACGAATTCCTCCATGCTCATGCCAAGCCCGAGGGCAAAGCTTTCAAGAAAAGCTCCGCAACCTGCAGAGCAGGCCTCATTAAGGCTCACATCCGCAATCACTCCATTTTCGGCTTTGAGGCACTTCATGTCCTGACCGCCGATGTCAATGACATAACTTACTTCAGGCACTATACGGTGTGCCGCCTTGAAGTGGGCCAAGGTTTCGACTGTGACACAATCCAGCTTCAACGCCGCCTCGGCAAGCTGTGCTCCGTAGCCAGTAGCTGCCGTGCCTGCAAGCCATGCCTTGGGAGGAATCTGCTCAAGCATATCGGCAAGAGGCGGCAGGAGGACTTGCAGGGGATTGCCACCATTGGATACATAGCACGAGGCCAGCAAGCGCTGTTGGCTATCCATAAGAGCGGCTTTAACTGTGGTCGAGCCAAGATCAAGGCCCAGATAAAGAGGGCCAGTGGCTTCGCTCATATTTAATCGGGGCAGCCTGTCATCAGAGTGCCGACTTCTAAAAGTTTCGTATTCGCGCTCATCACTGAAAAAACGAGGCAAAGCCTTGGTCAATGGGTTTGTTTGCTCACAGGCCAAGCTTCGGGCCTGCCGGGCCAGTTCATCCAAGCGCACAAGTGATGTTTCCGCTTGCCTGTCCTTTACGCACAGGGCCGCGCCATGTGCGGCTGCGCACTGAGCGTGGGGCAGATAGGCAATTTCATCATTTTCCAGATGCAGGGCAGCAATGAAGAGCTTTTTCAGCTCTGACAAAAAATGTAGCGGCCCTCCCAGAAAAGCTACTATACCCTCAATAGGTCGCCCACAGGCCAGCCCACCAATGGTTTGTTCAACCACTGCCTGAAATATGGAGGCCGCAATATCTTCTCTTGCAACGCCGCCATTAAGCAGAGGAACAATATCCGTTTTGGCAAAAACGCCACAGCGCGAAGCTATGGGGTAAAGAGTGCTGTGGCGTGATGCCAATTCGTTGAGACCTTGGGCATCAGTGCTGAGCAGACGGGCCATTTGGTCGATAAAGGCTCCTGTCCCTCCTGCGCAGGATTCATTCATGCGCAGTTCCACATCCTGACCAAGATAGAGCAGTTTGGCGTCTTCACCGCCAAGTTCGACGGCAACACTGGTTTGCGGAGCTGCCGCGGCCACCGCGCGAGCAGTGGCCAGCAATTCTTGCTCGAACGGCAAGGACAGGGCTTCGCCAAGATCCAGCGCACCTGAGCCCGTGATGGCGCATCGCACAGGTAAAAGGGGATATTTTTGAGCCAGTTCACCCAAAAGATTGGATAACGTAGCTCTAACTGCTGTTCCGTGACGACGGTACATAGTTTCAATAACCATGCCCTCAGCGTCCAGAAGCGCTAGTTTGACTGTCGTGGAGCCTATGTCCAGACCAAGAAAAGCCGCAGGATGTGGAGACACAAATAAGTCCTCACATTTCTGTGTGTTTATGAAGGGGCAAGAAACCTGCCTGCATCAGGCAGAGTTCCTGATTAGAAAAAAGACGAAATATTCTCTAACTATAGATTCAGGATATACTGTAAGCCGAGGCAAAGACAAGCCCTAGTTCGCAAAAAAAAGAAGCGTGTGCCCATTTTTTCAAGCCGTAGTTAGCTGAAAAAATGGCCACACGCTCTGATTCATATTTTTCTACTGGGCCATTGAGGCATCAAGTCTGTCAGTAATGTTGTCGCGTATCCATTTAGGATCAAGCCACTCCAAGGGAGTCACTTCAACGCCACCCACCATGATGCCAAAGTGCAGATGGTCACCAAAGGCCAGCCCTGTGGTGCCAGTGTGTCCAAGAAGCTGCCCCTTCTGCACGACTTCGCCCGCGTTAACCACGGAGTCATTGAGGTGAGAGTAAAGGGACATGAGCCCCAGGCCATGATCGAGTACAACTATATTACCGTAAATACCCAGGTCGCCGCTGAAAATCACGCGGCCACTATTGGCGGCAGGCACTTCGGCGTTACGCACCGAGGCAAGGTCGAATCCCAGATGATAAGACTCGCCGACCTGCTTACCTTGGTAACTGTAAAAGCGGTGGTCTGCAAAACCCGCGCGCGGGGCCGAGCGGGGCATGCGTGTAAAAACACCGCTCCACAGCATGGCTGATGCCGAATCTCTGCTTATATTACGCAAATCATCGACATTGGCGGCGCGAATCTGATTATTGATATAGAGGTAACACTCAAGAGGGTTGGCAGCATTGGGTGCCAGGTGGCGCAATTTGCCCTCTACACCCAGCAAAAAATTATCGGTCAGTTCAAGGCTGTCGCTTTTGAATACGCGCTCAAAGGCCATAACCGTCAAGCGGTTTTTGGCAACGTTGCCTGCAAGGTCCGTAGCAGTGATTTCTACACTATTTTTGTAATCCTTCGCCGTCATCGTGTAGGGGAAGGGGAAAAAGCAAATATAACTGCCGTCTTTTTGCAGATAGCCCGGCACAAAATAACCCGCCACAAGAACGCCGCTGGTTGTTACGTCCTCATCAATGGTATAGCGAACAACCGCAGCGCCGCCACGGCGCACGTTGGGGGGCAGTGTTTTGACCGAAATACGAGGGGGCTGCGTATCAAGACGCATTGGAAGCTGCAAAGTACGGGTATTCCCCTGACCAAAGCCAGCCAGCGACCCGTCTGTGGAGCGTACTTCAAGATCAAAAGCTCCCTCACGAAGGTTGGCGTCCCTAAGGGTAACTTCAACCGTACGTTCGGGTAAGTATTGATCAAAGTGTTTGCTAAAAATAACATTAAGTACGTTATTTTTTTTCACACCGACTGTAACGGATCTAATTCCTGAGACATCCCGCATAGTAATCTTAAGTACACTGGCCGGAGACACCCTGCCAGTATTGGGAGAAACTTCAATAATGGGACCTTCAAGATCCTTAAAGAAAGTATAGCCGCCCACTCCAAGAACGGCCAAAACAAAAATACCAAGCACAGTAGAAAACATATTTTTTTTTCGCATTGCGGGCTCCTCATTAAACTCAAGGGAAAGCCTTGCATAAAGGCCGTCAACTTTCAAGGAAAAGTCTGGAACATTTATAAAGACCATGAAAGCATCGCATGCATTGACTTGGCAGGAAAAATCTGTTCTCACTTCCGCAGTATGCAGAACGGTAGATATTCAGGCATAAGGGCGCATGAGCGCATGACAACCGCCGCGGTGGATCCCAAGCGACTGCGGCGGCGCATGGTGCGTGACCAACTTGAAGCCAGAGGAATAAAAAATGCTGAAGTATTGGCAGCCATGAGCGCCGTGCCTCGGCATCTTTTTGTTCAGGAAGCTTTGCGCGCTCAAGCTTACGAGGACACGCCGCTCCCCATTGGTCATGGACAAACCATTTCGCAGCCCTATGTAGTAGCTCTGATGAGTCAGCTACTTGAGGTGAGCAGGGGTATGCGCGTTCTGGAGATTGGCACCGGGTCCGGTTATCAGGCTGCGGTGCTGGCAACTATGGGCTGCACTGTTTTTACGGTAGAACGCCTGAAAGAACTCTATCAAAGCACAGCAGGACTCTTGCGGCAGCTGGGCTTGCGCGGTATCCACATGCAGCGGCGTGACGGAACGCTGGGAATGCCCGAAGCTGCACCCTTTGACAGAATTATTGTGACAGCAGGTGGCCCGGAAGTTCCGCGCCCCCTGACCGACCAGCTGGATGAAGGCGGAATTTTGCTTATTCCGGTAGGGCCTCGCCCACGAGCTCAACGGCTTATGCGCCTTCGCAAAGAGCAGGGGCGTCTAACAAGTGAGGACTTGGGACCTGCCATTTTTGTGGACCTGGTGGGCGACCACGGCTGGTAACAACCAGAAGATATACCCATCAAAAACAAGGAGATATCATGGCTTCCTGTTCCTCCTGTTCTTCGTCTTCCTCTTGTCCCAGTGCTACGGGCAAGGGTGGAGACGGAAAATGCAATGACCCAATGGCCCAACAAGACAAAATTATTGCCGACAGGCTCGGGCACATTCGGCATAAAATCTTTGTCATGAGTGGCAAGGGTGGGGTGGGCAAAAGCTCCGTTACGGTGAATACAGCCGCAGCACTTGCCCGGCGTGGCTTCAAAGTGGGCATTCTTGATGTCGACATGCACGGTCCGAGCGTCCCCAACCTTCTTGGCCTTACCAGCACTGTTGAGATGGACCCCAATGGCGAACTGATGCTGCCAGCGGCGTACAACGAAAATCTGGCCGTCATCTCTATGGATTCGCTACTTCAGGATAGAGACCAGGCCATTTTATGGCGCGGTCCCAAAAAAACGGCAGCCATCCGGCAGTTTATTTCTGATGTGAAGTGGGGAGACCTGGATTTTCTGCTTATTGACTCGCCTCCCGGCACTGGCGATGAGCATATGACTGTTATGCAATCTATCCCCGACGCGCTCTGCGTGGTAGTTACAACACCACAAGAAATTTCCCTTGCTGATGTGCGCAAGGCCATAAACTTCCTGCAGTATACCAACTCCAACGTGTTGGGCGTGGTAGAAAATATGAGCGGCCTTGTCTGCCCGCATTGCCACCAGGAAATTGACCTGTTTAAAAAAGGCGGCGGCGAAGAACTCGCCAAGCGTTATGCGCTGAAATTCTTGGGTGCGATCCCCCTGGATCCCACCACAGTAGTCGCAGCGGACCGTGGCGTCCCCGTTGTTTATCTTGATGCAGAAAGCCCGGCAAAAACTGCCTTTCTGGATTTGGCGGATGCCATAGCATCCGCATGCGACAACAGCCTGGAAGCCTTGGCCAGCACACACGCTGGCAGCTAAAGCTGACGTGAACATATCGCTGGGACGCGTGATTTTTTCGCGGACAGCTCATGTTGTTCCCTGTGGCATTTCGTGCCGATAAGAAATAAACTCCTCTGCAGGGCTTTAAGGCCCCTTGCAGGGGAGTTTTTTCTTCTTTTCTCCTGTTTGCTTTTATGTTATTTGGACAAAAAATCTTTGGGAGCATCAAAAGAACTACATGCTTAATCTTGCTAATAAAATTACGCTATTACGTATTCTTATGACCCCATTGGTGGTTTTGCTTCTCTATTTTGAGGGCCCGATCACCTGTAAGCTTGCAACATTGGCTTTTATTTTTGCCTCGCTGACCGACTGGGCAGACGGCTATGTAGCCCGACGTTCAAATATGGTAACAAGCATGGGCAAATTTCTTGATCCCCTGGCAGACAAGGTACTTATCTGCTCTGTGCTCATCATGTTCGTCAAACTGGGCTGGACGCCAGCTTGGGTTGTTATCATCATGGTCTGCCGTGAGCTAGTAGTTACTGGCCTGCGTACCATTGCCATTGATGAAGGTATTGTGCTTGCAGCTGACAAATTCGGCAAAGCCAAAACCATTATGCAAATTTTTGCCATTGTGCCCCTTATGCTGCATTATCCCCTTTGGGGCATGAACCTGAGCCCCATAGGTGAGTGGCTGCTTTATGCCGCCTTGGCGTTGGCCCTCATATCAGGCTCCAACTATTGCTATGATTTTTATTGCCGCACACGCATAAATAAGGAATCCGGCAAGGCATGAGTAAATTGCAGGTACGCCTTAAAAACTGTATCCAAACTATTTTGGAACTGGAGCCCGATATGAAAGCCGGGGTCTGGGGGCGTTATTTTGATATGGAACTCAGCTCCCTCAAGGACTATCTTTCGCAGGTAGACCAGATGGATCTGGCTGAAGAAGATGTGAAACGACTTGAAAACGCCACGGCAACATTTCTGTCTGAGCTCAAGCTTTCCCGCAAGGGAAATATACGCAAAAAGCGATTGTTGCAGTAATGTTCTGGCGTTCTTTTATTCTTGTAGTGCTTGGTCTTGTGAGTGTAGTGCTTTTCAGCCGTATGGTGTGGGGCCCTACTGGCCTGCTGGAATATCGCGAACTCAAAAAACAATACTCTGACCTTGAAAAGCAAATAGCTGACCTGGACGCGGAGAACATGGCTCTAAGCCGTGAAATTCGCCTTTTGCAATCAGACAATCAATACGTTGAAAAAGTAATCCGGCAGCGCCTGCACTATGTGCGCGATAACGAGGTGCTTTACCTCTTTGACGCATCGGTCAAGCCTCATCGGGAGCCGTAGCATATGACGGAAAAAATTGAGTGGTATAAAGAGGTTCTGGAACTTGAGCCCAACTCAAAGGTTTTTTTTCCTCTGGCGCGTCTGCTAGTTGAAGAAGGTCGTACTGAGGAAGCTACTGGTATTCTGGAGCTTGGCCTGGCGCGACACGACGAATTTCTTGAAGCGCGCCTTTTTTTGATTGAGCTGCTATACAAGACGGGGCAACAGAACGCCTGCGAAGCGCAAGTGAAAAAGCTCAGTCGCATGTTTTCTGCCTACTCCGGATTCTGGCAGGCGTGGGCATCAACTCTGGCCGCTGAGAATCAAGGGGCCGACACTGCAACTGTAATGCGCTTTTTGGCGCTCAACTTTGCTAAAGGCCCTGTATCGTTGAGTGACGTGCTGGAGCAAGGCGTCAACAGCCTGCTTGGTCATGGAACTGCGCAAGCTGGACAGATCAATGCCAGCCCAGTACTTGATCAGGAACCAATACGGGTTCAAGCATCACATGAAGATTTTGCAAAAAATGAAACAACCAACGCACGTGAGTCTCAACTTGCCCCGGAAGATGGCCTGACAGCACAGCTTTCAGACCATCAGGATTTCATTCAGGCTGTTGACGTTCCGGCGCAACTGCTTGCACCAAATGATATAAACGCACCCTTTGCCGATCAAAATACCCACAACGGCGGGGCTCATGAATATCTTCCACATGATTCTATGCAAGGTGACGATCTTTCCCACAAAGCATTGAGCGAATTTGACCCGGAAGACATGACGGACGAGGATGCGGCTTTGCCTGAAGCTTCTATGCAAACCGCTGATACCGCACCTTCCAGTGTTGGGGCATATGAACCCGAACACGCAGCGCTGAGCGAAAATGAACCTTCAGCTTCAGAAGCGGTTGCCGAAGGACTGACAAACTCCACAGGCGAAGAGACCGAAGAAAGCGAAGAGCGCTTTTCATTGCGCACTCGTTCTATGGCTGAAGTGCTGGCTGAGCAGGGTGATATCAAGGGAGCTCTGGATATTTATCATGAGTTGGCCGCTGCGGCCACGGCTCCTGAAGAAAATGCCGACCTGCGGCAGCGTATAGCCACGCTCAACGCTCGGTTGGGCAGCGCACAACCAGTGGAACAAACGCTTGAAACTGCCGAATCGGGGGCTTCCACCGGCAAAGACAAGCTTATAAGCATGCTTGAAGCGCTGGCCGAACGCGTTGAGGCCAGGGCGCACAGCTAAACTATTTCAAGGCCTATATTGTAGCCAGAGGCAAGGTAGCTGATCTTTGTCCGATGGCTTTTACCATTCGCGCGGGGCAATGCCGATTACGAGCGAACTGCCCTAAAGCTGAGGGAGAATAAGGTGTTCAAATCATACCTGCGGACCATACTCATGCTGGCCGCCGCTGCTTTTCTGATTTCGGGATGCAGCTCATACCAGCCAACCAAAAATGCGTGGAAGTCTACCAAGGGCTTCTGGAATACCTACGTCAGCCCGCCGGCATCGGTGGACTATGACGAAAAGGGAGAACTGTCGCCGCAGGCTCTGGCCCTGACGCACAGCATGATGGGCATTGACATTGAATTGAGTCGCCTTGAGCGTGTCATGATGAACGCGGACAAACCGCCGACCCGTGACTGGATAGTTTCGTTTTTCAGCAATTTCCCTTGGGTTAGCGGTTTTGCTGGCGTAAAATACGACGGCACAATCCTTGGGCAGGAACCTGCCACCCCGATGAAGCAGCTTGATTTCATTCCCTTGCTTTACGAAGATAAAAAACAGAACAGCCGTGCCCTTCGTGCCGACGTTCAGCCTTCGCCACTTGGCCCTGAAATCCTTCTGGCCGCCCCCTTATATGATGGCGTGGACTTCTTGGGCGTAGTCGCCACATATTTTGATATGCGGGCGCTTATGCAGTATTCTGAAAACTCCAAGAATGTGGTCATTCTCTCTCCCAATGCATTGCTGTGGCCCGGAAAATACGACTTTGCAGCAACGCCTTTGGCGGGTGTAGACTGGCACGAAGTTGTTACAAAAAGTTCTTCTGGCACCTGCACCAATGTAAATGGCACGTTCTATTATATGGTACGCTACCTGGGTAACCTGCCTCTTATTTTTGCTGTAGCTGAAAAGGGCACCTTCCCTGAAGGCGATGGCAATGTGGCGCAAGGTTTGGCCTTTTTCCCAAAAGAGCGTGAAAAGCTGCCTCCGCCGCCTCAGCCTGAGCGCAAGCGTAAAACGCTGGACGGTCCCGACGCAGTCGCCATGCCCACACCCGCCGATGCGGTCAGTCCTTCGGGACAGCCTGTACAGGGTGCGGCTGGAGCATCGCACGATATTCAGCCTGGCAGCGGCGACAGTGTACTGCTCAAGAACAAAAGGGCTGAGAAAGCCAAAGTTCAAGAACGTCAGCTCGAAGGTGATAACGTTCAAGTTGAAAAGGCTCAAAGGCCAAGACGTGAGGCTGTTGCGCCTCAGTCCCAGCCCAATGCTGAGATGGAAACACCGCGCGTAGTTGCGCCAAGCCCCTTCGGTCCGCGTGAAGAACGTCCGACCGTGGTAGCGCCGAGTCCCTTCGGCCCGCGTGACGGCGATGAATCCGAAGCCAAACCCGCTGATGCGAAGCAAGAGGCTCCTGCAACGGACGCCAAAGCTGTCGAAACCGAAGCGAAGCAGGGTGCAGTAAAAGAACCTGCAACAAAGAAGCCGGAAACTTCTGCCCCCGCGGAAGTGAAAGCACCGTCTGACTCCGGCGGGGCTTCGCCCAAAGCCAGCGAACCGTCGGACAAAGCTGCTGAAACAGATACTTTGCCAGGCGGACGGCCAAGTCCATTTGGGCCACGGAACTGACGCATATCAACTAACGCTTGCGCCGCCCCGGGGCGGCGCAAGTTTTTCTGTTCACGGAACTTTTTTCTGTTGCAGGAGGCCATATGGCTGACATCACGGTCACGGAACATCTGCTGCTGCACCAAAAGCGCACCCCACAAGCTACAGGACAATTCACCGGCCTGTTGTACGACCTTATTCTTTCCGGCAAGAGCATTTCTCGCCGGATCAATAAAGCTGGACTTTTGGATATTCTTGGCGGCACAGGGGAAGTAAACGTTCAGGGCGAAAACGTACAAAAAATGGATACTATCGCCAACCGCATCCTGCTTTACCGCATGGAGCGTTGCGGTGCTTTATGCGCCATGAGTTCGGAAGAAGAGGCGGAACTTATCCGCGTCAGCCCTGAATTCCCGCGCGGCGACTACATCCTCATTTTTGACCCTCTGGATGGTTCGTCCAACATTGATGTGAACATCAATGTCGGGACCATTTTTTCCATTTTGCGACGCCCTGAAGGACACTCGGATGAAGTAACTTTGGACGAAGTGCTCCAGCCTGGCCTGAAGCAGGTAGCTGCCGGCTACATGTTGTATGGTCCTTCCACCATGCTGGTTCTCAGTACAGGGCAGGGAGTACACGGCTTTACTTTGGATCCAGGTGTGGGTGAATTTTTACTTTCCCATCCCAATATGTGCATCCCGGAACAGGGGCAAATTTACTCGGTCAACGAAGGCAACTGGAAGAATTGGGATGCTCCTGCACGCGAGGCCGTCAACTGGTTTCACGGCTGTGAGACCTCGGACGGCAAACCCTACTCCTCACGTTATGTAGGAGCCCTTGTTGCCGATTTTCACCGTACCCTGATCAATGGCGGCATATACATGTATCCGTCAGACGCCCACAAGCCCCAAGGCAAGTTGCGCCTCATGTGCGAAGCCGCTCCTCTTGCTTTTCTGGCGGAACAAGCTGGTGGCAAAGCCAGCGACGGCAGGGGGCGTATTCTCGAACGGGTGCCTGACCGTCTGCATGCGCGTACTCCATTGTTCATCGGTTCCGTTAAAGACGTTGAAGCAGTGGAAAATATTTATGCACGTCATGCCAATCTTGCTATCTGACAGTACTGAATTGATTGCTATTCAGAAGCCACGCATGGCGCGGCTTCTTTTTTTGTGTAAAGTGAGACCATATGCTTTGCCTTGGAGTTGAAAGTTCCTGTGATGAAACTGCGCTGGCGCTGGTGGAGGACGGGGTATTATTGCACTCCGTGCTCGCCACCCAGGCCGACATGCACGCTCTGTTTGGTGGGGTTGTCCCCGAACTGGCCTCGCGCGAGCATTACCGCTTTGTCGGCTCTCTATTTGATGAGCTGATGCAGCGCACAAGTAAAAGGGCTTCTGATATCGACCTAGTGACAGTAGCTCGCGGGCCGGGGTTGCTGGGCAGTCTTCTGGTGGGTGTAGCCTTTGCCAAAGGCCTTGCTCTCGGCCTCGGAGCCCGTTTTTTAGGCGTCAATCACCTCCATGCTCACTTGCTGGCAGCAGGTCTGGAACAACCCCTGACCTTTCCGGCGCTGGGCTTGCTCGTCTCTGGCGGGCACACCCACCTCTACCACATTGAGTCCCCCTGGAAATGCATCCCCCTTGGTCGAACCCTAGATGATGCGGCAGGAGAGGCCTTTGACAAAGTGGCTAAAGTGCTGGGGCTTTCTTATCCCGGTGGAAAACTGATGGATGCCTTGGCAAGAGAAGGGCGGGCTGACAGTGTTGTCTTTCCACGGCCCTACCTTGACAATGATAACCTCGACTTCAGTTTCAGCGGGTTGAAAACAGCGGCCAGCAGCCACATACAGCAAGCGCTTCAAAGCCCGACATGGCCGCGCCCCTTGTGCTCTGTAGAAGAAGCCCCACACCAGTTGAAAGACTGCTGCGCGGCATTCAATGCTGCGGTTGTTGATACTCTTTGTAAAAAAACAAAAAGGGCACTGGATAAAATTCCGCAGTTACAAACGCTGATTTTGGCTGGCGGCGTGGCGTGCAATTCACTGCTGCGCCAACGCATAACGGCGCTTATGAAAAGCAGGGGGGGCAGAGCCCTCATTCCCAGCCCGCACCTGTGCACAGATAACGCCGCCATGATAGCATATGCAGGATGGCTTTTGGGAAAAGAGGGATTTTACCACCATCTTAATATGGAAACCATCCCCCGAGGACGCGCTGTACCCGATGATATGCAGCGTCGTCCATAATGCGCTGAAGACCAGTCTAAAACATGAGATTATCTTGACAGTCAGGTCGTTGGAACCTACTCTTACTCAATACAGAGGCCTATGTTTTTTGGCCCTTGGCTTCGTTTTTCTTTTCTGCGCGCTCCCGAGAGCAGCAGTGCTACACATAGCAACATAAGGAGTATAGTTATGGCTGAACAGGTCACAGACGCCACCTTTGAAAGTGTTGTTCTTAAGTCCGATCTGCCGGTTCTGCTTGACTTCTGGGCTCCCTGGTGCGGCCCTTGCCGTGCGGTTGGTCCCATTATTGATGAACTTTCCACTGAATATGCTGGAAAGGTGCGCATTGTAAAAATGAATGTGGATGAAAACCCCGCCACTCCCACAAAGTTTGGCATCCGGGCCATCCCCACACTGGTGCTTTTCAAGAACGGTGAAACTGTTGAACAGATTACTGGCGCGGTAACTAAGGCTGCCATGAAAGACCTGCTCGACAACAAGGCTCTGGCATGAAATCGTATGATGCCGTTGTGATCGGCGGCGGCCCTGCCGGCGTCACCGCAGCCATGTATTTGGCGCGGTCCGGTTGCAGCGTTCTTCTGCCCGAGCGACTGACCTCAGGTGGCCAATTGCTACAGACCGAGGCGCTGGAGAATTATCCGGGCTTTCCCAAGGGCATCAAGGGCTACGAACTTGCTGACCTTTTCACAGAGCATCTTGAAGGTTTGACGGTAGACAGGCCCGCCATTGTAGTGGAGTCCATTACCGGTTCGGCGGGCCAGTTTACCGTGCACACTGATGACGAAGATTACCTGTGCAAAACTGTGCTTGTATGCTCCGGCGCCAAGCACCGTACCCTTGGCCTGGAGGGCGAAGAAAAACTGCGTGGGCGCGGTCTTTCTTACTGCGCCCTTTGCGATGGAAATTTCTATCGCAACCAGACCGTAGCCGTGGCTGGCGGCGGAAATGCTGCCCTGGAAGAAAGTCTTTATCTTTCCAAAATTGTCGGCAAAATACACCTTATTCATCGGCGTGACAGCTTCCGCGGGCTCAAAGTCTATGAAGACAGGCTCGAAAGTATGCCAGAAAAGGTAAATATCATGCGCAGTTCGGTTATTACCAAACTGCACGGTAATGATGCGCTGACAGGTCTGACCGTAAAGAATCTCCAAACCGGCCATGAAGAGCTGTTGCCAGTTGATGGGCTTTTCGTTTATGTAGGCTTTGCTCCTGTTACAAACTTTCTGCCGCAAGGCATTGAGCTTGATGAACAGGGCTTTATAGTGACTGATACAGAAATGCGCACCAATATCCCCGGCATCTTTGCCGCTGGCGACATTCGCTCAAAGCTGTGCCGCCAGGTTATCACTGCCGCCGGCGATGGCGCAACCGCCGCACAAGCGGCATTTGTATTCTTGGAACAGCTCCATGCATAAAAAATTGTTACGCTCCTTTCTGCTTGCCATGAGTATATTCATGGTATCCGGTTGCGGCATCATTGACATGATTTATTTGCCGCCCGCCGAAGACACTGCGCAGGAAATTTTTGAAGCCGCCAACGACGCCATGAGTGAAAAAAATTATGTGCGTGCCGTGGAGCTGTATAACAAACTGCGTGATACTTACCCATTCAGCCCTTATACCATAGATGCAGAACTTTCTTTGGGTGACGCCTACTTCCTTGATGAGGAGTACGAGCTTGCCACTGAAAGCTACAAGGATTTCGAATCCCTGCACCCAAGGCATGAGGCCATCCCCTATGTGCTGTACCAGACGGGCATGTCCCTGATGAAGCAGTTCCGTTCCGTTGACAGGGCCACTACAGAGCTTCAGGAAGCTTACGATTACTTCAATCGTTTGCACCAAATGTATCCCGACTCTCCCTACGCCAAGGGCGCGGAAGAACACATGCTGACTTGCCGCAAACTCATGGCTGAACACGAGCTTTATATTGCTGATGTGTTCTGGCACATGAAAAAATACGGTCCGGCATGGCATCGTTACGAATTTATCATGAAGAACTTCCAGGATGTGCCGGAAGTGGCTGAGCATGCCAAAGAAAAAAGCTTGGTGGCCTACCACAACTACAAGGAAGAACAGGCCAAAGAGACACGCCAGAAGCGGCAAGGCTCTTGGCGAGACTGGTTCAAATGGTTGTAAGAACGTAAATTAAAGCCCCTTCGGGGGCTTTTTTTTACCAATGGAGTTACTCAATGGTTGAGTCTTTGGAAGCTGGTGCTGAAAAAAAACGGGCGGCGCTCACATCGCTTTGGGCCGCCTTTGCCCTCACAGCCGTTAAACTTATCGTTGGCTTGCAAACCAACAGCCTTGGCATCCTGTCAGAGGCTTTGCATAGCGGCCTGGATCTTCTGGCTGCCGCCATCACATTGGCAGCTGTGCGCATAGCTTCCAAGCCAGCTGACGCGCGCCACCCGTATGGCCACGGCAAGGTAGAAAATCTTTCGGCACTGGCCGAAACTCTGCTTTTGTTCCTTACCTGCATATGGGTTGTTTATGAAGGTGTACAGCGCCTTATGGCTGGCGATACCCCTGTGACACCTTCATTATGGGGCGTGGGCGTTATGGCCCTGTCTATCATTATTGACGTGAACAGAGTGCGAATCCTGCGCCGTGTGGCTAAAAAATACAAAAGCCAGGCGCTTGAAGCAGACGCGCTGCATTTTTCAACAGATATTCTGTCTTCAGCTGTGGTACTTGTGGGCGTTCTTGCGGTTTGGGTTGCTTCTGAACTCAGCCTGCCAGCCCCTTTACATGAAATGCTGGTTCAGGCCGACACGGTTGCAGCTTTACTGGTGGCCTTAATCATTTTTCGGGCAAGCGTTCGCATGGCGATGCAAGCGGTCGATACGCTGATGGATTCAGGATCTACCCGTGAACGACTGGCAATCATTGCAGCTGTGACAGAAGTGCAAGGCATTACCGATGTCCGGGATGTGCGCCTGCGCTCCAGTGGGCCCATCAATTTTGTTGATCTGACTGTAGGCGTGGAGCCGGGAATCAAGGTAAGCGAAGGACATCGGCTGGCGCATGAAGCGGAACAGGCGGTAGCTCTGGTGCTGGATGGGGCAGATGTTACCATTCATGTTGAACCGCACAGTGCCGACGAAGCCAGACATTGTGACCCCTTTGCTCTGGTGCAGCACACGGCATGGAGTCATGGCCTTGCCGTGCACAACGTGCAAATTCTGCGTTCACCTGAAAGTTGCCATATTGAGCTGCATATTGAACTGCCCGGCAGCATGCCCTTTGTTCAAGCATACAAGCGAGTCAAAGATTTCGAGGATGCCCTGCGTGCGGCAATTCCCCAGGTCGAGGTAGTGAGTCACCTTGAGCCAGAGGGAGCGGCCTGTGCCTTGGCCTACGGAGCTTCGGTGTCCCTGTCCTATGCAGAAATGGCGTGGCGTGAAATTGAAACCGCTGTGGCCAAAGAACCCCTGGTCACAGCCCCTCACAAATTCTCAACGTACGAGCTGCCGGAGCAGGGGGTTTGCATTTCCTTTCATTGCGATGTTGATCCCGTTTTGAATGTAGAAGAGGCGCACACAATATGCATGCGCCTCGAAAAGCAGTTACGAATCAGCATCCCACAGCTGGGACGCATTATTATACACATGGAGCCCGGCACAAAGCCCGCAGCATGAAGAACCGAAAATATCTTGCTACAGAGCTTTAAAGGTCGGTTCTTCAACGCCAGCGGCTTCAGCCAATGAACGCCACAAATTTTCAATACCAAAGCGACTGCTGGATGACGTCAACACGGGGCAGATACCAACGATGTCTTGCCACTCTTTTTGCCTGAATGCGCGTTCCTTCTGGTTGCATTTATCAACTTTAGTCAGAATGGGCACCAAGTGCAGGCGATTTCTTTGGGCAAACGCAGCCAGGTTCAGATCAAGCTGCTGGGGTGGCAGGCGGCAGTCAAGCAACAAAGCCAAAGCCTTAAGGCTGGAACATTCAACCAAATACTTCTCCAGCAGCCGAGCCCATTTTTCTCTTTCACTGTGGCTGGCGCGTGCGTAGCCATAACCAGGCAAATCCACAAGGTAAAAGCCCAATGGCTCTACCATGTAAAAATTGACAGAGCGCGTTTTGCCTGGCGTCGAGCTGACCTTGGCCAATTTCTTTCTCCCTGCCAGTGCGTTGACAAGAGAGGACTTTCCTACATTTGACCGACCAGCAAGGGCTATCTGTGCTTCAGGCCGGGCCGTCAGCTGATCCAATGTATAAGCAGTGCTTTCCAGCGTAAGACTGATAGCCATAAAAACCTCATGTGATACTTGAGAGTTGAGTGTTGACAACCGTTCGACTTTCGGCAAATATTTACTGTTCGGAAACGTGATTTTCTTAAAATTGCTTCTGAACAAGGTAGCCGCTCTTGCCCTTGTTGGCAAATGTCCGGCCTTACTGCCAGTTTATGCCGGTACGCGGCGACAAGTAGGAGGTAACTATGTATTCAACCACGGATTTTCGCAAGGGCCTTAAAATCGAAGTCGAAGGCACGCCCTACGAAATTGTGGATTTCCAGCACTTCAAGCCCGGCAAGGGCGGTGCTATGGTGCGCACCAAGTTGCGCAACATTCTCACTGGACGCATGCAGGACATCACGTTCCGGTCCGGCGAAAAGGTCGGCAAGCCTGACCTTGAAACCCGTGACATGCAGTTCCTGTATCGCCAGGATGATGAACTCATTTTTATGGACATGACCACCTATGAGCAAATTCAGATGCCCATCTCCACCACGGATGGCAAAGAAGGCTTTTTGAAGGATGGTCAAGAGTGCCGTGTGCTGCTTTACAGGGGCAGCCCGCTTGATATCGACATCCCCGTCAGCCTGGTACTGACTGTTGTGGAAACAGAGCCGGGCGCCAAGGGTGATACGGTCAGCAACGTCACCAAGGCCGCCAAGCTTGAAACAGGTCTTGTAGTGCAGGTGCCCATTTTCGTAAACGAAGGTGACCGCGTTAAAGTGGACACCCGTTCCAAGGAATACCTGGGCCGGGAATAATGACTGGTTCGGGAGGGTAGCCCTACGGACGCCCATAAATTTAGCCGCGAACTTCTAGGCCTTTTTCTGCTTTTCTGGGCACTGTTGCTTTTGCTCAGTTTGCTCAGCTTTGACGCAGCTGACCCCAGCCTCAACCATGTGGTTAGCGGGACTGTTGACGTACATAACAAAGCAGGACTCTTTGGCGCATACACCGCTGGCTTTCTTAACGATGTGTTTGGCGTGGCCGCCTTCCTGTGCCCATTGGTTTTCGGGGCACTGGGAGCGGCCTACGTTTCTCCGGCCTATGGCATGCACTGGTGGCGCTGGTGCGGCTTCTTTTTTCTGACAATCTGCCTGCTTGTAGCTGGCGCCGCTTGGGATTTCTCCATCGGCGACGTCTGGGGCGGCGGCATGGTTGGCAGCGCATTGCACAGCAACGCCAGCCGCTATCTCAGCCCTGGCGGCTCGGCCCTTGTCTGGATTTTCATTTTTCTTGCTGGTCTCCAGTTGGCGTGGAACATATCCTGGTTCAGCTTGGCGGGGCGCCTGCTTCATATACTGCGCGACAAGCTGGAAGCCCGGCTTGAATCGGGGGATGATGGAGAAGCCGCAGCCAAACAAGAAAAACCAGCAAAAACAGATTCAAAACAGACCCGAGGCCGTCTCCAGGTACAGCCAGAAATTGTACAGCACTCTCTTAGCCCAGAGCTTGAAGAAAAAGCTGTTGCCAAAAGAAGCTTCAAAATTTCTTGGCCCAACTGGTCTTTTCTGGCCCGATGGCGTGATAAGTTGGGTGACATTCACCCAACGGCCGAATCTCTGCCTGACGTTTATGATGAAAAAATTTCTGCTTCTGACAGACCATGTATGGATAGCGTTGAGTCCACGGCTCCCTTGGTGCCTGCACACGAAACGCATGATGACGATCCATTTGCAGTTGCCCAGGACTTAAACGGACAACCACTGGTGAAAGAAGGAAACAAGTCTGCTCACCGTCTTCAAACATCATCGACGAAAACGACTTCGCCGGAAAGCTCAGAGGCTCCGTACGTTGAAACCGACAGCACTTTTTCGGACGATGAACCTGGCGATGTTGCAACTACAGCCGAAAATAACTCCCCAGTAAAACGACAGGCTTCTTCGTCTGAATCAGGACTCGTAGCCGCAGTTACTGCTCCTTTTAGAAAAAAAGCGGCAATCCCCTTGCCGGGTCTTGACCTGCTGGCTCCGCCATCGCAGCAGGCGGGGGGGCTCAGCCGTGAAGATCTTCAGGCGCGGGGCCAGGCTCTGATGGCTTGCCTTAATGATTTTGACATTCAAAGCGAACTTGTGCGCATCACCCCCGGTCCGGTGGTTACCATGTTTGAAGTTCGCCCGGCTCCTGGTATTCGGGTAAACCGTATATCAAACTTGACCGACGATCTGGCGTTGGCCCTCAAGGCGGTGGCCATACGCATTCAGGCGCCTATCCCTGGTTCAGATACTGTTGGCATCGAAATTCCCAATGAACAACGCGAAACCGTGAACTTTCGGGAGCTGGCCGCCTGCGAAGCATTCCGCACCGGTTGCGGCCCCTTGACGATGATCCTTGGCAAAGACATTGCAGGCAAGCCCTTCATGGCCGACCTGACCCGGATGCCGCATCTTCTTGTGGCTGGAGCCACAGGCGCAGGAAAAAGTGTATGTCTTAATGGCATCCTCGTCAGTTTGCTTTACCGCACTCAACCGCAGGACATGCAGCTTTTACTCATTGACCCCAAACGGATCGAAATGGCTGTATACGCTGATGCCCCCCATCTGGTGCATCCTGTTGTTACAGAAATGAGCGAGGCCAAAAACGCTTTAGAATGGGCTGTGCACGAAATGGACCGCCGATATGCGGCCATGGCCCGGCTTGGCGTTCGTAATGTTTCTAGTTTTAACCAGAAACTTGCCGCCTATAAGAACGATCTGCCGCCAGATTTTTCGGATCTGGAGCCTTTGCCTTACCTTGTTATTGTTATCGATGAATTGGCCGACCTTATGATGACAGCTGCACGCGAAGTGGAAACAAGCATTGTGCGCCTGGCGCAGCTTGCGCGCGCTGCTGGCATTCATCTTATTTTGGCAACACAACGCCCCAGTGTGGACGTGGTCACAGGCCTTATCAAGGCAAACTTTCCTTGCCGCATTTCATTTCAGGTCACCTCCAAGCACGACTCTCGCACAATCCTTGATCAGGTTGGTGCAGAGCACCTGCTTGGACGCGGCGACATGCTGTTCAAGCCCAGCGGTGGGCGGTTGCAACGCTTGCATGGCCCTTTCCTGAGCGATGAGGAAGTACAGAGTGTGGTTGACCACTGGAAGCGCCATTTGAGCCCATCCTACAAGGTTGACTTCGCTCAGTGGGGTCTTGATGCCGCAATGGGTGGCGCAGGGGGCGGAGGTGGAGACGCTGCCAGTGATCCTTTGTATGGCGAGGTACAGGCCTTTGTGAGCGAGCAGGGCCGGGCGTCCATATCTCTTGTGCAGCGTCGCTTCAAGATTGGTTTCAACCGGGCGGCACGCCTGGTGGAACAGCTTGAACATGATGGCATCATAGGGCCTGCGGACGGCAGCAAACCTCGCGCAGTTGTAAAGTAAATTCAGACTATAAAGTATTCTGCCATATGTTTAAGGCCCTGTGCGGGCCGCGGAGGTTATATGCGGACAGTACGCGCAATCGTGGCAACAGTAGCCCTGAGCCTTTTCATCGCCCCGCCAGTATCGGTCCAGGCTCAGGACATGGCTGCAGCCATCCAGGCCAGATACGAAAAACTGGGCTCATTTACTGCGGACTTTGAGCAGACTCTTACCCATAAAGAAAGTGGTTCTGTAGAAAAACGGCAAGGCAAATTGCTGTTCAAAAAACCGTTGCTGATCCGCTGGCAAACGGCCAGTCCTCACGAAGAAACGTTGGTGGTTACAGGTAAGGAAATTTGGAATTACCTGCCTGAAGAAGACGTAGCCTATCGCTACCCCCCCAGTTTGGTTCAGGATTCACGCAGCATTATTCAGGTGATCACCGGTCAGGCGGCCCTGAACAAAGATTTCGAAGTAAAGCCTGAGGGCAAGGAGGGTGGCTTGTCAAAGCTACGCCTCTTCCCTAAAGAGCCCGCGCCACAAATGGTTGAAGCCATAATATGGGTAGAACCGGAAACAGGGTATATTCGCCGGGCCAATATTTTGGATTTTTATGGCAACGGCAACGAAATATTGTTCACACGCTTCACTCCTGACGTCAGCATAAAAGCTTCGGAATTCACGTTTACGCCTCCCAAAGGCGTAGAGGTTGAAGACCGCATTGAAAGCAAGGTGCCTGAGAAGGAATTATTCCAGTAAAAAACACTACAGCGGTTACTAACTGAGAATTGCAACAGAGCAACTTCGCAACAAGCCTTCACCACGCAGTACATGGACATATTCAACCAACTGATTATAAACATTTTTGAATAATAGAAAGGCCGTGACGCCGAAGTGCGCCACGGCCTTTCGCCATTGGGCAGCCTTGGCCGCTATTTTGTCAGTGGCAAGGACTTCAAGAACGTCATTGTAGGACAGGGCAGATCAACGCCGCAAACCATGTGTAAAATATTTTATCTTTGCAAAATATCAAACAAATGTTGCGCCAAAGCAGACAAAACATCGTTGTTTTCTGACGGCGTATAAAGTATTATCATCAACTTGAGCAATTAGCCCAGCTTTAAGGAGCAGGAAATATGACCGAGGAAAAATTCGCGGCCTCCATGCAGGAGGAAGGCGTTGAGGATTTTGCCGCTATGCTGGCAGCCCACGAAACATCTGGACACCGCCTTCAAACGGGGCAAAAAGTTACTGGTACTGTTATTGCCGTAACTGGTGACAGCGTTTTTATTGACGTGGGCATAAAGGTTGACGGCATCATGGAGCGTAAAGACATCCTTGACGCTGACGGCAAGGAAACCGCGGGCCCCGGCGACACCGTGGAAGCATGGGTTGTCGGCGTGTCTTCCCAAGAAATTCGCCTTTCCCGCTCCATGAGCGGCAGCGGTGTAGCTGCGCTTGAGGAAGCCCGGGATGCTGGCCTTCCCGTTGAGGGCCGAATCGCAGGCACATGCAAAGGCGGTTACACCGTTGAAGTTATGGGCAAAACCGCCTTTTGCCCTGGTAGCCAGATTGGTCTGGCGGCATCGGAAGAAGCGGATTCGCTTGTAGGCCGTATGCTGCAGTTTCTTGTTATCAGGGTTGAGAACAGGGGACGCAATATCGTAGTGTCCCGCCGCGCCCTGCTTGACCGCGAACGCCAGGCCCAACTTGAAGTTCTGCTTGAAAAACTTGAAGTTGGCGCTACTGTTGAAGGTAAGATATCACGATTTGCGCCTTTCGGTGCTTTTATGGAACTGGACAGCGCCGTTGAAGGCATGATCCACCTTTCCGAACTTTCATGGTCTCGTGTGGGCACCCCCGATGAGGCCGTATCCTTGGGCGACACGGTTCGCGCCAAAGTTCTTTCCATCAGCAAAAACGATAAGGGACAGGTTCGAATTTCCCTTTCGCGTAAGCAGGCTGAAGGCGACCCTTGGCAGGATGTGTCACAAAAGCTTGAAGCTGGTACAGTTGCGCAGGGCAGAGTAGTTCGCCTGGCTCCTTTTGGCGTTTTTGTTGAAATTCTGCCGGGCATTGAAGGTCTTGTGCATATTTCAGAATTGTCATGGACCAAGCGTGTAACCAAGCCTGAAGAAATCGTTCAGGCTGGTGATAACATTGCCGTAAAAATCAAAGACATTAACAGTGAAACCCGTCGCATATCCCTGAGTTTGCGCGAAGCAGAAGGGGACCCCTGGCAGGACGCCGCACAGCGCTTTGCTGCGGGCTCTCTGGTACAGGGTATAGTGGAAGGGCGCAGCCCCCACGGCCTTTTCATTACATTGGCACCTGGCATTACTGGCCTTTTGCCTGCTGGAGTTATCAAGAATTCTAAAAACTCTGGGCAGTACAGCAAATTGGACAAGGGCGACAGCGTGGCCTTAATAGTACAAAATATCGATACCGCCATGCGCCGCATCAGCCTTGCTCCTGAGGGCACTGAAGCTTCGCCCGCTGCTGACGATAAGGCTTGGAAACAGCACGCCAACCTCGGCGCAACTTCTGGAAACACGGGATTAAACACACTGGCACAAGCTTTGCATAAAGCCATGCAAAACAAGTAACTAGGAGTTTATCCATGCTTATAAAAAAATGCCTAACGGCTCTGCTAACTGTTACCTTCGTGGTAGGTTCGCAGCTTGCCCAGGCAGCCAACCTGCCGGACTTCAGCGAACTGGCCGCAAAAAGCGGCCCTGCTGTGGTTAACATCAACACTGAAAAGATGGCCACCAATGGTGGCTCTGAAGAGCTTTTTGGTGAGATGTTCCGCAATATACCTCCCGGCTTTGAAAGGTTTTTTGACCAGTTTGGTGGCAAGCGCGATGGCAAGCGCCCCCAATCCAAACAAAAATCGCTCGGTTCCGGTTTTTTGGTGTCGTCTGACGGCTATATAGTCACCAACAACCATGTGGTGGCAGATGCAGACGTTATTCGCGTTACCTTGGACCAGGATAATGGCAAAAGTGAATCTTTCACGGCTAACCTTATTGGCGCTGATGAAGAAACAGATTTGGCTCTGCTCAAGGTAGACATCAAAAAAGATCTGCCGTTTTTGAACTTTGGCAATTCTGATGAACTTAAGGTCGGCGAATGGCTGTTGGCCATCGGCAACCCTTTTGGTCTTGATCATACCGTAACTGCGGGTATTCTATCGGCCAAAAACCGTAACATTCATGCCGGTCCTTTTGACAACTTTCTTCAGACTGACGCATCCATTAACCCTGGCAATAGCGGTGGCCCGCTGTTGAACATGCAGGGCCAGGTGGTGGGCATCAACACTGCCATTATTGCCAGTGGACAGGGCATTGGTTTTGCCATCCCCAGTAATATGGCTGCCAAGATCATCGACCAGATTAAAAGCGGCAAGAAAGTCAGCCGTGGCTGGATCGGCGTGACCATTCAGGATGTCGAGGAAAACACTGCAAAGGCCCTGGGCATGAAAGACGCCAAGGGTGCCCTTATTGGCAGTGTTATGGAAAATGAACCTGCAGCCAAGGGCGGCATGAAGGATGGCGACATAATTCTGGCCGTAGACGGCAAGAATATTGACGACGCATCCGCTCTGTTGCGTGCTATTGCTGAAAAGGTTCCTGGCAGCCAGGCTATCATAAAAGTTTGGCGTGACGGTAAAACACTTGACCTCACAGTCACGCTGGGTGAACGCCAGTCTGCATCTCAGGCTTCTGCTGGAAACAAAGGCGAAGCCAAACAAAACGAAGGCATGCTGGGCATTTCTGTTCGTCCCCTCAACGAGACAGAACGCCGGGATATGAAGATTGACAAAAACGAAGGACTGCTCATTGTGGATGTGGCTGCAAATAAGCCCGCCGCCGAAGCAGACCTGCGTCCCGGTGATGTGATCCTCAAGGCTAATTTGAAGCCGGTGAATACATCTGCGGCTCTGTCAAAAATTGTGAACGACGAGGGCGTCAAGCGCGGTGCTATCATGCTGCAAATTTCGCGGCGTGGTGATGTTTATTTCCGCACTGTGCCTCTTGGCAAATAGCGTCGGCAATAACGCTGACTCTTGATCTTTGGGCCGCTCCACATAGGGGCGGCCTTTTTTATATTTAACGCCGAACGAATGTACGAATACATTGAATACTTTTGTGCCCAGCGTTCGGGCAGTACCCGTATTTTGACCCGTTCTGCGCGTGACAACCCATAATCCACTATGTTATTTGCAGTGATAGTGGAGGTTACGCCATGCCCGTAGTTCATGCCAAAGCTGGCACACTGCCTATGCCGGAAGATCTGGAAAACATTCCGGCTCTTGTCAGTGCCTATTTTACCGAATTTCCCAATCCCACAGATCCTGCGCAACGTGTTTCGTTCGGCACGTCTGGACATAGGGGTTCTTCGTTACTGCACACTTTTAATGAAGAACATATTTATGCCATCACGCAGGCCGTGTGTGACTATCGCAAGAGCAATGGAATAGACGGGCCGCTTTTTCTCGGTGGAGATACGCATGCCTTGTCTGAAGCGGCGTTTCGCTCAGCGCTTGAGGTCTTGGTGGCCAACGACGTGCAGGTTTATGTGGCTCCATCCGGGATGTACACAGCAACTCCTGCCATCTCACACGCCATATTGCGGTGGAACACGGGCCGAACTACAGCGTTGGCCGACGGCATTGTAATTACGCCCTCGCACAACCCCCCGCGTGATGGAGGTTTCAAATACAACCCGCCGCATGGCGGGCCAGCGGAAACTCATGTTACGGATCAAATTGAAAAAAGCGCCAACATCTACCTTGAAAAAGGTAACCGCGGCGTTCAGCTGACGCATTTGCGAGCTGCTCTCAGCTCACCACTGGTGAAAGAATACGACTTCATCCGCACATACGTTGAAGATTTGCCTAAAGTGCTGGATATGAAAGCCATTGCAGCCTCGGGATTACGGCTCGGGGTAGATCCGCTGGGCGGTGCAAGCCTGCAAATGTGGGAACCGATAGCTGAAGCATACGGCATTGAAATTACTGTTGTTAACAAGGCGATTGACCCCACATTCCGCTTTGTGCCTTTTGACAAGGATGGAAAAATCCGCATGGATTGCTCCTCCCCCTATGCTATGAGCGGCCTGCTGAAAATGCGTGACTGCTTTGACCTGGCTGTGGCCTGCGATCCCGACTCTGATCGGCACGGCATTGTCACCAGTCAGGAGCTTATGAATCCCAACCATTTTCTATCTGTGGCTGCATGGTACCTGTTCCGCACACGGCCAGCCTGGCCTACTGACGCTGGCATCGGAAAAACTCTTGTCACCAGTGCCTTGCTGGACAGAGTAGGGCAGGATATTAAACGCCCAGTAGTGGAAGTGCCAGTGGGATTCAAATGGTTTGTGCCTTATCTTTTGAATGGTCGTTGCGGCTTGGGCTGCGAAGAAAGCGCGGGAGCATCTTTTCTGTGCTTCGACGGCAGCCCCTGGAGCACAGACAAGGATGGCCCTCTTATGTGCTTGCTGGCCGCAGAAATGATGGCAGTAGAGCAGTCATCCCCCTCAGAGCTGTATGAAAAACTCACGGGCAGACTGGGTAGCCCGGTGTACCAAAGGCTGGACGCGCCAGCCGACGATCAGGTAAGGGCCAAACTTAAGGCGTTAACTCCAGAAAATGTCGAACTGACAAGTCTTGGCGGTTCACCAGTTACCGAAATCATTACCAGAGCACCTGCTAACGATGCTCCCATTGGTGGAGTAAAAGTTTCCAGTGCTGATGGCTGGTTTGCTGTTCGCCCATCGGGTACGGAACCAATTTGCAAGGTGTATACAGAAAGTTTTAAAGGCGAGGACCATCTGTCAGCTATTCAGAAAGACGCCATTGATTTTATGGAACACCTGCTTAAATCCTGACAGCGAATCAAAATACAATTGCTACAATAAAAGTCCGGCCCTAGGGCCGGACTTTTATTTGTCACAAAAAAGCGCATTCCGCTTACTGGATGAAATAGCCAACAGTTCGCCAAACTCCGTCAGCCTCTTTTTGCATCAGCAAGGCCTCTGATGCACTTTTTTTATTGGCAAAGCTTGTTTGAAAACGAAAAATCACATACTCGCCATCAGCAACCCCTGGCAGCGTAGTGGTGATCTCAGAAGATTGAAGTTTCCTGCTTGTTACTTCACCCAAAGGCTGTCGAGCCTGTGGTAAAGTCTTTTCCCAGTCTTTCTGTTCAATACCAGCTTTAAATGCTCCAGCGGCCTCATGCCACGTGGCTTGTGCGTCGCCTTTATCTGCCAGAGCAAGCCACGCCTCAGCTGCTTCCGTTGCCACATCCGGCGCTGTTGTTGCTCCAAAAGCAACGGCACTATGAACACAAAGGCCGAAGGCGATCAGAAAAACCAGAAAGAGCTTCCGCATTCCTATCTCCTATAGTTCAACACTCTTTTTTAAAGCCGCGACTTCAGCTTGAGTCAACTGGCGCGCCGTCCCAACAGCAAGATCTCTCAGTTCCAGCGGCCCCTGCGCGACACGCTTGAGGCTAAGAATTACAAGACCAAGGTCACGGCACATGCGGCGTATCTGACGATTTACGCCTTGATGGAGAACCATTCGTAACAAGGTTCGCCCCTGAAGTGGCCGTGCATCCACTTTTACCGGCATGAGTTTTTCACCCTCAGCCAATAGCATTCCGCGGCGCATGGTAACCAACACCGCCTCTGGCACAGCTCCACGCACAAAAACTTCATAGGTTTTGGGCTGATGATGCCGAGGATGGGTAAGGCGTTGTGCAAGCTGACCGTCATTGGTCAATAACAATAAGCCTTCCGAAAAGTAGTCAAGACGCCCAACAGGGTAGAGTCGTAGTTTGCGCAACGGTTCTGGCAGGTAATCCATAACAGTGGGACGCCCTTCAGGATCACTGACGGTACAGACCACCTGCACTGGCTTGTAAAGCATAAGGTAACAGAAATTTTGTGCGCCAGTGAGCAGTCGCCCATCAACAGCAACTGCGTCTTGTGGCGACACCTGCCTTCCCGGATTGACTTCAGGCACACCGTTTACGACCACACGGCCAGCAAGGATGAATTCATCAGCCTTACGGCGCGAACATAATCCTGATGCGGCAATAGCCTTGTTCAGACGCATGGCCGTATCAGAAGATTCAATCACCTCATGAAAAGACGGCTGTGGGGCTTTGGAGGTACCACCTGCACGAACATCAGATCCTGGGGCGGACTGCGAAGACATTTTTCTTGCAGGTTGTTCGAATTTGCGGCCATTTTTTGCGTCAGGACGCGTATCGCGTGAAAAATCGTTTTTATGACTGGATGAGGTTTGTTTTTTTTCAGGCCGATGCGAATGATTATGAGATGCCACAGTCTTCTCCTTGAATGCATACCTACAGCGCATGGTGCAGGTAATAGGGGGGAGAGGTCAAGGCTTGTATTTGAGGTCCTTTTATACAAAAGTTTACATAATTATCATTATGGGACATTTGAAATAGCAATCAAGAAGGACCTCCTCACATCCAAATCCTTCAAGCCAGCGGCCTTTCTTTAGAAAAAACATCTGACCGCGTGCCTCGCATCTTTTCTGCCCACCTGACGTACTTGCTCACAGGACGGCTCTGACGTACAACACAAACCAACGCCAACCAACTTGGCCATGCTTCCAATCAAGGAGTTTTCATGGGCTTTGCCAACAGTGCGTGCAGCTTTACCCGCTTTCGCATACTTGATCCGGTTCCGACCGAACTCTGGTCACAGATCCCCGACAAGCTTAAGCAGTTCGCTTTTCGAGATATTGACGACATTCCTGAAATGCAGGCCCAGGGATGGGTTTGCTATGAAGACATGCTGGATACCGAATGGGTTACGGCACCACCTCAAAAAGGTGCGTATATTGTCTTCTCTTTACGCTTTGATATTCGCCGCATTCCTGCGGGCGTCATCAAGAAGCATCTTGCTGTGGCTTTGCGCGACGAGAAAAACCGCATGAATGAACAAGGCAAGACTTTTATTTCGCGGGAACGCAAAAAAGAACTCAAAGAACAGGTAATGCTTCGGCTGCGCGCCCGTTTTTTGCCTATCCCCAGCGAGTTCAACGTGCTTTGGTCCATTGACAGGAACGAGGTTTGGTTTGCTTCCACCCAAAACAAGATGATTGACCTTTTTGTGGAAGAATTTCTTAAAACCTTTGAGCTGAAGCTTGAACAATTGACGCCCTACAATCTGGCGGATTCCATGCTTGATGAGGAAAGCCTTGCGCGCCTGGATCAGCTTGAAGCCACACAGTTTGCCCCCCTGTCTTAGCCGCGGAGCCAGCACATGAGTATGCCTTATCTTGGAGAATCCACAGACATTGTTCTTGGCCAGGAATTTCTGACATGGCTTTGGTACCAGAGCGATACAGCCCCCGGCGCGTTTACTGATAAAGAAGGAGCCCCCTTCTCCGTTTCTATGGAGCAGAGAATTGTGGTTCAGGGTGGCGAAGGCGACGCGCGCGAGACTGCCTCGGTTTCAGGCTCGCTCTCCCCTCTTCGTGAAGCGCGTTTTGGTCTCGGCACTGGCAAAAAAGTCAGCCGCGCCCTTATTCGCCTTGAAAAAGAAGAGTTGGCGTTTCAGGTATCGCTTAAAGCTGAAGACTTCTGCCTCAACAGCCTGAAAACGCCCAAGCTTGATAAGGGCGACAGCGACGATGATCCTGACGCCCTGCTACTTGAGAAATTTTACCTCATGGAAGTGTGCACTAACCTTCTTGACGCCCTGTACGCCCGTTTTCTTGGTTTACGTCTTTCTTCCCAGTGGGTTAAGGAAGTTGAAGACATGCGCCAGTGGATGACCCGCACAGAATAAAGAGCCATTGATGTCCCCTCTGCCCTCGCACACCGGCCGAGCCAGACTGGCTGGCATAATCACCAACATCCTGCGCAAAATGTTCTGGATGTTGGTGGTGCTATGGGGCATCACGCTTATCAGCTTTTGGGTTATTCACCTTGCTCCTGGCTCGCCTACGGATATGGAAACAACCCTCAACCCCCTTGCGGGTGAAGCTGCCCGGCAAAGACTGGAGGCATTATACGGTCTCGACCGCCCCATTTATGTTCAATACTGGGATTGGCTGCTGCGCCTGCTGCATTTTGATTTCGGCAACTCAATGTCGGCAGACTCCCGCCCTGTGCTGACAAAAATTATGGAACGCCTGCCCCTTACTGTGGGCATGAACGTTACAGCCATGATTTTTACCCTGCTCATTGCCATTCCAGTGGGCATAGTTTCAGCTTGCCGTCAGAATTCTCTACTCGACCGTTCTGTAACTGTGTTGGTCTTTTTGGGTTTTGCCATGCCGTCCTTTTGGCTGGCCTTGCTCCTTATGATGTTTTTTGGCATCGAGTTGCAATGGCTCCCCATTTCAGGACTCACATCAATGAACTATGAGCAGTTGGGCCTTTGGGGAAAGTTTTGTGATCTGGCCAAACATCTGGCCCTGCCGATTCTTGTCTACACAGTTGGCGGACTGGCCAGCATGTCGCGCTACATGCGTGCCTGCATGCTTGAGGTTCTGCGTCAGGATTATATCCTCACGGCCAGAGCAAAAGGGCTCAGCGAAGGGGCCATTATCTGGCGTCATGCGTTGCGTAACGCCCTTCTGCCCGTCATCACCCTTCTGGGACTATCTGTCCCCGGCCTGATTGGCGGCAGCGTCATTATTGAATCCATTTTTGCCCTGCCGGGCCTTGGGCAGCTTTTTTACGCCGCTGTTATGGCCCGCGATTACACGATGATAATGGGCAACCTTGTATTGGGGGCAGTGCTCACACTTTTTGGCAACCTGCTGGCTGACGTGTGTTACGGCCTGGCCGACCCGCGCATCAGAAGCACAAAGGACGACGCCTGATGATGCCCCTTGCTCTCAAAAAGTTGCTGGGACGCCACATCATGCTGCTTCTTGGCTTGCTCATTGTGCTTGGCATGTCGCTGGCCGCTCTGCTGGCCCCTGTGATTGCTCCCTACCACCCTGATACGCTGCATCTGGACCATATTCTGGAGCCACCTTCTTCTCTTTTCTGGCTTGGCACAGACAGGCTTGGCCGTGATGTGTTTTCCCGCCTGCTCTATGGCGGGCGCATATCCCTTTGGGTGGGCTTTGTGGCCGTGGGCATATCTATCAGCATTGGCACCACGCTGGGACTCATCAGCGGCTACTTCAGACGCTGGGTGGACGAAACCATCATGCGCATTGTTGACGTGATGCTCTGTTTTCCTTCATTTTTTCTCATTCTTGCAGTCATTGCCTTTTTAGAACCAGACCTTACCAATATAATGGTCGTCATAGGTCTCACCTCCTGGATGGGAGTAACCCGCCTTGTTCGCGCTGAAACCCTCAGCTTGCGTGAACGCGAGTTTGTGGACGCTGCGCGCCTGGCAGGCACGCCAACAAGCAAGATCCTTTTTCGACATATTTTGCCCAATGCCTTGGCCCCAGTGCTTATTACCGCTACATTGGGCGTTGCCGGAGCCATTCTGGTAGAATCGAGCCTGAGCTTTCTTGGGCTTGGCGTGCAGCCCCCAACCGCCAGTTGGGGCAATATGCTTATGGAAGGAAAGGCTGTGATTGAAAGCGCCCCCTGGTTGTCAGTCTATCCGGGCCTGGCCATCCTCATAACAGTACTTGGATATAACTTGCTTGGCGAAAGCCTGAGAGATATTTTTGACCCGCGGCTGCGACGTTGATAAGCTGCGTTACAGGCCACAAACTTCAAGTTAAAGATTAACTTTAAATCATAGACGGCGTAAATAATATGCTGGAATACCTGCGCATTCGCAATCTCGCCCTCATCGAAGATATGGAACTGGAGTTCGAGCCGGGCATGAACGTGCTTACCGGCGAAACCGGTGCCGGCAAGAGCTTTATTTTGAAAGCTCTTGGCTTTTTGCTTGGTGACAGGCTTTCAGCAGATATGGTTCGCGCAGGAGCAGAACGCGCTCAAGTTGAGGCTCTGTTCACCCTTGATGGTGAAGATATGGTTTTGCGCCGTGAAATTTTAGCTGAAACCAGCCGAAGCCGCCTGTACATCAACGACGAACTGCGCTCGCAGGAGACCCTGCGCGACTTGCGGCCCCGCCTTGTGGCGCACACCAGCCAGCACGCACAGCAAAAGCTCTTGCAGCCGGCGTTTCAGGCGCGCCTTCTGGAAAGTGGCCTCGGTAAACCAGAACTACTGCGTGAGCGTGAGGCCCTGCTCTCTCGTTTGAATGAAACGGCTGACCAACGTAAAGCCCTTCTTGAACGTCAGGCAGGACTGGCCGAAAAGCGCGAGCTGCTTGAAATGCAGCAGCAGGAAATTGATAAGGTATCCCCAGAAGAAGGCGAAGAAGAACGGCTGGAAGAAACACGAGCCCAAGCCCGTTCTCTTGAGCATGTACGCGAAAATTATGAAGAGGCTTTGGCCCTTTTGCACGGTGATGATGCCGAGGGCCTGCTGGACATGCTCAGTCACTTTGAGAAAGTGCTGACCCGCATGGTTAAGGATGACGACAGCCTGCGCAGTGATGCAGAGGCAGTTAGCGCGCTTCGCCAGCAGTTGTTTCACTTGGGGGGGCGCTTGCGCCGCCCGCCACAAATGGAGGAACTGCCTGATATGGATAAGCTTGAGGAGCGACTTTTTGCCCTGGCGCAACTCAAACGCAAACTGCACAGAAGCTTGCCGGAAATTCTGTCCCTGCGTGATGAAATCGCAGAGAATCTCTCGTTTCTTGACGTTTGCGCGCTTGATCTTGCCCGCCTTGGCAGGGAAGAAGAAGCACTGGCGCAACAGCTCGCAACTATTGTGGAGCAAATTCTTCCCTTGCGCCGCAGCGCGGCAATTGGCATGGCTAACGCGCTTGAAGAAGAGCTGCGGCAGCTGGGCTTTTCAGAACAGGTACGGGTTATTCCACACTTTGAGCAGCATGAAATCTGGCCCAACATCCTTGATGAGCGCGGGCGTATCCTGTGGGCTCCCAACCCGGGTCAAGCGCCGCAACCTCTGGACAAGATAGCCTCCGGTGGCGAACTTTCACGCTTTTTGTTGGCTCTGGCCAGCGTTCGGCAGGATGAAGAAAACGCCATCTTCATATTTGATGAAGTTGACGCCGGGGTCGGCGGGCTTACGCTTAATAAACTGGCGGAAAAACTGTACGCCCTGGCAAGTACCCGCCAGATGCTTCTTATTACCCACTGGCCCCAGCTTGCGGCCAAAGCGCGAAAGCACTTTCAGATCAGCAAAACCGTGCGGGATAACGCCACCTTCACCCTTTGCCTGCCTTTGAACAAGGCGGCCCGCCACGAAGAGCTGGCGCGTATGGCCGGAGGCGGAGCACAGGGCGAGGCAGTTGCCCGCAGCCTTGAGGCAGAATAGCCTGCCAGCAACCATCAGTAATAAATTCGCCATACCGCATGAATTCGGCGTCCGCTGAATTCTGCGGGAAGATTTTTCCGCAGTTCTTTGCAGCGCATAATAAGCCCCAATTGGGGCGCTGCCCCCTCACCTTGCCTGCTTTTTCATCATAAAAACCTCAATAGCAAATCGCCTTATGAAGGTATTCTTAATATTTTCTAGAATATTTTCTAATAAAGGCTTTTTCAGGCCAATATGGCATCCATCTTGCTTAGTACCTAGCACCGTGACCTTACACGGAAAAAATGACCACAAGCATATGCGGGGTAGCCTGTGACACCTGAAAGCCAAAACCAGATAAACAGCATGCTCCATGTGCAGTCCGGCAATACTTCATCTAGCGGCCAACATTTTGAAATATACAGCGACGCCCCCTTGGCTGCCCTTGATGAGTCTACCCTTCAAATTCTGCGCGAACTTGAGCGCTCAGGCGGCAGCTTTGTTGAGGCGTTGGAAGCCAGACTTGAAATCATGCAAGAAGCCTTTATGGCACAGATCCGCAGTCATGTTGAAAAACGCGGTCTGAAACTTGATGATCGGCTGTTGCTGTATCTTTCGCCAGCAGGTCAGCTGGTGGTGGAAGGCAATGATGAGGATGCAGACAGCTTGTGTCACATTATCTCGCAACAGCCTCACCTACAGCGACATTTTCAGCAGATGGCCCAGGTGGCCCTGCTCTCTCACGGCCTGACAGTGGCTTCTCAGGCGCAACAGGCGCTTGCGGCTGGAGATGAAATGATAGAAGAACCGCTGTTCAGCCGATACCACATGTGCCTCAAAGGGCCGCTTTCACATTTCTATATCCGCTGACCTTGCCAATCGTCCGTAACAGGCTTATATTCTTGTTCCACCATATTTGGGGGCGCACTGGTTTCGACGGGGACGTGGAAGCCGTAGCGGCAGGTCGAGGCGCCGCTGGCCTCGTTAAAAGCGGCACACAAGTAATTGCCAACAACGATTACGACTACGCTTACGCTGCCTAATAACAGCGAGGCAAAGACCGTTTAACGGTCACGTCGTCCAGGGCCATGTCTGATAACCCTGGATGGCGACACTTATCAGACTGGCGGAGACCGGCGCTCACCGGGGTTTTCCGCGAGGAGGTTACCGGCGAGATTGCTACGTTGCGCCTGTTCAGGGGCCAACAACGTGGTGAAATTTATTCCTGGACTAAACCTGTAGATGCTTCGAGTGGAATGTTCTCGGACGGGGGTTCGATTCCCCCCGCCTCCACCAAAATGATGTTTAACGAAGTCCCGCAATGGCCCAAAAGCCTTGCGGGGCTTTACTTTTTGGGACTGTTTAGTGTCGCGGTGTATCATCATGTCCATTGACATCCCAATCACGTTTGGGGCAAAAATGGGGTCAATTGATCTATAATTATTTTTTTGACCCCGTTTTTTGACCCCAAGAGGTTTCGTATGCCCCTGACTGTTGCAAAATTGAGAACAATAAAATCCACAGGCAAGATTGAACGCTTCTACGATGAGAAGGGGCTTTATCTAGAGGTAACCAAAGCTGGTGGGAAGTATTGGCGATTCAAGTATGCGTTTGGAGGCAAAGAGAGCAGGCTTACGATTGGGCCGTGGCCGGATGTAAGCCTTGATGAGGCACGCGAGGCACGAGACGAATATCGGAAGAGCCTGCGCGCAGGAGTGCCACCATCCGACTATAAAAATACACCAAAAGCGGATTCGATCACCTTCAAAAGCGTAGCGGAAGATTGGCGTGCCAACATGGGGAACATATGGTCTGATAGCCATGCAAAAACAACTCTGGGGCGACTTGAGCTAGACGTCTACCCAGTACTTGGCGATAAGGCACTCGAAAGCATAACTCCCCACGATGTGCTCCCCATGCTGCGATCTATTGAAGCGCGTGGAGCCTACGAGACTGCCCAGAGAGTTCTGGGGATTTGCTCTATGATTTTTCGCTATGGGGTCGCTACAAAAATCATCCTGTCAGATCCATGCAGAGATCTTAGGGACGCGCTTGTACCGTATACTTCTAAGCATTTCGCTGCGATTACACGCCCTGCTGAAGTTGGCCGCCTACTACTTACTATTGATGAATATAAGGGCTCTGCGATTGTACGGGCTGCCCTTGTTTTTTCTGCTTTGACTTTCTGTCGTCCAGGTGAAATTAGGCATGCGGAATGGGATGAAATAGATTGGAAAGAGAAGGAATGGTTGTTGCCAGCGGAGAAGACAAAATTGCGCAGAGAACATATTGTCCCGCTTTCAAGGCAAGCCATCGAAGTTTTGGAGGGAATACGTGCCCTGACAGGAAGAGGGCGGTATGTTTTTCCAGGGCAGCATAATAAAACGCGGCCGCTTTCGGAAAATGGTGTGAATTGCGCGTTGCGCAGAATGGGCTACACGTCTGACGAAATGACGGCTCACGGATTCAGGAGTATGGCCTCTACCCTGCTCAATGAACAGGGGTGCTGGCGCTTCGATGTTATCGAGCGCCAGCTTGCCCATGTCGAAAAAAGTTCAGTTCGGGGTGCTTACAACCGGGCCGAATATTTGCCTGAGCGCCGTCAAATGATGCAAGCATGGGCTGACTACCTCGATGAGTTACGAGCCCTTGCATCTGGCGAATGAGGAAGGTTTTTGATTAAATTCTCAACAACATCCCTTGGCCATACTGGTGTTGATCCTAAGTATTGCTGACGTGGGATGATCCCTTTTTTTATGTACCTGTAAAATGTTGCTCTGGGCATACCGCCAAGCATGGCGCGCACCTCTGTAGCGCCAAGTAGTATCTGAGCCTCATTAGAAATTTCACTCTTTTCCATTATACTACCTCTAATGCTCTTGCCGTTTTACTGACAATGTGGTTTCTCTTTGAACAGCCCCTGTTTCCCTGTGGGGCTGCGGTGGCCCGCCCCTATCGTTGGGGTGGGCTTTTTATTCAGCAGGCTCTTGAATGGGCCCCGCCATCCTCTCCCCCAACGTGAGCCGATAACAGCGTGGCAAGTTGAGGTCGTTTGGTTCGGTTATTACGTCAATGCCGACAAGTGCAAATTCCATCGTAGTTGCCGTGTACCCACGGCGGAAGCGGACAGTGCTGTAGGGCTTGGAGAAGAGTCTTTGAGTCCAGTACGGCTTGATCTCACGGTATTCGTGCCGCTTTTCGCCGCTGGCTATTTTGTCGTACCAGTGGTGAGCGAGCACGAGGTCTAAGACGGGCATGGCTGGTGCTCCTCGCCATCACGAACCAAGGTCACTGTTTGCGCGTTGTAGTCGGCAGATATAATTGCGCCACATTTATTACATTCAACCTGCTGTGTTGCACAGATCGTTGTTGGCGGGAGAATTTCAGCGCTGCAAGCACATATGATTTTCCAACGATTTGTCCGCCCATCTCTGGACAGCCCTAAATGCATAAGTTTCATCCTTCCCTCCCGTAGTGAGCAGCAATAATCGCGCAGCCTAATTCGCATGCCATCTGTGGTTTAACCGCATTCCCTAGGGCTTTATTTCGGTGTGCCCCGTTGGGAACCCCATGACCGCTTCTGTAAGTTCTGGCGAGGGATACCGATGCCCGATCACCAGTGAGCAGAAATCCTGCCAGTTGTTCGTTAGCGCTTGTTTTTTTGTTACACCGCGGCGTGGTTTCAAGCGGCCCCCTTTGTAGTTGGTTGCCAAAGGTGTGGGCCAAAATCCAAACCCGTCCGCGTCTGTCTTTGGAATTGATGGCACAAGCTGGAATAAGCATGCTCCATGCGGAGTATCCAAGGATGTCCAAGTCAGAAAGCACATCGTCGAGCCCCATCGTGACGTGTCCAGCAACATTCTCAAACAAGCACCAAGTGGGCCTTTTTGCGGCAATGATCTGCTTAAAGAACGGCCAGAGGTGGCGGTCATCTCTCTTGCCCTTGCGCTTCCCGGTAAGACTGAAAGGCTGGCAAGGGTATCCGCCGGCAATAAGGTCAACTGTCGGGAGGAGGTCCGGAGAGGCAGCGCATTCGCACACATCACGCCACCGTTGAACGTCTGGCCAGTTTTTTTCGAGAACCTTTGTGCAGAATTCATCTTTTTCCACCTGCCCTTTGCATTCCATCCCTGCCCATTCCAGCCCCATAGTGAAGCCCCCTATGCCTGCGCAGAGGTCTAGGAATGTCATTACTCCCCCTCGCCCGCAGCAACGGCGCGCTTGTTCCACGTCTGCACGGCCCATGCGCGCGACCGACTGTTTTCGGGCCGATATTTTATGGGCTTGCAGGAGCAGCCATCACGAGAGCAGACAATTCTCCACGCTTCATCGGTATTGCAACTCTCCACCAGCGCAGGCGCTCCGCACCTATGGCAAGGCTTCAAAGGAGGGTTCATATCTTCACCTCCGATTCAGCCACGGCGCGGCGTTCAGGCTCCCTTGAGGCCTCTTCTCGGCGTAAGGCTTCGTCCCAATCACCTTGATATAACTTGATAAATTCTTTGCGGCTCATGCTTTTCACCTGTCCAAGGTCACTTTCAGCCACGGCGCGGCGGGCGGCTTCTTTCTGTTCCCAAGCCTCGGCAACGGACGCACGGGCTTGTAAAATGTTATAGGCATTGCCACCCCGGCGTGCTGCACCTTCCGCAGAGCAGGCGTCTATGTATGTATCGTGGGCGGACATGTAGTCCCGCAGCCTGCGCACCTCGGCCTCGGTGGCCTCCAAGGCGGTGAGTAGGCGCGGCACGGCGTTGCAAGCGGCTGCTATGTAGGCAATCCTGTCATCAGTTAGCCCGTCAAAGCCTACGCTCGGCACCTCGTCTTCATCCAGCGGCAGGAGGTAAGATTTGTCCGCCTGTTCCCTCAGTCTCGCCCGCTCTTCCGGCGTTATCGTGGTCGTGTTAGTCATGGCTGGCCTCCATCTCTTTCATGGCCTTGTTCACTGCCCATTCGCGGTAGCACCCCGCGCACAGAGTCGGTGACGGGTCTATGCGCTTTCCGGCAGGGTCAAATTTTTCGGGGTTAGGGCAATCCAACAATAAGCAGGACTCAGCGACCTTAAAGGCCAGAGCGTCCAGCGCCTTATCAAACACGCGCAGTTCTTGGGCTGGCGTCAGTTGTGTGCTCATGGATGGCCTCCGTGGCGCTTATTTCAAACTGTCGATGCGGGCTGATATATCTATCCGGTTTGGGTGTGTGCGTTGGTGCGGAAACGCCATTAATCCCTTGTGCGGCGTTGTCGTAGTACATGCAGAGAGTTTGCAGTTTGAAAACTGTGAATGATATTTCAAGCTTCAAACACCCACTTTCTGCATTATGGTCGCATGTAAAGCATGACCTGCTCTGCGGATTACGGAAGCACCACGCCTCATGCGCCTTAATCCTGGTCTTTTGCGTGCCAATTTTTCCGCACCTGTACTTGCAGCGATACGCCTTGATTTGTTCAGGCATAGGAAATCCCTTCCGCGTTGTCGGTATGCGCGGCCCACCGTGAGGCTATTTACGTTTGAAAACCACACTGCATCCGTCCATGCGCCGTAGTGTCCGGCCGTCTGGAGTCAAAACTTCATATGGCATACACATTACCGGGTGGTTGTTTTTCTGGCACTCAGGACGCCAGTCGCAATGGCGACAAATGTTTTCGTTGCAATCAAGAGGCACAACGCTGGACTTAAGCACGGCATAATGCCCTGACGGCGCTTCACTGGGATTAAGTATGGGAATCAGGTTCATCTGTGTTTGCATTGTGCCTCCAGAAATAAAAAAGCCGCCTCAGTGGGCGGCATGTTCACCACACAATTTCAGGCGACACCGTCCAGATGCCGCCTGTTGTGTGAGGTGAGGTAAGGGATCATAGTTTGTTAAACAGCCCACACCCGCAAATGGGGCATTTTTTCTTTTTACTGACCGTCCCACACTTTTTACAGGCGCGGGACGGTTTGCCGTCACTCAACCTTTCGCCCTTGCATGAGGCATAGATGCGGGCAAAGTTCTTAGTTTTGCTCTTGCCTTGCCACTCAGGGCGGTTCGGGTTGTCGTAACCGCTCACTGGATGGCGGACTCAGTTGCCGACGGCTCCAGAGCCACGGGTGGCTGTTCTGCAGGAACTTCGTTCACGCCGTCCGTGATCCAATTATCATCACTGGCGCCGTCTGCCGCTTCGGGGTTGCGCATGCAAGTACTGCACGGGGGCATTGTGACCGCCATGCTTTTGTAATTGCATGTGGGGCACTCACGGCGCGGCGTCCAGTTGTCCAGGCCGCCCTCAACGGTCTGAGCGCAATTAGCGCATTCTTCAGCCTGTGTGCCGTCAGCCGCGTCGTCGATGCGTGCACAGTTAATGCAGGTATGCCCCCACGTCTGCGGCGTCTGCTCCGTAGTTCCTTTTTTACGAGGATCTTCGCCCAAGGGCGCTGAATGCCCTTTGCCACTGTCAGGCGGGCCGTCAAACAGCGTCGGGCGACGTTCGTCTGTGGTCATGGGGCGGCGCATGATTTCTTCAGCTACATCGTCCGCCGTGACGTAGACAAGTTCGCCGGAATCAAAGTCCTGGTACACGTCGCACAGCACGTCTTGCGGCTCAGTCTTGCCCCTGCGGAATTCAGCAGCGGCTTTGCTCAACCGCTTTTGTTCCGCATCAATCTTTGCCTTGTATTCCTTCCGCGTATCTGCAAGCTCGTCTTCGAGCATGTCAATCCTGGCCTGGGCTGCGGACATCTCCTTGCCCAGGGCAATCTTGTCTTCGTCAGACAACGGAAACGCCTTGGTGCAGGTATCACGCTTGAGCCAATGGACATCATGCTTACGCCACGTCCCAGGCGCATCAGCGACAGCTTCTTCGCTTGAGACTTCGTCAGGGCAGAGGTCGGTTGGCTCAATGGCGCTGGCCAGAACGCTACAAAGGAGCGTGTCACCGATGTTCAAGCTGTCAGCGTCGTGCGTGAAATCAGTCGTGGCCAGGTCAGCCGTATTGCCGTGGCGATCTTCAACAGTGGCGGCTTCACCGTCCTCAGAAACGGCATGGATGGTCAGGGTGATGGATACGGTGGACTGAGAGGCAGGCTCTGACGCGGCTTCTTCCCCTTCACCGAAAGCCTTTACGTATCCCTGCCCGTCCACCAACCCTTTGTCTTCGGCCAGCCAATCGGGCAGCGTCACTTCAACATTTATGTCGCCGCGTTCCCCGGCATATTCAATTTCAGACTTGGCCAACCAAACTTCATCGCCATTGCAAGCAAGAAGGATGGCTTCTTCTGTTTCTTGTATAATGTCGCCATAAATGGTGAACATTTCCGGTTCAGGCTGCGGCAGAGCCTTAGCTTTCTTTCTGGCCATGTTGATCTCCTAAAAAAGCGCCCGCGACGCATGGGGAACGCCGCGGGCTTTTGTGGGGGTGTGTGAGGTGGGAAATTTAAGATTGAACTGCTGGGGTAAGCTCGGGGCAATTTTCACGCTCAGGACAGTAGAAACAGTCGTCTTCAGGTACAGACGCGCCGTCCTTGCGTGGGCATGAGATGGTACGCTCCTGGCTTGCAGGCGGTGGCCCATTTTCTGCTGTGCTGGTCGGCCCATTGGTAACCTTGCCGCCAACCGCCTTTACCCCAGACAACTTGCCCTTTAGCTTTTCTGCGGTGTTTGCAGTCCCACTTTCTGGGTTGGCATCTTCATACTGTACGTAATCAGACCATTTCGCTTCACCAGAGCGAATTGCGGTATACACGGTTTGCAGATCATCAATTTGCGCCGGGCTTGCCTTGTCAATCGGGCATCTCAAGTACAAGGTCAGATCTTCAGGAGTTACACGCATGGCTGAAAACAAATCGCAGACTTTACGTATACGCTCCTGCGGATCAGATACATCACCGCGCCGCGCCGCCTTCGCCGCTTCCAATGCCTCGTCTATTATGTCTTGTGGGATAAGACGAAGCCCTTCATTGCGGACCACCTTAGAAATTGCAGCCGCTTCTTTCACGGCAAGCTCTTCCTCGGTGGCACGGACGATAAAAACGGTTTGCCCGTTGGTGTTCGTTCGGCTCCTGATAATTTCACGACCAGTACCGTTTCTGCGCTCAACGGTTTTATAGACAGTAATGACCTTCCCGAAACAAGAATTTGTTTCAAGATCAAGAACCTGGACACGAATTTTACGGAACTCGTCATTTTCAAACGTGGTTGTCGTGTCCACACGGATATTGCCCCACTGCTGTATAGCAAGCTCGGCAAATCGAATTGACGGCCCGCGCACTGTGCTGCCACCCACGGGTTTGGCGTATTCAACAGCCGCGGCGAATGCTGGGCGCTTGCAAGCATCAAGTATGCGCTGTCGCGCCTGCATGTAGTTTCTTGGAC